>DATJXQ010000102.1:0-23103 GCA_035500015.1 Steroidobacteraceae bacterium
CCGCGCACGCGCCGGCCCACGGTGAACAGCGGCAGCATGATCAGCGGTATCACCACCACCATCACGCCCATCAGCTTCGCGCTGGTCACCGCCATCATCACCAGCGCGCCGATCACGTTCAGCATCGAGCGCAGCGTGATCGAGATGTTGACACCGGCCATGGACTGCACCAGCGTGGTATCCGTGGTCAGCCGCGACAGCACCTCGCCCGTGCGCGTCACCTCGAAGAAGGTGAGGTCCATGGCCAGCACGCGCTCGTAGACCCTGGCGCGGATGTCCGCGATGACGCGTTCCCCGAGCCAGCTGACGAGGTAGAAGCGCAGCGCCGCGAACAGGCCCATCAGCGCCGCGGCGCCAAGGAAGGCCAGGAAATAACGGTTCACGGTGCTGGCACTGCCGGTCGCCATGCCGCGATCGATCACATAGCGCGCCGCGACGACCAGTCCCATCAGCGCGCCGGACGCCACCACCAGCGCCGCCATCGACGCGAAAAGCGTGCCGCGATACGGCCGCAGGAACGGCCACAGCGCCTTCAATGGCCGCAGCGAGGTGCCCTTGGGCCGGTCCTTCGGGTTCTCGCTCATCAGGCCAGCCGGTTCAGGCCGTTGTAGGCCGCGATGCGGTAGCCCTCGGCCATCGTCGGGTAATTGAACGTGGTGTCGATGAAGTAGCGCAGGCTGTTGATGTCGCGGCTCGCCATCACCGTCTGCCCGATGTGCACGATCTCCGAAGCGTTGTCGCCGAAGCAGTGCACGCCCAGCACCTCGAGCGTCTTCGCGTGGAACAGGATCTTCAGCATGCCCACCGGCTGCGCGGTCATCTGCGCGCGGGCCAGGCTCTTGAACTGCGTGTGGCCGATCTCGTAGGGAATGCCGGCCTCCTGCAACTGTTTCTCGGTCCGCCCCACCGAGGAAATTTCCGGAATGGTATAGATGCCGCTGGGAATCAGCTCTGCCCGCCGCGCCGGCACCGCGCCGTCGAGGATGTGCCGGCCCACCGCGCCGCCCTGCTGGTAGGCGGCGCTGGCCAGCGCCGGCGGGCCGATGACATCGCCGGCGGCGTAGATATGCGGCACGGCCGTCTGGTACTGCGCGTTCACCGCCAGCTGGCCGCGCTGGTCGGCCGCGAGGCCGACCGCCGCGAGATTCATGTCATCGGTATTGCCGGTGCGGCCATTGGCCCACAGCAGCACGTCGGACTTGATGCTGCGCCCGGACTTCAGGTGCAGCACCACGTCGCTGGCGCGCGCCTCCAGGTGATCGAACTGCTCGCTGTGGCGGATGATGCAACCCTGGTCGCGCAGGTGGTAGGACAGCGCCTCGGCGATTTCCTCGTCCATGAACGACAGCAGCCGGTCGTGCGTGTTGACCAGCGTGACCTTCACGCCGAGGTTCAGGAAGATCGAGGCGTACTCGCAGCCGATGACACCGGCGCCGTAGATGGTGATGTTGAAAGGCGTGTCGGTGTAGCGCAGCACGCTGTCGCTGTCGAGCACGCGCGGATGCACGAAATCCAGCCCCGGCGGATGGTAGGGCCGCGAACCGGTGGCGATGACGACGTGTTCCGCCTGCACCCGCAGCGCCTCGCCGGCCGGCTGGGCCACCTCCAGCGTGTGGCCGTCCACGAACCGGGCGGCGCCGGCCAGCACCGGCACGCGGTTGCGCTCGTAGAAGCGCCGTCGCATCTGCACCTGCGCCTCGATGACGCCTTCGGCCTGTGACAGCAGCTGCGGCAGCGTGACGTTGATGCCCGCGGCCAGCCTGCCCAGCAGCGGATTGCCCCGCACGTCGCCGAGGGTCTTGACCGCATGGCGCAGTGCCTTGCTGGGGATGGTGCCCCAGTGCGTGCAGCCACCGCCGACCTCGGCGTAGCGCTCCACCACCGCCACGCTGCGATGGTTCTTGGCCAGCATCATGGCCGCGCCCTCCCCGGCCGGCCCGGTGCCGATCACCACGACATCGAATTTTTCCATGCGCGGATGTTAGCCGTTCGGCAGGCGCCCCGCCTCGCCTCCGGAAAGTCAGTCGTCCGCGAGCTGCTGGCCCGGGAACAGCACGTCCTGGAAGCCGAACTTCGACAGGTCGCGCATACGCATCGGGTAGAGGATGCCATCCTGGTGATCCACCTCGTGCTGCACGACGCGCGCGTGGAAACCTTCCACGGTGCGGTCGATGGGCGCGCCGAACTGGTCGTGCCCCTGGTAGCGCAGGCGTTTCCAGCGCGGCACCAGGCCGCGCATGCCGGGCACGGAAAGGCAGCCTTCCCAGCCCGCCTCTTCTTCGGCATCCAGCGGCGTGAGCACGGGATTGACCAGCACGGTCTTCGGCACGGCGGGCGCATCCGGGTAGCGATCATTGTGCACGAAGCCGAACACCACCACGCGCTGCGACACGCCGATCTGCGGCGCGGCGAGGCCGGCGCCGCCGGCGGCCTGCATGGTGTCTTCCATGTCGTGCACCAGCCCATGCAGTTCGGGCGTGTCGAACTGCGCGACTTCCGCCGCGCGGCGCAGCAGCAGCGCATCGCCCATGCGCAGTATGGTCCTGACGGCCAGATGAGTACTCCGGAAGGAAACGCCCGCTCAGGTTACTACTTTCGCGCCGCCGGCGGCGGCTCTGCGATTCCTCAATGATCGTGCCGGTGGTGCAGATCCGGATAGTGCGCGTGCCGATGGGTAACCGGCTCGTGATGATGCCGGTGCGAATGAGGCTCGCCGGGCGGATCCTGCGTCCCGTGGGCATGCCGGTGATGCTCATCGTGGGTATGGCGATGCTCATGGTCCAGCGCCGGGTGGTGATGCGCGTGCTCATGGCGCTCGGCCAGATGCAGCCACAGGCCGCAGGCCATGAGCGCGCCGGCCACCAGCAACCGCGCCGTGACGGGTTCCGACAGCAGCGGCACGGCCAGCAGCGCGCCGACGAAAGGCGCGATGGAAAAGTAGGCCGCGGTGCGCGCCGTGCCCACGTGGCGCAGCCCGAGCACGAACAGCACCAGGCTGACGCCATACCCCAGGAACCCCACGGTCGCTGCCGCACCCGCCTGCGCGGCGCCGGGCAACCCGGCGTGCAGCAAGCGTGCGAGCGCCAGGTTCACGATGCCGGCGACCAGTCCCTTGATGGCGGCGATCTGCAGTGGATCGCGCCTGGCCAGGCCGCGCGTGAGATTGTTGTCCGCTCCCCATGCCAGACAGGCGCCCGCGATGAACCACGTGCCGCCGGTGGCGTGGAGCGACGTGCCCTGCCAGGAAAGGGATACCGCGCCGGCGAGGATGGCCAGTGCGCCGAGCAGCAGGCGGCGATCGACGTTCTCGCGATACACGATCCAGGCGATGCCCATCGTGGCCAGTGCCTCCAGGTTCAGCAGCAGCGAGGCATCGGCGGCCGCAGTCCGCGCCAGCCCCTGCATGAGCAGCGCCGGTGCCAGCACTCCACCCAGTGCAACGGCGCCGGCCAGCTGCGGCAGATCCGCCGGCCGCAAGCCTGCCTCGCCGGGGTCGCGCCGCGCCATCCACCGCGCGGCGAGCAGCGCGCTCAGTCCCACGCCCGAACCCAGGTACAGCAGTCCGGCGAGCACCTGCGGCGCGACACCCTCTCCCAGCAGCAGCTTGGCCAGTGGCGTGCTGGCGCCGAACAGCAGCGCGGCAGCCAGGCCGGGGACCGCGCCGCGCCAGGCGGGAAGGGACGCTGTCCATGGCTGCCGCATGCGCATTGCCACGGTGCCGTTCAGTCCAGCGCAGACGGGACGCTGCGCGCCAGCGACAGCAGTTCCAGCGCCGCCTCGGGCGTGCGCGGCAGGGGTTCGTTGTCGCCCAGCATGCCCACCTCGCGCGCGCGCAAGCCGAACCTGAGCAGGAAGGGCATGGCGAGGCCGGCCTGCCGCAGCAGGTCCGGCGCCATCAGTGTCTCGGTGACCGGCCCCTGGCTGATGGTGCGGCCGCTGTCGAACAGCGCCACGTCATCGGCGAAGCGCCAGGCCAGATCCACGTCGTGCGTGCTGAGCACGAGTGTCGCGCCGCTGCTGCGTTCGAGTTCCGCCAGCACCGCCAGCAGGTCCTCGGTTCCCTGCCGATCCAGGCCCGCGGTGGGCTCGTCCAGCAACAGGACTTCCGGCTGCATGGCCACGAGACCGGCGATGGCCACGCGCTTTTTCTGTCCGAAGGAAAGCATGTGCGTGGCGCGTTCGGCCAGCGCCGTGACGTGCAGCGCGGCCAGCGCATATTGCACGCGGCTGCGCACCTGTGCCGCATCGAGGCCGAGGTTCAATGGTCCGAAGGACACATCTTCCGCGACGGTAGCCGCGAACAGCTGGTCATCGGCGTTCTGCAGCACCAGTCCGACCCGGCGGCGCCAGCCGGTCAGGGAATGCGTGTCGTACGCGGCGGGCTCACCGTCGAGCAGCACTGTTCCCGCATGCGGCTTCAGGATGCCGTTGAGATGCAGCAGCGCGGTGGTCTTGCCCGAGCCATTGGGGCCCAGGATCGCCAGGCGCCGGCCGCGCTCGATGCGCAGGTCCAGCCCGTCGAGCGCGCGCACGCCGCCCGGATAAGAGTGCGCCAGCGCACGCGCCTCGAGCAGGCTCACCGGGTGCGCAGCGCGATGCACAGCACCACGCCCTCCAGCAGCACGATGGCCGCGATAGCCGCCCGCGAAGCGGCGCGCGTGTCACGCTGCACGCGCAGCTCGCCGTGCCAGCCGCGTGCCGCCAGTCCCACCTCCAGCGCCGCGGCGCGCGCCAGCGCCCGCGGCATCAGGTTCGCCACCAGCAGGCCCAGCGAATGCATGCGGCGGCGGCGCGTGATGTGGCAGAGCCGCGCCGCCTGCGCAACGTTCATCGCATGCGCGGTATCCACGAGCAGGAACAGGAAGCGGTACATCAACAGCGCCATCTCGGCGATCTCGGCGGGCACACCGAGCCGCCGCAGCCCTGCCACGAGGTCGGTGGCCGGTGTCGTCAGCGCGAGAAAGAGCAGGCACAGCGTGGCGGCGAAGGCACGCGCCATCAGTCGCAGTGACAGCTCCAGGCCATGCGGCGCCAGCGAGACGTGCCAGTCGCTGACCTGAAACGCCAGCGTCAGCGAACCGATGAGCAGGAAGCCGAGAGGAGCCGCCAGCGCCTGCCACCAGACCGCCGGCGCGATCCGCGCCCCCAGCAGCGTCACGCCGGCCATGACCACGGCAACCAGCAGCGCTCCCTCCCAGGAGGGCACGGCCACCGCGATCAGCAGCATGCCGATGGCAAGCAGCGCCTTTTCTGCAAGCGGTCGCGTGCGCCAGCGATTGAGGTTGGCGCTGGTATCAATGATCGACATGGGTCGCGGAGCCTTTGGCCCGCGCGTCGCGCTCCCTGGCGGCACCGTGTATGCGCCCGATCACGTAGCCGATGATCCCCGCCCCGATGGCGGCCTGCACGGCGAACAGCAGGCTTTCCACCTCGCCGCTCGGCGGCTTCCACAGGGGATGGAACCACGGCTTGAAACCAGGCTCGCTCGCGGCGATGGCCGCCGAACCCTGATCGTCGGAGCCGCTGAACTGGCCCTTGACGAAGACCAGCGGAATGACCACCAGGGCGATGACCACCAGTATCAGCAGCACATTGGTGCGCCTGGATACGATCATGCCGTCTTGCTCCGGATGAGGCCGAGTTCCTGCAGCAGGTTGGTGCGCGACGCCAGCGCGTTCATCACCACCACCGTCAGCAGGCCTTCGGCGATCGCCAGCGGCACCTGGGTGAGGAAGAACACGCCCACGAACTTCAGGAATGCCCCGGTGAAGCCGCTGGCCGCATCGGGATAGGCGAGCGCCAGCTCGACCGAAGTGGTGACGTAGGTGGCCAGATCCCCCAGCGCCGCGCCCATGAACAGCGCCACCGCGATCGACAGGTTCAGCGAGCGGCACAGCCGCCACACGCCGTAGGCGACCCACGGACCGACGATGGCCATGGAGAAGATGTTGGCGCCGAGCGTGGTCAGGCCGCCATGCGCCAGCAGCAGCGCCTGGAACAGCAGCACGATGGCGCCCAGCACCGCCATCACCTGCGGGCCGAACAGCACCGCGCCGAGGCCGGTGCCCGTGGGGTGCGAACACGAACCGGTGACGCTGGGCATCTTGAGCGCCGAGAGCACGAAGCAGAACGCTCCCGAAGCGGCGAGCGTCAGGCGCATCTGCGGCTGTTCACGCATCACGCGGCGCAGCTTGATGGCGCCATGCACGACGAATGGCGCCGACGCCGCACCCCAGGCGATGCAGTGCGCGGGCGGCAGGAATCCTTCCATGATGTGCATGCGAATTTCTCCGGCAAAATGCGCGTTGAAGTCCGCAGGCAGGCTAGCGCCGCCTGGCTGAATCCGTCAACGTCGCGCGAGAATACCTGCGGCTCGCGCGAAGGCTGCCGGGACTAGATCGCCAGGATCGAAAACGCGCCCGCCGCAACCAGCGCGGCGGTAACCAGCTCGGCGGATACCGGCGCGACGCCGAACCGGCGCAGCAGCAGGCCACGCGCCGCGGCCGCGGCGGCGATCGCCGCCGCGACGCCCAGCAGCGCGCCGAGATTGAAGGCCAGCAGCTGCGCCATGCCCGGTGAGACCACCGCATGCAAGGGCGCGAACAGCGAGCCGAAGGAAAATCCATCCGCGCCGCCGGCCAGAATTCCGACCGCCGGCAACAGCCAGCGCGGACTCATGCCGGCGGAAGTAACGGTTAGCGGAACCGTTAACGCGCCGGCAACACCCGCGCCCAGCAGGCACAGCGCGGCATCGCTGCGGCCGAGCGACGCGGCGATTGCCGCGGCCACGCCGGCCAGCAGCAGCAGGCCGATCGCCGCGATGCGCGGCCTGCCGGAACCGCGCGTCACCAGCAGCGCGCCGCCGAAGAGCAGCAGCAGGCCGCGGAATGCCTGCGAGGGGGCCGGCTGCAGGAACCAGCCGGCGGCGCCGGCGGCCGCAGCCACGGCATACCCGCCTGCCAAGCCGCACGCCAGCAGCAGCAGGTCGCGCCGGTTGCGGATCAGCAGCATCAGGGCCACGGCCATGCAGAGCTGCAGAGCGCCGGCCAGGACATGACGGCAGCCGAGCCACAGGTAGGCGCCCGCCGGGCTGGCAGGCACCGGCCCGGTGCCGACGGCGATCCCCGTGTGCCCTGCAGTGAGGAGGCGCAAAACCGGGGATCTGCCGGCCACACGTACCCGCGCGATGCCCAGTTGGCCCGGCGAGCGATCGAAAAATGAATCATTGCGGAGAAGCAGCGGCCCCGGTCCGGCAGCGCAGCGAAAGAAGATCTCGAAGCTGAGCAGATCCGGTCCCAGGTAACGGGTATCGATGCGGCCGAGATCGTACCCCTGATCCACTGCTTCGCAGGGCTGCGCCTGCCGCCGGGCCGAAGTGCGGGAAAACACGTAATGTGCGATCGCCTCGACCGACGGCGATGGCGCGCCCGGCGTGGCCAGCGTCGTGGCCAGTGAACGCGGAAAGGTGTAACTGAACACCGCGTCGTTACCCGAAATCGTCCAGGTGGAGGCACTGGCCGCAGGCATCGCCGCGGAAGAAATCTGCGGTGCCAGCAGCAGCCACGCCATGACGCCGGCAACGTGCCTCACTCGCGTTGCCCCGGCGCCAGCAGGATGCGCGCATCGCGCCGCAGCTGCTGCAGGTTCTGCTCGTCGGCGCTGCGGCGCAGCTCGTCGCGGTATTCGGTGTACACATTGGCATGCACGGCATCGAAATCAGCCGTCTGCTCCGGTATGCGCCGGTCCATCACCAGCAGATGCACGCTATCCGGCAGCGCCACGGGATCGGAGACCTGTCCGTCCTGCAGCGTGCGCGCCACGGCATAGAGTTGGTCGCCCAGGTGCAGCTTCACGGCGAAATCCGGCTGATTGCCGGCGGGGAGATTGTCATCGCGCACCAGCCCGAAGTGATCCATCACGTAGCGGCGGTCTGCTCCGGAGCGCAACTGGTAGGCGGCCTCCGCGGCATCGGTTTCGGCCTGGGCGATGCTCTGGTCGGCGTTCTGGTATCCGCCCACGCGCAGCACCAGGTCGGTCACGTCCATGGAACCGCCGCTCATGAAGGCGCTGCGGTGGCTGTCGTACCAGGCGCGCAGCTGCGCGTCGGAGATCTGCAGGGCCAGCGCCGGCTGCGCCGCCTGGGCGTTCACCGCCGAGACCATCACGGAGCGCACCTCCGTGGTGGTCTCCGGCAGATCGAGCACCAGTGCGCGCTGCACGAGGATTTCCTCGTTGATCATGTCGCGCAGCACGGCGGCGCGCTGTTGCGGCGTCGCCTCGCCGAAGGCGATGCCGTCCACCTCCATGAGCTGCGCCACGAAATCGCTCATCAGTATTCCCTTGCCATTGACCAGCGCGACATAGCCGGGCGGCACGGTTTCCACGGCCGGCGGAATGCGCCGGAGCAATGTCACGCCGGCCAGCGCCAGGCCCAGCAGCGCGCCGAGCCCCGCCAGCGCCGGTGCGCGCGAGGACGCGGCAGCCAGCACACGCCGCAGCACGCGCATGGCGGCACTCTCAGCGGGAGGATCCGGCGGCACGGGCGGGATGGCTGATGGCATGAATATAGACCGAGAGAGCGCGGATCTGTTCGAGAGTCAGCCTGTCGATCCATCCGGGCATCACGCGATGCCGCCCGAAATAAATCGAGTCGTAAAGGTTGGCAGGATCCCCGCCGCTGTTCCAGACATTTACCGTGAGGTCCGGCGCACCGTAGTCGGAGTTGCCCTTGCCGTCCGGGCCGTGACAATCGACGCAATTGGCCTGCCCGAAGAACAGCTCGCGCCCGGCGAGCGCGGCCTGTCCGTCATGGGGACGGCCGCTCAGCTGCAGCAGGTACTGCACCACTTCGCGTATTTCATCGGGCCGCAGGATTCCCGTCAGGCCGAACGGCGGCATCTCGGAAACGTTGCGCGACCTGGGCATTGCCGCGCGGGCGCCGTACAGGATGGTGCGCTCGATGTCGAACACGCTGCCGCTGCCATACAGCCAGACGCCGTCCGTGAGATCCGGGGTGCCGGTCCTCTGGTCGCCGCGCATGCCGGCACCGTGGCAGCCGGCACAGTTCGTCGCGAACAGGGGCCGCGCCTGCGCCATGGCCGCGGCCACCAGCTGCGGATCGTCCGCTGCGGCATCGGCGGGGGTCTGCAGCAGTCGTGCGCGGATGCGCGCGCCGGCGACAACGTGCGCGCTCCACGCCGCACCGGCCAGCAGCAGCAAGCCGAGAATCACCGCCATCCACACGCGCGGCGCAGCGCTGCGCCGCGCGCCGGAGTGGTTTCCGGAGTCGGCGCGGATCATGGCCGCGGTGATGTCCGGGCCTGCCGGACCATGGTTGCACGATCGTACATACTGGGCATGTCCATGCGATAACATGCACGGGCGGCACAGGTCCTGGAACCTTTCGGGCCGCCACGCAAGTTTACATAGCGGCGGTTACTTCGGGGCAGCATGATTCCGTCTGACGCATCGCCGGATCACTCCGGCGCCGTGACTCCACGTTCGTACCGTACCTTGCTGCGGTTGCTGTGGGTGTATGCGGTCGCTGCCGTGGCGGGCGCGGCCTTCCTGCTGCTGGGGGGCCTGCGGCCCGCGTGGCTGCCGCGCGCGGATGCACTGGCCGCCGAAGCCATAGCCAGCGGGCTCGGCGCCATCGCCGAATCCGCGCTGCTGCTGGCCGCCACCGCGCTGGCAGCGGCGTTCGCCATGGCCGCGGCGCGGCGCGGTGGCGAATCCCGTTCCGGTGAAACCGGATTGCGCTCGAGGTGGCGTGCGTGGACAACCGACGCCGGCTGGATGGCGCGCATCGGCCAGGCAGTGATCGTGCCGCTCGGTGCGGCGCTGGTGGTGCTGTCCGCCGTGCTGATGTGGCCCGGCTCGAACGCGAAGATCGTCGCGGTCAATGCCAATTACCTGGCATCGTTCCTGTTCGCACTTGCATTTGTCTCGCTGATCGCCGAACGGACGATGGCGGCATTTCCCGAACCGCAGCTGGCGGAAGCACCGGCGCTGCGGCGCATCCTGCTGGTGACCACCGTGCTGCTGGTGGCTGCGGCCTGCGTGGAGCTGGGCCGCGCCAATGCGCTGCAGTGGCTGGCTTGGGTGGCGATGGCGCTGACCTGCGTGCCATGCGCCATTGCGCTGGAGCTGGCCGTGCGCGCGCTGGCGCGGCTGTTCCTGCCGGCGCCGCCCGCTGCCACCGCCACGGCCGTATCCGCCAGCCTGGTGGCCGGCGTGCTCACCGGCGGCCCGCGTTCGCCGGGCAATTTCCTGCGCACCCACCTGGGGCTCGACTTCGCGCGCAGCTGGGCGCTCTCCTTCCTGAGCCGCGCGCTGGTGCCGGCACTGGTCGGCACCGCGCTGTTCTGCTGGCTGCTGAGCGGCGTGAAGCTGATCGATCTCGGCCAGCGCGGCGTATACGAACGCTTCGGCGCGCCGGTGGCCGTGCTCGGGCCCGGCCTGCACCTGTTGCTGCCCTGGCCGCTGGGGCGGCTGCGGCCGGTGGAATACGGCGCCATCCATTCCGTCGCCATCGGCGTGGACCAGAACGAGGCGAGCGCGCCGGAGGTGGCCGCTGAAGCCCCACCGCCCGTCACGCTCAACCGCCTGTGGGAAAGCGCGCACTCCGGCCAGGCCAGTTACCTCGTGCCAAGTCCGAGCGCCGGCACCGGCCAGCAGGCTTTCCAGACGGTGAGCACCGAGATCAGCGTGCTGTACCGGGTGGGCCTCACGGATTCGCAGGCGCTGGATTCCGTGTACACCGTGGCCCAGCCGCAGGAACTGGTGAAGCAGGCCGCCGGACGGCTGGTGCTGCGCTACTTCAATTCGCGCACGCTGGAAAGCGTGCTCGGCGCGCGGCGCGAGAGCATCGCCGAAGCGCTGCGCGATGCGCTGGCGGGCGATCTGGATTCCCATCATGCCGGCATCGACGTGGTGTCGGTGCTGATCGAGGAGATCCATCCGCCGGCCGGAGCGGCCAGCGCCTATCACGCGGTGCAGGCCGCGCAGATCAACGCCAGCGCCAGCATCTCCGACGAGCTGGGGCGCGCCAGCCGCGCCGCGGGCACCGCGCAACAGGAAGCGCATCTGCTGCGGACCGCGGCCGAGGCTTCCGCCGCCGAGACACTGGGCGCAGCCAATGCGGAAGCGATCCGCTTCAAGGCCGATCGCGCCGCCTATGCCACCGGCGGCCGTGCCTTCCTGCTGGAAAGGCGCTACGGCAACCTGCAGCGCGCGCTGTCGCAGAGCACGCTGACCATCGTCGATCACCGCCTGAGCCCCTCGCAGGCTCCGTTGCTGGACCTGCGCGGCACCGGCCCGGGTACCACGGCGGCCCCCGCGGCGAATACGTCCTCGCCGGCTCCCACCGGCAAGACCGGCGCCGCCGAATCGCTCATCCCCGAGTTCGAAGGGCTCGAGCAGTAAAGGCAACACGGCAGCTACGACATGCTTTCATCACACCATTCCCGGCCACACGAGCCGGACGATCAGGATCATGACCACGACCACGACCACGAACACGATCATCGCGACTGGAGCCCGTACCTGCGCTTCGGCATCGCCGGCCTGATCGTCGTGGTGGCCATCCTGGTCGCCTGCATCGTGATGGTGCCGGCAGGAGAAGCCGGCGTCGTGACACGCTTCGGCAATCCGGTGCGCGTCATCACGAAGCCCGGTCTCGCGTGGAAACTGCCCGCGCCCATCGAGAGCGTCATTCCCATCGACCTGCGCCTGCGTACTTCTTCCACCGGACTGCAGGACGTGGGCACGCGCGACGGCCTGCGCGTGCTGGTGCAGGCCTACGTCGCCTGGCAGGTGCCCGGCGATCCGCAGCGCATCAGCCAGTTCCTGCGCTCGGTGCGCAACCAGCCCGACGAGGCGGCGCGCCAGCTGCGCAGCTTCACCAGCGCGGCCATGCACATCATCTCCAGCAATTTCGAGCTGGCCGACCTGGTCAACGTCGATGAAAAAAAGGTGCAGCTGGATGCCTTCGAACAGCAGCTGCGCGAGCAGATCGCCGCGCGCATGCTGCAGGTGTACGGCATCGACATCCGCCAGGTCGGCGTGGAGCGCATGACACTGCCGGATGAAACCCTGGCGGCGACCGTCGCACGCATGCGCGCCGAGCGCGAGAAAGTCGCGGTGGAGCGCACCGCCGAGGGCCTGCGCCAGGCCGCCGCGATCCGCGCCGATGCCGACCGCGATGCGCGCAAGGTGGTCGCGCAGGCCCGCGAGGAGGCGGCAAAGACCGAAGCCGGTGCGCAGCAGGCCGCAGCGCGCATCTACTCCGAGGCCTACCGCGCCGATCCCGCGCTGTACAGCACGCTGCGTTCGCTCGACTCGATCGACAAGATGATCGGCCGCAGCACCAGCATCGTGCTGCGCACCGACGCCGCGCCGTTCAAGGTGCTGGTGGACGGGCCGGGCGTGGCCGATGCGGGCGCAACATCGCCTGCCACGACGCCGGCGGCGGCACCGAAGCGCAAGTGAGCGAAACGGCCGACAACGCCGTGCCGGAGCAGCCGCGGCCCGACGGGCCGCCGCCACCGCCGCCGCCCGGACCGATCTCGCAATCGGTGGCCATCGGCTTTCGCGCGGTGTACGTCGCGATGGCGCTGCTCGGGGTGCTGTGGCTTGCCAGCAATTTCCGGCAGATCGCGCCGGACAGCCAGGCCGTGGTGCTGCGTTTCGGGCGCATCGTGCGCGCGCAACAGGCGGGCCTGCTGGTCGCGTGGCCACGGCCCATCGAGAAGGTACTGCTGCTGCCGGGCCCGGACCGGCAGTTGAGCCAGGAGGTCGCCGTGCTGCCGCCGGAGAGCGCGCAGGCCGGCACGCTGGTGACCTCCACCAGCGAATCGGGAACCATGCCGCGCGGCGTCGTGTCCTACCTGACGGGTGATGGCAACATCGTGCTGCTGGATGCCACGCTGATCTACCGCATCTCCGATCCGCTGGCTTACACGCTGTCGCAGGCGCACGTGGCGCCGGCGCTGGACCGGCTGTTCCGCGCCGCGACCGTCCGCCTCACCGCGGGCCGCAACCTCAATGATTTCCTCGCGGTCGCGACCAATGTACCCGCCGGCGGCAATGCGCAGGCAGCAGGTACCCTGCGCGGTGAAGTGCGCGGCGCGCTGCTGGATCTGGTCAATGCGCGGCTGCGTGAACTCACGCAATCCGGCAGTCCGCTGGGCATTGAAGTGCAGCGCATCGACATGACCGCATGGCTGCCGCCACAGGCCAAGGTGGCGTTCGACGCGGTGCTGATCGCGACGCAGGCGGCCGACCGCGGCGTCGAAGTGGCAAAAACGGATGCGGAACACCGCACCCAGGAGGCCAACCAGCAGCGCGACGGGCTGCTCGCCGCCGCGCAGGCCACCGCCGAGGAACTGGTGAGCGGCGCCGGCGTGGATACCGCGCGCATCCTGGCGCTGGAACACGAAGAGACGCCGCAGACGCGCAACAGCATCCTGCTGCGCGAATACCGCGCCGGCGTCTCCTCCATCATGGGACGTGTCGGCTCGGAAACTGTGATCGACCCGCAGGGCGGTGTACGCTTCGTGCTACCAGGAAAATCCCGATGAACGTCGCCTCCGACAGCGCTTCCGGTCCGATTTCGCATCACGGATTCGGCGCCGGTTCCGGCTCGCTCCTCAGCCGCGGCGAGCGCACCATCCTCGGCCTGCGCCTGACGCTGGCGCTGGTGGCACTGTGCCTGCTGGCGGTGGCCGGCGGCATGCGGTTGCTGCTGCCCGCGCAGCGCGGCATCGCCGAACTGGTGGCGGGCGTGGCCGCGGCGCTGGTGGCCGTGCCGGTGTTTTCCGAAGCCTGGGCCAGCCTGCGCCATCCCAGCCTGCATGGCATCACCGACCGCCTGGTGGCGCTGGCGCTGATCGCCGCATGGGCCACCGGCGATCTGATGACGGCGGCGTTCCTGCCCATCATCATGACGGTGGGGCACATCCTCGAGGAGCGCAGCATGCTGGGCTCGCAGGAGGCCATCAAGGCGCTCACGCGCCTGACTGCCGCCGACAGCCGCCGGCTGCTGTCCGGTGGCGAGTTCGAGATGGCCTCGACCGCGGACCTGCGCGTCGGCGACATCGTCGAGCTGCGCGCCGGCGACCGCGTGCCCGCCGATGGCGTGGTGCGGCGCGGCCGTTCCAGCCTCGACCTGGCCTCGCTCACCGGCGAATCCGTGCCAGTCGAGGTGCACGAGGGCGATGCCGCGCTGGCCGGCGCGATGAACATCGATGGCCTGCTGCAGATCGAGCTGACGCGCGTGGGCGAGAGCACCACGCTGGGCCGCATCATCAGCCTGATGCGCGAGGCGGAAAACGCCAAGCCGCCGGTGACGCGGCTGCTCGACAAATACGCCGGGCAGTACATGGCGCTGGTGCTGCTGGTGGCGGCGGGCGTGTGGCTGATCACGGGCAATGTGCCGGCGATGCTGGCGGTGCTGGTGGCCTCCTGCCCCTGTGCGCTGGTGCTGGCCGCGCCGGCCACCGCGGTGGCCGCGATCGCCGTGGCCGCGCGCCATGGCATCCTCATCAAGGGCTCGGCCTTCCTGGAACACCTGGCCGACGTCAGCGCCGTGATCCTCGACAAGACCGGCACCATTACTACCGGCGACCTGCACCTGACGGATACCAGGGCCATGCCCGGTGTGGATGCCGTGCAGCTGCGGCGCATGGCCGCGAGCCTCGGCGCCGCGAGCAATCATCCATTGAGCCGCGCCTGCGCCGCCGCCGTGCCGAACAGCGAACATCCCGACGTGCATGACGCGCGCGAGTTCGGCGGCTTCGGCGTCACCGGTGAATTCACGGGCCAGCAGGTGGCGCTGGGCCGCGCCGACCTGTTCGAGCGGATCGGCGTCGCGGTGCCACCGGCTCCGGATCACAACGGGCCGATCGCGGGCGTCAGCCTCGGCGGCCGGTTCCTCGGCTGGCTGCTGTTCAGCGACCAGCTGCGGCCCAGCGCCGCACCCGCAGTGAAGGATCTCAAGGCGCTGGGCGTGGAAAGAATCGTGCTGCTCACCGGCGATCGTTCCGCGGTGGCGCACGAGGTGGCCGCGCGCGTGGGCATCGATGCCGTCAACGCGGAGATGTTGCCCGAACAGAAGATGGACAAGGTGATGCAGGAGATCCAGGTCGGCTTCCGGCCGATGGTGGTCGGCGACGGCATCAACGATTCGCTGGCATTGCGCGCCGGCGCGGTGGGCGTGGCCATGGGCGCGCAGGGCGCGGACGTGGCCATGGCCTCGGCGGATCTGGCGCTGATGACCAATGACCTGCGCCGCCTCGGCACCTGCATCCGCCTCAGCCGCCGCTGCCGCCGCACCATCTACGTGAACGTGGGCATTGGCCTGGGCTTCACCTTCGTGCTCACCGGCCTCGCCGGCGCGGGCTGGCTGGGCGTGGAAGCGCCCATCATCGCCGCGCTGCTGCACAACGTGAGCACCTTCCTCGGCATCGGCAACGCCGGGCGGCTGCTGCTGTTCGACGAGAACCTACCCGCGGCCTGAGCCTGCCACCAGGGCGCGTATCTCCTCGCCCGTCAGGGTTTCCTGCAGCAGCAGCTGGCGCACGACCTCATCGAGCCCGGCGCGGTGCGAACCCAGGATGTCACGGGCCACCTGCAGCGCGGCTTCGATGAGCCTGCGCACCTCGGCGGCAATGACCTGTGCAATGTCCGGCGATATGGTCTGCTGCCGCGTGATCGAGTGGCCGAGGAAAACCTCGTCCTGGTCCTCGCCATAGACGACTGGCCCGAGGGATTCCGACAGGCCCCAGCGGGTCACCATGCTGCGCGCCAGCCGCGTTGCCTCCTCGATGTCCCGCGCAGTGCCCGAAGTGATCCTCGACGGTCCAACAAGCATTTCCTCGGCGGCGCGGCCGGCCAGCAGCACCGCAAGCCGGGATTTCATCTGCTCGAGAGTCAGCGCCAGCTGATCGTTCTCGGGCAGCTGCCGGACCATGCCGGTGGTGCTGCCCCGCGTGATGATGGTGGCCTTGTGTATCGGGTCGGCAGCGGGCACGAGCAGTGCGACGATGGCGCGTCCGCCCTCGCGACAGGCCGTCAGCCGGCGTTCGTCCTCGGTCATGACATGCGTGCGCCGCTCGGCGCCCATGGTCACCGTGTCCCTGGCATCTTCCAGCTCCGCCATGCCAACGGCCTGCTTCGCGCGGCGCGCGGCCAGCAATGCTGCCTCGTTCACCAGGTTCATCAGGTCGGCGCCGGAAAACCCCGGCGTGCGGCGCGCGATCTGCGCCAGATCGACGTCCGTCTCCAGCGGCACCGCGCGCGCATGCACCGCGAGGATCTGCTCGCGGCCGAGGATATCGGGATTGGCCACGATGATTTCCCGGTCGAAGCGGCCCGGCCGCCGCAACGCCGGATCCAGCACGTCGGGACGGTTGGTGGCGGCGATCAGGATCACGCCTTCCTTGGATTCGAAGCCGTCCATCTCCACCAGCAGCTGGTTCAGCGTCTGTTCGCGCTCGTCGTTGCCACCGCCCAGGCCCGCGCCGCGGCGACGTCCCACGGCATCGATCTCATCCATGAAGATGATGCAGGGCGCGCTTTTCTTCGCCTGCTCGAACATGGCGCGCACACGCGAGGCGCCGACGCCGACGAACATCTCCACGAAGTCCGAACCGGAAATGGTGAAGAAGGGAACATTGGCCTCGCCGGCGATGGCGCGCGCCAGCAGCGTCTTGCCGGTGCCCGGCGGTCCGACCAGCAGCACGCCGTGCGGAATGCGTCCGCCAAGACGCTTGAAGGTCTGCGGCTCGCGCAGGAAATCCACGATCTCCTGCAGGCTCTGGCGGGCCTCGTCCACGCCGGCCACATCCGCGAAGGTGACGCGGCCCCGCTCGGGTGCCAGGCGGCGCGCGCGCGAGCCGCCGAGGCCGCCGAACCATCCCGGCATGCGCCGCGCGAACAGCAAGATCAGCAACAGCAGGATGACGAGCGGCGAAAGCGCCGTCACCACGGACACCCAGGAGGGATTGCCGGCCGGGGCTTCGTACACCTGTATCGCCACGCCCTTCTGCCGCAGCAGGCGGATCAGGTCCGGATCGTCGGCGGCGTAGCTGCGGAAGCGGCTGTGATCGGCGAGCGTGCCCTGCACTTCATGGCCGGCAAGCGCGACGCTGCGCACCGTGCCGTGCTCAACCTCATCGAGAAAGCGGGAGTACGAGAATTCAGCCGGAGCCGCGATGGCGTGTTTCGCCTTGTAGAAATTGATGGCGGCGATCGCCAGCAGCGCGGCGATGACGCCGCCCGCAAAGATCCAGAACCCCCGCTCGGCCGCGTCTTTCGGCATCCGGCTACGCCTCATCCCCGCCCTGTTCGTCCGCGATCATAGGCATGATCGACCGCAATACCCAGCGGCGACCATTGGTGCGCATTTCGGTCCGGGAAAGTGGTGTCACGTCGATGCGCCAGAATGAGGGCAACGCCGCCTGGATGACGTGCACGATGGCCGCCCGGACGACGCTGGAATGCGTGATCGCGACGGTATGTCCCGCGTCGCGTCCACGCTCGCTGATCCAGGCCGCCACGCGGGCCAGTACTTCGGGGATGGATTCGCCGCCGTGGGGTGCCGACGCGGGGTCCTTCATCCACTTCACCAGCTTGCGTGGCTCACGCAGCAGCACCTGCCCGAACCGCAGGCCGGTCCAGCGTCCGAAATCGCAGTCGCGCAGACGCTCGTCCGGAACGGCGTCGAGCCCCATTGCCGCGGCGGTTTCCCTGGCTGCGGCGGCCGGACTGGTCCAGCAGCGCGCCACAGGCCCGAGCTTGCGGCCCAGATCAAGCGCCTGCGCACGGCCGGCCTCGTCAAGGGAATCGTTCCCGCCGAAGGTCGCCGCACGCAGGGCGCGCGTCGTGGCGTGGCAAATGAGCGTTATGCGGGGCTGCATCGGCCCCATCCTATCCGGACGGCTGCGCGCGGTTAAGTCGCCGCCAGGGCGCTGTCTTGACACCAGAACCGGCTGGGCGCACAAAGAGCACCTTGGCTGTCCGGGGGATCATCCATGCCTGCTGCCGTCGATGAGAAATCCGTTGCCGCTCCGGTTGCGATACCGATCCGGAAAATCGTGCCGTGGGCCGTGGTTGGAAGCCTGCTGATGTGCCTGTCCTATTATTTCGTCGGCGCGGAACAGGGCGCCACGCATGTGGTAAACGGCATGGGCGTGCACGAGTTCGTGCATGACGCCCGCCACATGCTGGGGTTTCCCTGCCATTGAGGCACCGCCCCCGCGCATGGAGTGCCGAAATCCCCGCGCTCTCCTGGCGGATTACCTAAACCGACGGAGGCAACAATAATGGTCGGAAAGCTCATCATCCGCGGCCTGATTGCCGGAATCTGCGCGGGACTGCTCGCCTTCGGCTTCGCGCGCGTCATAGGCGAACCCGCCGTCGCCATCGCAATACAGTTCGAATCGGCGCAGGACGAAGCCAAGGCCGCCGCCGCCCGCGCCGCCGGGCAGCCCGTGGAAGAGGAGCCGGAGATATTCAGTCGTGCGGTGCAGAGCGGCGTCGGCCTGCTTACCGGCGTGGTCGGTGTCGGCGCCGGAATGGGCGCGCTGTTCGCGGTGCTGTTTGCCATCGCCAATGGACGCATCGGCACCTGGGGGCCAGGGGCCACGTGCGCGCTACTGGCGCTGCTGGGCTGGACTTCCCTGTACATGGTTCCGGCCCTCAAGTATCCGGCCAACCCGCCTTCCGTTGGCCAGCCCGATACGATCCAGATCCGCACGGCGCTCTACTTCCTGGCCATGGCCCTGTCCATCGCTTCGACAATCGGCGCCTGGGCTCTGGGGCGGCGCCTGGCGCGCAGTTACGGATTGTGGAATGGCAGCGTGGTCGCCCTGCTGGCTTACCTGGTCGTGCTCACCGTGGTGTTCCAGCTGCTGCCTCCCATCAACGAAGTACCGCGCAATTTTCCGGCAGTCACCCTGTGGAACTTCCGTGTCGCCTCCGCCGGGCTGCAGGTCGTGCTGTGGGGTGGCGTCGCGTTGATATTCGGTACGATCGCGGAAATTTCGCGCCCGGGACACCGCGTGGCCTGACGCACTTGACGGAGCGGTGTCCCCACAATATCTTGTGACCGCCAGCGGTGCCCAACCCAACCAGTAGTGGTCGGGGCGGGCTCAATAGGGAATCCGGTGACGGCTTGAAATGGCCCAGTCCGGAACTGCCCCGCAGCGGTGACCGGGAACGAACGGCGCGAAAACACTGGGGTTCCACTTGAGGGAATCCCGGGAAGTGCGCTCGAAGTAGGCGGAAAGGCACGAAGCCCTCCACGCCCGGAAGTCCGAAGACCTGCCGCAGCCGTTCGCATGGATTTCCATGCGGATGCGAAGTCTGTCGGGCTCCCGTGGGAGGAGCTGGCGGTGCATGGCTGCGATGGCGGGGTCGATCCGATCCGCGCCGTACTTTCGCCGCCATGCCAGGCCTGCTGCTCCCGCTGTGCCCGCCTCGAGGGAGCGCAGTACATGCAGGTCGAAACCCCAAACGCCGCGGCCGCGTCGCGGCCCATCTCGCCCATCCAGGCCGATTTCCGGCTGACGCCGCCTCAAGGCCAGCGCACCGCGATGGCGGTGACCAAGCGCAGCGGCGAGCGCGAGCCGGTCGACGTGAACAAGATCGTGCGCGCGGTGAGCCGCTGCTGCGACGGGCTCGACGACGTCGACGCCATGCGCGTGGCGCTGAAGACCATCGCCGGCCTGTACGACGGCGCGAGCACGCGCGAGCTGGACGAGCTGTCGATCCGCACCGCGGCCTCCTTCATCGCCGAGGAGCCCGAGTACTCGCAGCTGGCCGCGCGGCTGCTCGGCGGCTACATCGACAAGGAGGTGCAGGGTCAGGGCATCTACTCGTTCTCGCAGTCCATCCGCACCGGCTTCGACGTGGGGCTGATCAACGAACGCGTGCTGGGCTTCGTCGAGGCGCATGCGCGCAAGCTCAACGACGCGGTGCAGGCCGCGCAGACGCAGCGGCTGGAATACTTCGGGCTGCGCACGCTGTACGACCGCTACCTGCTGAAGCATCCGACGCGCCGCCTGGTGATCGAGACACCCCAGCATTTCTGGCTGCGCATCGCGGTGGCGCTTTCCACCGGCGTGCAGGAGGCCCTCGAGCTGTACGGCGCCATGTCGAGCCTCGACTACGTGCCCTCCTCGCCCACGCTGTTCAACGCCGGCACGCGCCACGAGCAGCTCTCCAGCTGCTTCCTGCTGGATTCGCCGCAGGATTCACTGGAATCCATCTACGACCGCTACAAGGACGTGGCGCTGCTGTCCAAGTTCTCCGGCGGCATCGGCATCGCCTTCCATCGCGTGCGCTCGGAGGGCTCGCTGATCCGCGCCACGAATGGCCTTTCCAACGGCATCGTGCCGTGGCTGAAGACGCTGGATTCCTCGGTGGCCGCGGTGAACCAGGGCGGCAAGCGCAAGGGCGCGGCCTGCGTGTACCTGGAGCCCTGGCACGCCGACGTCGAGGCCTTCCTCGAACTGCGCGACAACACCGGCGATGAGGGCCGGCGCACGCACCACATCAACATCGCCAACTGGATTCCGGACCTGTTCATGCAGCGCGTGGAGGAGAACGGCCCGTGGTCGCTGTTCGACCCGAAGGACGTGCCGGAACTGCCGGACCTGTTCGGCGCGGCATTCGACGCCGCGTACCGCCAGGCCGAGGCCACCGGCCTTGCGAAGAAGACGCTGCCGGCGCGCGACCTGTACGCGCGCATGATGCGGGTGCTGGCGCAGACCGGCAATGGCTGGATGACCTTCAAGGACAAATCCAACCGCTCGTGCAACCAGACCGGCAAGTCGGGACAGACGGTGCACCTGTCCAACCTGTGCACCGAAATCCTCGAGGTCAGCCACGACGGCGAAACCGCCGTGTGCAACCTGGGCTCGATCAACCTGGCACGCCACGTGGGCCCGCAGGGCGTGGACTTCGGGCAGCTCGCGCACACCGTCGAACTGGCCGTACGGCAGCTGGATCGCGTGATCGACCTGAACTACTACCCCATCACCACGACGCGCAGCTCGAACATGCGCTGGCGGCCGGTGGGCCTGGGCCTGATGGGCCTGCAGGACGTGTTCTTCCGGCTGCGGCTGCCCTTCGACGGCGAAGACGCGCGGCGGCTGTCGACGAAGATCCAGGCCACCGTGTACTTCCACGCGCTGCGCACCTCGCTGGAGCTGGCGCGCGAGCACGGTCCGCACGATGCCTTCGCGCTGACGCGCGCCGCCGCCGGCGAGCTGCAGTTCGATCACTGGGGCACGACGCCTGAAGAAAGCGCGACCTGGGAGCAGCTGCGCGAAGAGATCCGGGCGCATGGCCTGCGCAACAGCCTGCTGGTGGCCATCGCCCCCACCGCCACCATCGCCTCCATCGCCGGCTGCTACGAATGCATCGAACCGCAGGTGTCGAACCTGTTCAAGCGCGAGACGCTCTCCGGGGATTTCCTGCAGGTCAACCGCTACCTGGTGGAGGAGCTGAAACAGCTGGGCCTGTGGACCGCGGAGATCCGCGATGCCATCAAGCTGGCGGACGGCTCCGTGCAGGGCATCGCGGAAATCCCCGAAGAGCTGCGGCGCATCTACCGCACCGCGTGGGAACTGCCGATGCGCGCGCTGATCGACCTCGCCGCCGAACGCGGCGCCTATATCGACCAGAGCCAGTCGCTGAACCTGTTCATGGCCAATCCCAACATCGGCCAGCTTTCCAGCATGTACATGTACGCCTGGAAGCGCGGGCTGAAGACCACGTACTACCTGCGCTCGCGGCCGGCGACGCAGATCACGAAAACGACGGTGGCCGGGGGCGCCGGGAACGGCGACGCCGCGGCCCATGACTCCCACCGCGACCCGGCTGCCGTCGCCTGCTCGCTCGAGAACCCGCAAACCTGCGAGGCCTGCCAGTGAGCGCGCGCGACAGCACCCTGCTCGACCCGGGATTCGACCTGACATTGCGGCCGATGCGCTATCCGCGTTTCTACGAGATGTACCGCGGCGCCATCAGGAACACCTGGACGGTGGAGGAGATCGATTTCCAGATCGACCTCGCGCACCTGCGCGCGCGCATGACGCCGGCCGAGCGCCACCTGATCGAGCGCCTGGTGGCGTTCTTCGCCACCGGCGACACCATCGTGGCCAACAACCTCGTCATCAGCCTGTACCGGCACATCAACGCGCCCGAGGCGCGCATGTACCTCTCGCGGCAGCTGTTCGAGGAGGCCCTGCACATCCAGTTCTACCTGACGCTGCTGGACAACTACGTGCCGGACCAGGAGCGGCGCGCGCAAGCCTTCGCGGCGGTGGAAAACATCCCCTCGATCCGCGCCAAGGCGCAGTTCTGCCAGCGCTGGACCGACGAGGTGTACGCGGTGCAGAGCCTGGCCACGCCCGCCGACCGGCGCCGCTTCGTGCTGAACCTCACGGCCTTCGCGGCCTGCATCGAGGGCCTGTTCTTCTTCGGCGCCTTCGCCTACGTGTACTTCCTGCGCTCGCGCGGACTGCTGCCCGGCCTCGCGGCCGGCACCAACTGGGTGTTCCGCGACGAGAGCGCGCACATGGCCTTCGCCTTCGAGGTGCTGCGCACCGTGCGGCGCGAGGAGCCGGAATTATTCGATGAGGAATGGGCGGGGAATGTGCGCCAGATGCTCGCCGCCGCGGTGGACTGCGAGTCGCAGTTCGCGGAAGACGTGCTCTCGGGAGGCGTCGTCGGCATGACGCGCGCCGAGATGCGCCAGTACCTGGAATACGTGGCCGACCAGCGCCTGGCGATGCTGCAGCTGCCCGCCATGTACGGCGCGAAGAACCCGTTCCACTTCATGGAACTGCAGGACGTGCAGGAACTGACCAACTTCTTCGAACGGCGCGTGTCCGCCTACCAGGTGGCGGTGCAGGGAGAAGTGGCCTTCGACCAGGTGTTCTGAGACCAGGCGTCCTAAGGACACTCTGATTTACCTGCCTGATCTGATGCAAAATCGAGGTACGGAGGAGCGGATTGATGAAGCAACAGACGCTGGGCGGGTTTGAGAAGTACACCAAGACCACACGGCGGGCGAAGTTCCTGGCCGAGATGGAT
>DATJXQ010000103.1:0-7306 GCA_035500015.1 Steroidobacteraceae bacterium
GGTCATGCGCGGGTTCAGCGAGGCGTAGGGATCCTGGAAGATCATCTGCATGCGCCGCCGCCATGGACGCATCTGTCCGGCGGATTTGCCGATGAGTTCCTCGCCGGCGAACCGCACCGAACCGCCGGCGGGCACGAGCCCCAGCACGCTGCGCCCCAGCGTGGATTTGCCCGAGCCGCTCTCGCCCACCAGGCCCAGCACCTCGCCCTTGTGCAGTTCGAAGCCGACATCATCCACCGCGAGCACGTCGCCGCCGGTGCCGCGCAGCGAGCGGAAGCGCGTGGTGAGATGGCTGACCTGCAGCAGCGGCTGCGGCGTGGCGCGGCTCGCGGCGGGCTTGGCGCCGCGTGGAATGGCGGCGAGGAGCTTGCGGGTGTAGTCGGACCGCGGCGCCGCGAAGATGCCCTGTGCCGGGCCCTGCTCCATCGCCACACCGCCCTGCATCACCAGCAGCTCATCGGCCAGGCCGGCGACGACGCCGAGATCGTGGCTGACGAAGATCACGCCGAGGTTGCGCCGCGCGCGCAGCTCGTTGATGAGCTGCAGGATCTGCTGCTGCACGGTCACGTCCAGCGCGGTAGTGGGTTCATCCGCGATCAGCAGGCGCGGCTCCGCGATCAGCGCCATCGCGATCATCACGCGCTGGCGCATGCCGCCGGAAAACTGGTGCGGCCAGGCATCGATGGTGGAGGCCGGATCGCGGATGCCGACTTCCGCCAGCAGCTCGATCGCCCGCACCCGCGCCTCGCGGCGGCTGCGCTCACGGTGGTAAAGCAGCGGCTCCATCATCTGCTCGCCCACCGTGAGGAAGGGATTCAGGCAGGTCATCGGATCCTGGAAGATGAAGGCAATATCCTTGCCGCGCACCTGCCGCAGTTCCTCGCCGGCGAGCCGGAGCAGGTCGCGACCACCGAACCTGGCGCTGCCGCCCTCGATGCGCCCGGGCGGCATGGGGATGAGACCCAGCAGCGAATAACAGCACACCGACTTGCCCGAACCGGACTCACCGACGATGCCGAGCGTCCTGCCCTGTTGCACGTCGAAGCTCACGTCCCGGACAGCCTGCACCACGCCATTGCGGGTGTGGAACGAGACACTCAGCTGTCGGACTTCCAGCAGCGCCATCCACGGCTCTCCCTTCAGGCGCTCGACTATAGA
The DNA here is from genome assembly GCA_035500015.1 of Steroidobacteraceae bacterium. Classification (GTDB taxonomy): domain Bacteria; phylum Pseudomonadota; class Gammaproteobacteria; order Steroidobacterales; family Steroidobacteraceae; genus ZC4RG30. Next base: position 1,159 of record DATJXQ010000103.1, read on the forward strand.
TAGAATTGCCGCAGAACACACGGAGTTCCGCATGGCCACACGATCGCCGGCATTGCTCGTCGCAACCCGAAAGGGTGCCTTCATCATGAAGGCCGATACCGCGCGCCGTGGCTGGAAAATCGGCGCGCCCATCATGCTGGGGCAGATCGCGCACCACCTGGTGCAGGATCCGCGCGACCCCCGGGTGATCCTGTTCTCCTCGCGCACCGGTCACCTCGGGCCGACCATGCATCGCTCGAACGACCGCGGCCGCACGTGGAAGGAATCGGGTCGCCCGCCGGCTTTTCCCAAGGCTGCCGCAGGCCGCAAGGCCGAGGTGCTGGACCATACGTTCTGGCTGACGCCGGGCCACGCCAGCGAGCCCGGCGTGTGGTACGGAGGTTCCGCGCCGCAGGGCCTGTTCCGCAGCGAGGATGGTGGCGATACCTGGGATCCCGTCAGCGGTCTGAACGACCATCCCGAATACAGCCAGTGGATGGGCGCGCAGGAAAACGGTACGCCCGATGGCCCGAAGCTGCATTCGGTGATCGTCGATCCGCGCGACCGCAACCACCTGTACGTGGCGATGTCCAGTGGCGGCGTGCACGAGTCGCTGGACCGTGGTGCCACATGGAAGGCGCTGGTCAAGGGTCTCGACGTGGTTGCCGGTTTTCCCGCCGACAAGCTGTACGTGCACGATCCGCACTGCATCCGCATCTGCCCGTCGAATCCGGATCGGCTGTACCAGCAGAACCACTGCGGCATCTACCGGCTGGACCGCCCCGGCGAGGAATGGGTGCGCATCGGCCGCGCGATGCCGGCGAAGATCGGCGACGTGGGCTTCCCGATGGTGGTGCATCCGCGCAACGACAAGGTGTGCTGGGTGTTCCCGATGGATGGCAGCACGGTGTGGCCGCGGACCGCCATCGCCGGCAAGCCCGCCAGCTACACCACGCGCAATGCAGGCCGCAGCTGGCAGCGCCTCGACAAGGGCTTCCCCGCGCGCGACGCCTGGTGGACCGTCAAGCGCCAGGCCATGTGCGGAGACGCGCGCGACCCGGTGGGCCTGTACGTCGGCACCACCAGCGGCGAGATCTGGGCCAGCCGCGACGAGGGCGCGAACTGGCGCTGCATCGCGCGGCACCTGCCGGAGATCTATGCGCTGGAGTGCGCGGAGCTGTAGCGGCTCGCCATGCGCGTGACCATCCCCAGCCCGCTGCTGTCGTACACGCAACGGCGTGACGTCACCGCGACGGGCGGCACGCTGGCCGAGGTACTGCGCGACCTCGACCGGCAGTATCCGGGCATCCGCTTCCGCATGGTGGATGAGCAGGACCGCATCCGCCCGCACATGCGGGTGTTTCTTGACCGCGATGAGACGCGGGATCTTGCCGCGAGGCTCGATGCTGCGCGCACGCTGCACATCGTGCAGGCGCTCAGCGGCGGCTGAACTGCCCGTTGTCGAGGAAGGCCGCGACCTGCTCGGCCACTTCCGCGGACAGCGGCATGCCGATGTGGGACACGGGCAGTTCGCGGCGATCGGTTTCGCCTTCCAGCCTGGTTTCGGCGACGGCCACGGTGCCGTCGTTGGGACCATCGAAGTGCGTGACCAGGTGGCCGAGGCCATGCGCGCTGGTGCCGGCGATGACGCCGAGCTGGGCCGCGAATGGCCAGCGTGGCGGCACGCCCTGCAGCAGGTCCTGCGCGCCGACATGGCCCAGCAACCGCCGGGCGGCGGAGAAGCGGGCCAGCGCACGGGCGCTCTGGCTGCCGCGCACCGGCGAGCCCATCAGCACCACGCGGCAGAAGTCGCCGCTGAAGCGATTGGGGGCCAGCAGCCCGAGCTCGAAGGCGTGGTAGACGACGAGGCCGCCGAGGCTGTGGCCGATCAGGTGCACGGGCTGCAGCGTGCGACGCGCCAGCATCAGCGCGTGGCGGGCGCAGCGCCGGGCCGCCGACTCCATGGAATCCACCATCGATGAATACGGCAGCACGCGCAGCAACCAGCCGTGTGCGGCCAGATGCCGCCGCAGCACGAAGGATTCGGCGCCGGTCATCCACAGGCCGTGGACGAACAGCGCGGTTCCCTTATGTGCCGGCGGGCTGCGGTGTCCGGACACGGATCGACAGTTCGCGCAGCTGCGCCTCGCTGACCGGCGTGGGCGCGTCAGTGAGCGGATCGGCAGCCGTCTGGGTCTTCGGGAAGGCGATGACGTCACGAATGCTGTCCGCGCCGGCCATCAGCATCACCAGGCGGTCGAGGCCGAAGGCCAGGCCGCCGTGCGGCGGCGCGCCGTACTTCAGCGCATCGAGCAGGAAACCGAACTTGCGCTGGGCCTCTTCCGCCTCGATGCCCAAGAGGCCAAACACCACCGACTGCATCTCGGCGCGGTGGATACGCACCGAACCGCCGCCGATCTCCGAGCCGTTCAGCACCATGTCGTAGGCCCTGGCCACCGCCTTGCCGGGATCCGCCTGCAGCGCGGCAGGATCCTCGTTCTTCGGCGCGGTGAACGGATGATGCATGGCGGCCCAGCGCTTCGCCTCGGCGTCGTATTCGAACATCGGGAAGTCCACCACCCACAGCGGCCGCCAGCCATGCGCCACCAGTTGCAGGTCATGGCCGATCTTCAGGCGCAGCGCGCCCAGCGCGTCGCTGACCACCTTCGCGGTGTCCGCGCCGAAGAAGATGAGGTCGTTGTCGCGCGCGCCGGTGCGTTCCAGGATGCCGGCCACGGCCGCGTCGCTCAGGAACTTCAGGATGGGCGAAGCCAGCCCCTCGCGACCCTTCGCCAGCTCGTTCACCTTGATGTACGCGAGACCCTTGGCGCCATAGCGCGCCACGAAGGCGGTGTACGCGTCGATCTCGCTGCGGGTGAATGCGCCACCGCCCGGCGCGCGCAGTGCCGCGACGCGTCCATCCGGATTCTTCGCCGGCCCGGCGAACACCTTGAACTCGCAGTCGGCGACCAGGTCGGCCACGTCCACCAGTTCCAGCGACACGCGCAGGTCGGGCTTGTCCGAGCCATAGCGGCGCATGGCTTCGGCATAGCTGATGCGCGGGAAAGGATCCGGCAGCGGGGTTTCAATCACTTCCGCGAACACCGCGCGGATCAGCCCTTCCATCAGCTCCATGATCCGCTCCTGCGGCAGGAACGAGGTCTCCACGTCCAGCTGCGTGAATTCCGGCTGGCGGTCGGCGCGCAGGTCCTCGTCGCGGAAGCAGCGCACGATCTGGTAGTAGCGGTCGAAGCCCGCCACCATCAGCAGCTGCTTGAAGATCTGCGGCGACTGCGGCAGCGCGAAGAAATGGCCGGGATGTGTGCGGCTCGGCACCAGGTAATCGCGCGCGCCCTCGGGCGTAGCCTTCGTCAGCATCGGAGTCTCGATGTCGATGAAGCCGTGCGCGTCCATGTAGCGGCGCATGGCGCCGGTGACGCGATGGCGCAGCAGCAGGCGCCGGCTCATCTCCTCGCGGCGCAGGTCGAGATAGCGGAAACGCAGCCGCGTTTCCTCGCCCACCTGCTCGTCGAGCTGGAACGGCAGCGGCTCGGAACGGTTCAGCACCGTCAGCTGCCGCGCCAGCAGCTCCACTTTGCCGGAGGCGAGGTTGGCATTGACGGTGCCGGCCGGACGCGCGCGCACCAGGCCGCGCACCTGGATCACGTACTCGTTGCGCAGGCGTTCGGCCTCCGCGAACAGGCCGGGCTCGTCCGGATCGAACACCACCTGCAGCAGCCCCTCCCGGTCGCGCAGGTCCACGAAGATCACCCCGCCATGGTCGCGCCGCCGGTGCACCCAGCCGGCGACGGTGACTTCCTGGCCGGTCAGCGCTTCGTCGACCTGGCCTGCATAGTGGCTGCGCATATGTGCTCGATCCCGTGAAAAAGCCGCCGCACGGCGTGCCGCGAGCGCGGCATGGTACCGGATAGGCCGGTCGATTGACTTAGCTAACTTGATTAGTCTACTGTGCCGGCGTGGAGAAGAAAATGGTCAATGTGCACGCAGCCAAAACCCAGTTGTCGCGGCTGCTGGAACAGGTCGAGGCCGGCGCGGAAATCATCATCGCGCGAGCCGGCAAGCCGGTGGCACGCCTGCTGCCGCTGGAACAGCTGCAACCGAAACGCCAGCCCGGCCGGCTGAAGGGCAAGATTCCGCCGCCGCCCGATTCGTTCTTCGATCCGCTGACCGATGAGGAACTGGCCAAATGGGGCCTGCTGTAACGTGCGGCTGCTGATCGATTCCCACACCCTCATCTGGTGGTACGTGCACGACCAGCGTCTTTCGCAGGCGGCGCGCGCAGCGTTGCTCGATCAGGGGAATGAAATCCTGGTCAGTCCCGTCTGTGCGTGGGAGATCGCCACGAAGCACCGCCTGGGAAAGTGGCCCGAAGCAATGGCGCTGATCGCCGACTTCAGTGCATTGCTGGACGCGGACGGTTTCCGCCGCCTGCCCGTCAACGAGACCCACGCCCTCCGGGCGGGTCGCTACGTCGTACCTCACGGCGATCCCTTCGACCGGATGCTGGCCGCGCAGTGTGAACTGGAGGATCTGACGCTGGTCACGCGCGATCCGGCATTCGGGGAATTCGGCTGCCGGACGCTCTGGTAATCCATGGCGGGCATATACTGCCCGCCCACACATTCGACGGGGGACACGCGATGAATGCCCAACTCCAGCCCGGCCAGGCTACGGACTTCCACCTGCTCATCGGCGGCAAGCTCGTACCCAGCGCCGCCACCTTCGATGTGATCAACCCCGCCACCGAACAGGTGGTCGCGCCCTGCCCGCGCGCGGACCTGAACCAGCTGAACCAGGCCGTCGCGGCGGCCAAGGCGGCCTTCCCCGCCTGGGCCGCCCGGCCGCTGCCCGAGCGGCGCGCGCTGCTGCTGAAGCTGGCCGATGCCATCGACGCGCGCGCGCCGGAACTGGCGCCGCTGCTGACGCAGGAGCAGGGCAAGCCGCTGGGCGGCGCCTTCTTCGAACTGATGGTGGCCAGCGCCAATATCCGCGGCCTGGCCGCGCTGGAACTGCCCGATGCCGTGCTCAGCGAGGATGCGCAGACGAAAGTGATCCGCCAGCGCCGCCCGCTGGGCGTGGTGGCGGCCATCACGCCGTGGAATTTCCCGGTGATCATGATGGTGACCAAGCTGACGCCGGCGCTGCTGGCCGGCAATACCGTGGTGGTCAAGCCCGCGCCGACCACGCCGCTGACCACGCTGAAGATCGGCGAGCTGTGCGCGGAGATCTTCCCGGCCGGCGTGGTCAACGTGATCGCCGATGCCAATGACCTCGGCAATGCGCTCACCAGCCATCCGGACGTGGCGAAGATCGCCTTCACCGGCTCCACAGTCACCGGCCGCAAGGTGATGGCCAGCGCGGCGCAGACGCTCAAGCGCCTGACGCTGGAGCTGGGCGGCAACGACGCGGCCATCGTGCTCGATGACGTCGACCCGAAGGAAATCGCGCCGAAGCTGTTCTTCGCCGCGATGATCAATTCCGGGCAGGTGTGCCTGGCAGCCAAGCGCGTCTACGTGCCGGAATCCATCTACGATGCCGTGTGCGCCGAGCTGGGCAAACTCGCCGCCGCGGCCAAGGTCGGCAACGGACTCGAGGAGGGCGTGGAGTTCGGCCCGGTGCAGAACCGCATGCAGTTCGAGAAGGTGCGCGCCATCATCGAGGACGCGCGCCGCCACGGGCAGGTGATTGCCGGCGGCGAACCGCACCAGGGACCGGGCTTCTTCATCCATCCTACCGTCATCAGCGGGCTGCCCGATTCCGCGCGGCTGGTGTGCGAGGAGCAGTTCGGGCCGGTGATGCCGGTGCTGAAGTACAAGACCCTCGACGAGGTCATCGAGCGCGCCAACGCCTCGGAGTACGGCCTCGGCGGCACGGTGTGGTCGAAGAACACCGAGCGCGCGCTGGCCGTGGCGCAGCGGCTGGATACCGGCACGGTGTGGATCAACAAGCACCTGGACCTGCCGCCCGGCGTGCCCTATGGCGGCGTGAAACAGTCCGGTTTCGGCGTGGAACTCGGCCAGCAGGGGCTGGAGGAGTTCACGCAGCTGCGGATCCTCAACGTGGCGAAGTAACCGGCTTCTGTGGCGGCATCACCATGCCCATGGTGACCACCATCTTCATCGCGGCATCGACGGACATTTCGGTCTCA
>DATJXQ010000104.1:0-2521 GCA_035500015.1 Steroidobacteraceae bacterium
GAGCAGCAGCGCCAGCAGCCGCGCGCACGCGCCGCGCCCGGCGGCCACCACCTGCAAGGCCCGGGCGCCCAGGCGCTCGCGCGCGGCCGGATCGGCCAGCAGTTCCCCGAGTGCGCCTGCCAGTTCGTCCGCGTCACGCACCACCCGCACCCCCTGCACCGCCTGCAGTGCCTCGAACACGTCGCGGGCATTGGCGTGATAGGGTCCGGTCAGGATGGGGCGCGCCAGCGCAGCCGGCTCGAGCAGGTTGTGGCCGCCGACGGCAACCAGGCTGCCGCCGACGAAGGCGACATCGCAGGCGGCATAACACATCATCAGCACGCCCATGGCATCCACCAGCAGGACCTGGGTGGCCGCACCCACCGCCTCGGACTGCGCGTAGCGCACGAACGGCACCTGTTCACGCCGCAGCCACTCCGCCACCGCCGCAAAGCGCCGCGGATGGCGCGGCACCAGCACCAGCAGTGCATCCGGATGCGCCACCCGCAGTGCGCGGTGGGCGGCCAAGAGCTGCTGCTCCTCGAGGTCATGGGTGCTGCCCGCGACCCACACCGGCCGCGGACCGAGCCGCTCCCGCAGCTGCGCGCCCTGCTCCGGCACGCCGTGCGCCACGGCGATATCCGCCTTGAGGTTGCCGGTCACGGCGATGCGCGCGGCCGGCACCCCCAGGGCGGCAAAACGCCGCGCGTCGGCCTCGCTCTGCGCCCCCACCTGCACGATCGCCGCGAGTGCGGGCTGCAGCGCGCCCCCGAGCAGGCGGTAGCGCCGCGCCGATCGCTCCGAGATGCGGGCACTGCCCAGCACCAGCGGCACGGCGGCGGCGGCGCAGGCGCGGTACAGGTTGGGCCAGATCTCCGTTTCCAGCACGATCGCCAGACGCGGCCGCACGCGCTTAAGAAAGCGCCGCACGGCGCCCGGCAGATCCAGCGGCACATAGCGCACGCTGATGCCCGAGTCGGCGAACAGGCTGCGCGCACGCGCCAGTCCGGCGGCGGTCGTGGCCGTGACGAGCACCGGCAGCTGCGCATCGCGGCTGCGCAGCGCCGCGACCAGAACCGCCGCGGCCTGCACCTCACCCACCGAAGCGGCATGCAGCCAGACCGGGGCAGGCAGCGCCGCTCCGAAGCCGAAGCGCTCACCCAGTCCGCCCCAGCCGCCCGGCTCATGCCGGCCGCGCCACAGCAGCACCGCCAGGTACCACGGAGCGAGCAGGTAGGCGGCGATGCGTACGATCACGAAACTTGCGGCGCCGCGGGCTGCTGGTAGCCGTCGAGCAGTCCGTGCCAGTCATCTTCGGTGAAGCGCTCGGCCGGCAATCCCCAGGTGACCTTCTCCAGCGAGCGCCGCAGGCGCACCAGGTTCGCGTCCTGCCAGAAGCCGGGCTTGCGCAAGCTGCCGCGGTCGAAATCGATGAGATGCACCCTGGCTTGCGCATCCTCGGCGGGGGCGGCGCTTTGGCCGATGAGCACGTTATGGGCGTTGAGGTCGGCGTGGCACACGCCCAGATCGTGGAAGCGCCGCAGGCAGCGCCCGATCGCGATCCAGGTCAGGATCGACAGCGGCGCGGCCTCCAGCGCCTGCGCCAGCGACCACACATCCAGCAGCCGCTCGGTGATGATGTCGCCGCGATACCCCAGGCCTTGTTTGCGGTAGCGCGCCGCGATCGGCGCGGGCACCGGCAGTCCCGCGCGGTGCAGGTGATAGGTGAGCTGCCACTCGGCGAAGGAGCGCGTGACCTCCTCGCCGCGCCACCAGTACCGGTCGCGCGACAGGCCGCTGATCAGGCCGCCGCGCCGATAGTGGCGCAGCACCCAGGCGTGCTCCTCAACGCTCAGGAACCAGGCGGTGCCGCGGCCGCGGGCTTCGCCCACGATGTGTCCGCGGCGCGCGAGCAGCACCGGATCAAAGCTCTCGGTGGACAAATTGCCGGCACGGGAGGCGTCGTATAGCATGGCGCCGCCGGCAATCACCTTGCGCCGGACCTCCGATCCCAGCGGCCATTTTCGATTCACACCCGCTCCATGCCGAGTCTCAACTCGACGCCGCAGACCATCTGCATACTACGACTCTCGGCCATCGGTGATACCTGCCACGTCGTGCCCGTGCTGCGCACCCTGCAGCAGGCCTGGCCCGCGGCCCGCTTCACCTGGGTGATCGGGTCGCTGGAATCAAAACTCATGGCCGCGCTGCCCGAGGTGGAGTTTATCATCGTCGCCAAGCGCGCCCCGCGCGCGCAGCGCCGCGCGCTGGCGCAGCAGCTGCGACGGCGGCACTTCGATGTGCTGCTGCACATGCAACTGGCGCTGCGCGCAAGTCTGATCGCGCGCCGCATCCGCGCGCCGGTCAAAGTCGGCTTCGATCGCGCCCGCGCGCGCGAACTGCAGTGGCTGTTCACCAACCAGCGCATCGCCGCGCGCTCGCGCGAACACGTGCTGGACAGTTTTTTCGGCTTCGCCGCCGCGCTCGGCGTCACCGAGCGGCTGCTGCGCTGGGACCTGCCGATCCGGGAGGGCGCGCGGCG
>DATJXQ010000105.1:0-9609 GCA_035500015.1 Steroidobacteraceae bacterium
CGCCGCTGTTCGGCCGCTCGCCGGAGGAAGGCGGGGTGATCATGCGGGTGATCCTCGAATTCCAGGCCTACATCGAGGGCGACCTGATGCGCATCGTCGAGGAACTCGGCAGGCCCGCGCCGCGTTTCGGCGAGGCGCCACTGCTGCGCGCGATGCACACGGTGGCGCGCGAGGCGCGCACCATCGAGGCGCGCCTGTCGAAGGGAGACTGGATCGTCGGCGATGAGGTGTCCGCCGCCGACGTCGCGATCTACCCTTGCATCCGCGTGCTGCATCGGGCCTTATTGCGTCCGGGAGCGCAGGAACTGGCGAGCCGCTTCCTGCCCGCCGAAACGCACTATCCGCAGCTGGCGCGCTGGCTGCGGCGCATGGAGACGCTGCCGGGCTACGCCGGGACGCTGCCGCCGGGCTGGCAGGAATCCGCAAACTAGGGAGTCACTGGTCGATACATCATGAACCACAAGGTCTACGTCGATTTCCCCGGGCGCATCGTCATGGTCGGTTTCGGCAGCATCGGGCAGGGCGTGCTGCCGCTGATCCTGCGCCACATCGGCATCCCGCCGACCCGCATCGTCATCGTCACCGCGGAGGAGAAGGGCAAGGCCGAGGCCGAGCAGCTCGGCGTGCGTTTCATCGTCGAGCCGCTGGTGCGCGAGAACTACCGGCGCGTGCTCGACGGCCTGCTGGGCCGCGGGGATTTCCTCGTGAACCTGTCGGTGGATGTTTCCAGCATCGCGCTGGTCCGGCATTGCTGGGAGCGCGGCGCCATGTACATCGACACCTGCATCGAGCCCTGGGCCGGCGGCTACACCGATCCCACCGTGTCGCCGGGCCGGCGCACCAACTATGCGCTGCGCGAGGATGCGCTGGCGCTGCGCACCGACCTGACCGCGAAGAACCCCACCGCCATCCTCACGCATGGCGCCAACCCCGGCCTGGTGTCGCACTTCGTGAAGGAGGCGCTGCTGCAGCTGAAGCAGGACATCGGCGTGGACAAGGACAAGCCCGAGCCCGCCGGCCGCAAGGAGTGGGCCGAGCTGGCGCAGGCGCTGAACGTGAAGGTGATCCACATCGCCGAGCGCGACACGCAGGTCACCAGCCGGCCGAAGGAAGTGGGCGAATTCGTCAACACCTGGTCGGTGGACGGCTTCGTCAGCGAGGGCAGCCAGCCGGCCGAGCTGGGCTGGGGCTCGCACGAGCGCAATTTTCCGCGCGACGCCAAGCGCCACGACTTCGGCTGCCAGGCCGCCATCTATCTCGGCCAGCCGGGCGCCGCCACGCGCGTGCGCACCTGGACGCCCAAGGCCGGACCGATCCACGGCTTTCTCATCACGCACAGCGAGTCCATTTCACTGGCCGACTATTACACGGTGAAGAAATACGGCGACGTGGTGTACCGGCCGACCTCACACTACGCCTACCATCCTTCCGACAACGCGGTGATGTCCATCCACGAGCTGGCCGGCCGCAACTGGCACCTGCAGCCGCGCCAGCGCATCATGATGGACGAGATCACCTCCGGCATGGACGAGCTCGGCGTGCTGCTGGCCGGCCACAAGAAGAATGCCTACTGGTACGGCTCGCAGCTGACCATCGAGGAGGCGCGCAGGCTGGTGCCGTACAACAACGCCACCGGCCTGCAGGTCACCGTGGCGGTGCTCGCGGGCATCATCTGGGCGATGGAGCATCCCGACAGCGGGCTGCTGGAACCGGACGAACTCGACCACCGGCGCATCATGGAGATCGCGAGGCCGTACCTGGGCACCATGACCGGCGCCTACACCGAGTGGTCGCCGCTGTCGGACCGCGAGCGGCTGTTCCCCGAGGACCTCGACCTCTCCGATCCCTGGCAGTTCAAGAACGTGCGGGTGGTGTAGCCGGCGACGGCGGATATCCGATCGCGGTGATTACATAGCGGTCCTCGCGCCCGGCGACGTTCACCGAGAACTCCTCGTCCAGGCGTTTGCCGAGCAATGCGCGCGCCAGTGGCGCATCCATGCTGACATAGCCCCCGGCCATGTCGAACTCGTCCGGGCCGACGATGCGGTAGCGCACGGTCGTGCCGTCGTCCTTCTCCAGCTCCACCCAGGCGCCGAAGAAAACGCGGCGCGGATCCGACGGCGGCTGGTCCACCACCACCATGCCTTCCAGGCGCCGGCGCAGGTGCCGCACGCGCGCGTCGATCTCGCGCAGCCGCCGCTTGCCGTAGGTGTACTCGGCGTTCTCGGAACGGTCGCCCTGGGCCGCGGCGGCGCTGACTGCCGCGGTCACCTGCGGGCGCTCGACGCGCCACAGCTGCTCGAGTTCGGCCCGCAGCCGCGCGTGGCCCGCCGGCGTGATGTACCGGGAGGCGGGACGCTGCGGCGCGCGGTAGCGGCTCATCGGGGAAACACCGGTTCTGCCTGGCAATGCCGTTTTCCGGCATGGATGTGTGCGCAACGACACGGCTGCGGGTGGACACTGGGGTCTAGGCTTTCCATGGAGGCCCATTCTATGTCCCGCAAGTATTACGCCCACTTCGTCACGGAGCGGCCTCCGGCCGCCGGCCCCGGCGAGTACAGCGGCGTGGTCGAGCTGCGGCAGGCGCTGCGGCCGCAGAAGGAACTGGCCGAACTGCGCACCCTGCTGGCGACCAGCTTCGACCTGCCCGCCGAGGAGATCCGCATCCTGAACTGGGCGACGCTGCACTAGGCAGTCGCCGCGGCTGCGCCGGCGGGCCGTCCATGCGAGAATTGCGCTCCCCGCAGTCGCGGCAAGGAAGGAGTGCGGTATGCGTGCATTGAAGTCCGTGCTGGTGGGCGCCGTCGTCGTGCTGCTGTCGGGCTGCGGCTACAACACGCTGCAGCGACAGGACGAAGCGGTCACGGCCGCCTGGTCGGAGGTGGTGAACCAGTACCAGCGCCGCGCGGACCTGATCCCGAACCTGGTCTCCACGGTGAAGGGCTTTGCGGCGCAGGAACAGACCGTGCTGCTGGGCGTCACCGAGGCGCGCGCCAAGGTGGGCTCCATCCAGGTGACGCCGCAACTGGCCAATGATCCGGAGGCGCTGAAGAAATTCCAGGCCGCGCAGGGCGAGCTGACGCAGGCATTGAAGAGCCTGTTCGCGGTAACGGAGAATTATCCGCAGCTGAAATCCGACCAGAATTTCCGCGACCTGCAGGCACAACTGGAAGGCACGGAGAACCGCATCACGGTGGCGCGCAACCGCTACATCCAGGCCGTGCAGCAGTACAACGTCACGGTGCGCTCCTTCCCGACCAACCTCACCGCCATGATGTTCCACGACCAGGTGAAGCCCAACTTCACCGTGGAGAACGAGGCCGCCATTTCCAGGCCGCCGGCGGTGGATTTCAGCACGAAATGAGCCGCGCGCTGCTGGCCATCCTGCTGCTTGCGGGGCTGCCGGCGGGCGTGGCGCTGGCCCAGGCGGAGCAGCCCGTGCCGCCGCTGCAGGCGCGCGTGACCGATACCACCGGCACGCTCACCGCCGGCCAGCAGGCCGAGCTGGAGGCCAAGCTCGCCGCCTTCGAACAGCGCAAGGGCGCGCAGATCGCGGTGCTGCTGGTGCCCACCACGCAGCCGGAGAGCATCGAGCAGTACTCGATCCGCGTCACCGACGCCTGGAAGCTCGGCCGCAAGGGGCAGGATGACGGCGTGCTGCTGCTGGTGGCCATGCAGGATCGCGCCGTCCGCATCGAGGTGGGCTACGGCCTGGAAGGCGCGCTGCCGGATGCAATCGCCAACCGCATCATCGACGAGACCATCAAGCCGCAGTTCCGGCAGGGCGACATCTACGGTGGCATCGCCGCCGGATTGCAGCGCATCATGCAGGTGGTAGACGGCGAGCCGCTGCCGCCACCGGACCGCAGCTGGCGTGCGCCCGGGGACCGGTTGTTCGGCCTGCTGCCGTTCCTGTTCTTCGGGGTGCTGGTGGTGGGAGGCATCCTGCGCAAGCTGCTCGGCCACACGGTGGGTTCGCTGGCCACGGGTGGCCTGGCGGGTGGCGCCATCTGGCTGCTGTCGCGCGTGCTGGGGTTCGCGCTCGCCGGTGGAGTGCTGGCGTGGCTGTTCGCGCTGCTCGCCGGATTCGCGCCGGCGGCCGGCGGCCGGCGCGGCGGTGGCGGGTTCGGTGGCTTTGGTGGATTCGGCGGCTTCGGTGGCGGCGGCTTCGGCGGCGGCGGAGGCTTTGGCGGCGGTGGCGGTTTCAGCGGCGGTGGCGGCGGCTTCGGTGGCGGCGGCGCCTCGGGGCGGTGGTGATGCGCATCCTGCACCATCTGCTGACGCCGCTGTGGGTATTGCGGTTGCGCTATCCACCGGCGCTGCTGGCGCGCGTCGCCGCGCGCATCGGCGAGCTCGAACAGCGCCAGCCCGGCGAGGTGCGTTTCGTGGTCGAGCATGCGCTGGACATGCACCAGCTCATCGCCGGCATCACGCCGCGCGCGCGCGCGCTGGAGGTGTTCGGCCTGCTGCGTGTGTGGGATACGGAACACAACAACGGCGTGCTGATCTACGTGTTGCATGCCGAACGTGCCGTGGAGATTGTCGCCGATCGCGGACTTGCGCGTGTCGTGCCGCAGGCCGAATGGGAGGGGCTGTGCCGGCAGGTGGAGGGTGAATTCCGCGCCGGCCGTTACGGGGCAGGCGCCATGGCCGCGGTGGAAGGCGCCGCGCGGCTGCTGCAGCAGTACTACCCGGCCAGTTCGCATGGCGCAGCGCGCAACGAGCTGCCCGATCAGCCTCTGCTACTGTAGACAGGCGGATGCCATAATCGGCGCATGAAGCCGGTTCGCCTGTTGCTGCAGCTGGGGATGGTCGTACTGGTGCCGGCCTGCTCGCTGCTGAAACCGCCCCCAGCTCCGCCGCCACCGCCGGTGGTGGTCGAACAGCCCGCGCCGCCGCCCCCGCCCCCGCCCCCGCCGCAGTACTCGGCACCGCTCGCCACGCATCGCTTCGAGATCGACGCCGGTGACGACGTGGTCGGAGAGCTGCAGGTCACCGTGGTCGGCAAGAACGATACGCTGTCGGATATCGCGCGCCGCTTCGACATCGGCTACCAGGAAATCGTGCGCGCCAACCCCGGAGTCGATCCGTGGTTGCCGGGCGTGGGCCGCGAAGTGGTGGTGCCGACGCAATTCGTGTTGCCGCTGGCACAGCGGCAGGGCATTGTCGTGAACATCGCCGCAATGCGCGTCTATTACTTCCCGCCGGCGAAGAAAGGCGACAGGCAGGTCGTCTACACCTACCCGATCGGCATCGGCAAGGTGGGCTGGTCCACGCCGGAAGGCAAGACGAAGGTCGTCTCCAAGCAGAAGGACCCTGTGTGGGTTCCGCCGGAATCCGTGCGCAAGGAGCACAAGGAGGAGCGCGGCGAGATCCTGCCCGCGGTGGTCCCGGCCGGTCCCGACAATCCGCTGGGCAAGTACAAGTTCACGCTGAGCTGGCCCGGCTACCTGATCCACGGCACCAACAAGCCCTATGGTGTCGGGCTGCGCTCCAGCCACGGCTGCATCCGCCTGTATCCGGAGGATGTGGAACAGCTGTTCGGCATGGTCGACAAAGGCACGCCGGTCACGGTGGTGAACCAGCCGTTCGTGTTCGGCTGGCACCAGCAGCGGCTCTACCTGCAGGCCTACGATGTGCTGGAGGACGACAAGCGCGACTGGGGCAAGTCGCGCCCGAAGCTGCTGTCGAAGACATTGAGCCAGGGCATCCAGCAGCGCCTGGACGCGCGCCAGCAGGGCATCGACTGGCAGCGCGTGGCGCAGATCGCAAGGGCGCCGCTCGGCCTGGTGCTCGCGGTGACGCAGGCTACGGACTCCGAGGCGGCGGTGATCGCGGCCGCGCCGCGGGTGGAGAACCGCGTGCCGGAAGGATCCAACTGGGATGGCGCCGACGATCCCGCGCTCGCCATGCAGAACGACGTGCAGGAGATGGTCGGCGAACAGCGACAGGCACCGCGCAGTTAGGCTATTCTTCGCGGCATGGCCCAGCTGTCGGAATGGCTTCGCATCATGCTTGAGGAAATCGCCCGCAAGCAGGACGAAGCCGCCCGCGCCGCGCGTGAACAGCAGCAACGCGAGGCCGCCGCCGCGACGGCGCAGCAGGCGGGGTAAGTAGGCGCAGTGTCGCCACAGCAGGGCCCCGGACCCGCTGACGGGGGTTTCGGCGCCGGGCCGACGCAATCCATTCCATATCTGGCCGCGCCGCCCGGCGCGGCACTCGAGCCCGGCCCGGTCGGTGTCGTGGCCTTCGTCGGCAGGGCCTTGAAAGGACCGGTCAACGAGCCGGTGCCGGTCGAGGATTTTTCCCAGTTCCAGCAACGCTTCGGCGGCCTGTGGCCGGATTCGCTGCTGCCCCATGCGGTGGAGCAGTTCTTCGAGCAGGGCGGCCGGCAGGCCGTCATCGTGCGGGTGGCGGCCGGCGCGCGCGCGCCCACCATCGAACTGCCCGCCGGTGGCGAGTGGCTGACGCTCGCCGGCACCAGCCCCGGCCGCCATGAGTTCGTGCGCGCCTCGGTGGATCACGATGGCATCGGCCCGCAGGACCAGGACCTGTTCAACCTGGTGGTGCAGCGCGTACGCGCCCGCGGCTCGGAACTGGTCGAGGCGCAGGAAATCTTCCGCCGCGTTTCCATCCTGGCGGGTTCGGCGCGCGACGTGTCGCGCAAGCTCGCCACCTCGCAACTGGTGCGCGTCGCGGGGCCGCTGCCGTCGGTGCGTCCGGACATCACGCGCGGCCCCGACACGCGCGCGCTGATCGGCTATGTCGAATGCAAC
Organism: Steroidobacteraceae bacterium; assembly: GCA_035500015.1. Classification (GTDB taxonomy): domain Bacteria; phylum Pseudomonadota; class Gammaproteobacteria; order Steroidobacterales; family Steroidobacteraceae; genus ZC4RG30. The sequence continues at coordinate 6,777 of DATJXQ010000105.1, forward strand.
GACGACGGCGATGACGGCCAGTGGCTGTCCGACTACGACCTGATCGGCTCGGAGGCCGAGCGCAGCGGCATGTTCGCGCTGCGCGACGGGCCACGCTTCAATTTCCTGTACCTGCCGCCGCCCGCGCTGGACCGCGACCTGGGCATGAGCGTGCTGGTGGTCGGCGCGCGTTTCTGCCGCCGCCAGCATGCGCTGCTGCTGGTGGATCCGCCGGCGCGCTGGACCACTGCGCAGGCGGCTTTCGACGGGCTCGCCGACTGGCCGTTCCACAGCACCGATGCGCTGATGTTCTTCCCGCGCGTGACGGTGCAGGATCGCCTGTTGGGCCAGCCGGTGCAGTTCCCGCCGGCGGCTGCGGCCATCGGCACGCTGCTGCGCGATGGCGCCCCCGAGGCCTGGCATGAGGATGTCGCCGCGCTGCTGCGCCCGGCTGCGACGCCGGCAGTGTGGGTCGACCGGCAGCAGCGCGCGCGCTTCGCGCAGCGCGGTGTCAACGCGCTGCGCGCCACGCGCACACCCGGCGGAGGAGAACCGCCTTACTGCACGCTGGCCGGCGAGCTGGGCCAGGGGCCGGACGCGCGGCTGCTGTCCGCGCGGCGCCTGGCGCTGCAGCTCGCCGCCGGCATCGAGCGCGGCACGCGCTGGGTGGTGATCGAGGGGAACACGGCGCGCAGCCGCGAGCGCGCCGCCCGCCAGGTGGAGGAATTCCTGCGGCGTCACGCGCAGGCCGGCGCCTTCGCGGGCACGGAGCGTAACCGCCACTACTTCGTGCTCTGCGACGAGCGATTGAACGGCCCGCTGCAGCAGGCGGCGGACGTATTCCGGCTGGTCTATGGCTTCCAGTCGGCGCAGTCCCCGGTGCGGCTGTCCTGGCTGGTGGAGCATCGTCCCGACGGCAGCCAGACGCGCGCGGTGAGCCTCAACCAGCTGGCGGCTGGCGAGCTCGGGTAGGATGGCGCGATGTCGGTGAAGGGACACGTGGTCTTCTCGCATGGCTCCGATGGCACGCCCTTCGGCACCAAGATCCGCGCGCTGTACGAGATCGCCGAGTCGGAAGGCTATGAAGTCGCGGCCGTGGATTACCGCGGCCTGGCCGATCCCGGCGAGCGCGTGCAGCTGCTGCAGGAATTCTGCCGCGATTTTTCCAGCCACCTGGTACTGGTGGGCTCGAGTCTCGGCGGCTACGTGTCGCTGGCCGCCGCCCCGACGCTGCGCGCGAAGGGAGTGTTCCTGATGGCGCCGGCCATCCATGCCCCGGGCATTCCGCAGCTTGCGCGCGGCCTGCCCGACTGTCCCATCGCCGTGGTGCACGGCTGGCGCGACGAGGTGATCCCGTGCGAGCAGAGCATGCGCTTCGCCCGGGAAAACGGCCTGGCGCTGCACCTGGTGGAATCCGACCACCGGCTGCACAGCGCGATTCCCTTCCTGCGCTACCTGTTCCAGTACTTCCTGATCGAAACGCGCCGCGCGCTGTACATGCCTTAAGGCCAGACCCCGTGGAAAACACCATGGACCGCTTCACCGGCCGGTTCCTGCTGCCCTGGCTGCGCTTCAGCGTGCGCCCGCGCGATGCGGCCGAGAAGATCGGCGAGGCCGCCGCTCCGGTCTGCTACGTGACCGGCCGCGCCCGCAAGCTGGATGCACTGGTGCTGCAGCGCGCCTGCGCGCGCGCCGGCCTGCCGCGGCCGCGCAAGCGGCTGCTGCCCGGCGGCGCGAAGCCGCGTCTGCAGTCGCTGCTGGCCCTGTCGCGCAAGGTCGGCTTCTGGCGCACGCGCATCGACCGCCGCCCGCCGGCGGGGCTGGTGGCGCTGCTGGAGGCGTTGCGCCGCGATCCGGACTTCGACGTGCTGCTGGTGCCGGTCGAGGTCTACTGGGGGCGCGCGCCGGGACGCGACTACGTGCCGTGGTACTGGCTGCCGTTCTCCGAGGACTGGGCGCTGTTCGGCAACCTGCGGCGATTCCTCAGCGTGCTGTTCAACGGTCGCGACACAGTGGTGGAGTTCGGCGCCGGACAGAGCCTGCGCGCGCTGGCCGGCGAGCAATCCTCCGCCCAGCTGGCCGCGCGCCGCGTGGCGCGCCAGCTCACCGCGCAGCTGCATGCCTCCCGCACCGCATACGTGGGCCCGGATCTTTCACACCGGCGCACGCTGCTGGCCGAGGTGCTGCGCGCGCGCGGCGTGCGCACGCTGATCGCGCAGGAAGCCGCCGCCGGCAGGCTGTCGCGCCGCCAGGGGCTCGACCAGGCGCGGGGCATGTTCGAGGAGATCGCCGCCGACTACTCGAACAGCTTCGTGCAGCTGGCATCGCGCTTGCTGAAACGGCTGTTGACGCGCATGTATGACGGCGTCTCCGTGGTCCACGCCGAGGATCTGGCGGGCATCGCCGCCGGCAACGAGCTGGTCTACGTGCCCTGCCACCGCAGCACCATGGACGACCTGCTGGTACCCTACGCCATCTACACCCACGGCTTCGCCGTGCCGCACATCGCCGCGGGTATCAACCTGGACCTGCCGGTGGTGGGCCGGCTGATGCGCATGGGCGGGGCGTTTTTCATGCGCCGCAGTTTCCGCGGCAGCCCCGTCTATTCGGCGGTGTTCACGCGCTACCTGGGCGCCATCATGGCGCGCGGCCATCCGGTGCAGTACTTCATCGAGGGCAGCCGCAGCCGCAGCGGCCGCTCGCTCTCGCCCAGGACGGGCATGCTGTCGATGACGCTGCGCAGCTACCTGCGCCAGCCGGTGCGCCCGGTGATGTTCGTGCCGGTGTACATCGGCTACGAGCGCGTGATGGAAATCGACAGCTACGTGCGCGAGCTGTCCGGCAAGCCCAAGGA
>DATJXQ010000106.1:0-16308 GCA_035500015.1 Steroidobacteraceae bacterium
CTCGCCGCGTCCGGGCAGCGTCACGTCGACGCGTTCGGCGGCCAGCCGGTTTTCGACGGCCGCCGCTTCCAGCACCGCGCGGCGCTCCGCCACGGCCGCTTCCACCGCGGCCTTGGCCTCGTTGATCTGCGCGCCAGCCGCGGGACGCCCGGCCGCCGGCAGCTTGCCCAGCGACTTCAGCTGTTCGGTAAGCAGGCCCTTCTTGCCCAGCCAGCGCACCCGGATTTCATCCAGGTGCGTGCCATCGCGGCTGGCGGCGACCTCCGCCAGCGCGCGGGCCCACATCTCGGCTAGCGACTCCATGGCCTCCCCTTGCCGCCGCGCGGCGTCAGGCGGCTTTCAGGTTGGCCTTGGCCTGCTCGCAGAGGGCGCCGAACGCCGCCGCCTCGTGTACGGCCAGCTCGGCGAGCACCTTGCGGTCGATCTCGATGCTGGCCTTCAGCAGCCCGTTGATCAGGCGGCTGTACGACAGGCCATGCAGCCGCGCCGCCGCGTTGACGCGTGCGATCCAGATCGCGCGGAACTCGCGCTTCTTCTGGCGGCGGTCGCGGTAGGCGTACTGGCCGGCCTTGATGACGGCCTGCTTGGCCGCGCGGAATACCTTGCGGCGGGCGTTGTAGTAACCCTTCGCCTTGGAAAGGACCTTCTTGTGACGGCGTCCGGCGATGACGCCACGTTTTACACGTGCCATGTTCGATTACCCCGCGTTCAGGAATTGGGCAGCAGCTGGATGGCGCGACCGACGTCGCTCTTGTGGATCAGGCTCGATCCACCCGACCGCAGCTTGCGCTTGGTCTTGCGGGGCTTGTGGCCCAGGTTGTGGCGGCGCCCGGCCGAATAGGACTTGAAGCCCTTGGCCGTCTTGCGCAGGCGCTTGGCAGCCGCCCGGTTCGTCTTCAGTTTAGGCATGACTCGACTCCAGTTTTTCTAGCTTCCTTTCGCAAGATGCGCGGCGACATGCCGCGCACCCGCTGGGGGCGGATCGCACCTGGCCGCCGGGTTATCCCCGGAAGACCTGTACGATCACTTCTTTTTTGGCGAAAACACCATCACCATCTGCCGGCCTTCCATCAGCGGGTTCTGCTCGACCACGGCGTGTTCGCCGAGATCGCCCTGCACCCGTGCCAGAAGACGGCGGCCGATTTCCTGGTGCGCCATCTCGCGGCCGCGGTAACGCATGGTCACCTTGGCCTTGTCACCCTCGGACAGGAAGCGGATCAGGCTACGCAGTTTGACCTGGTAGTCCGCCTCTTCCGTTCCGGGACGAAACTTCACTTCCTTGACCTGAATCTGCTTCTGCTTGCGCTTGGCGGAGTGGGCTTTCTTGTTCTGTTCGAACAGGTACTTGCCGAAATCCATCACCCGCACGACGGGCGGTTCGGCCGTCGGCGAAACTTCCACCAGATCGAGCTGGGCATCGAGGGCCAGTTGCAGCGCCTGCGCGCGCGTCATCACCCCCGCCTGCTCTCCGTCCGCGCCAATCACCCGCAATTGCGGCGACATGATTTCCTCATTGCGGCGGACGCGCTTGGCTGATGTAGCGATAGATCAATCCTCCAGCACAGTACTCCCGCGGCTCTGCACCTCGGAGCCCAGGCGCCCGACGAATGCGTCGAGCGGCATGGTGCCCAGATCCTTGCCGTTGCGGGAGCGAACGGAAACCAGGTTGGCTGCAACTTCCTTGTCGCCCGCGACCAGAAGGTACGGGACGCGTTGCAGCGTGTGCTCGCGGATCTTAAAGCCCACTTTTTCGTTCCGCAAGTCGGAAATGACCCGAAACCCCTGATTTTCAAGGGCTTCCACCACGCCGCGCACATAAGCATCCTGGCGTTCGGTGATGGGCATCACCACCGCCTGCACCGGCGCCAGCCAGGCTGGCAGCCGCCCGGCATGGTGTTCCAGCAGGATGGCGAAAAAACGCTCCAGCGAGCCGAAGATCGCCCGGTGCAGCATTACCGGGGTCTGCTTCTGGCTGTGCTCATCGATATAGTGCGCCCCGAGGCGGCCGGGCAGGTTCAGATCCACCTGCAGCGTGCCGCACTGCCAGTCCCGGCCGATGGCGTCGCGCAGCACGAACTCGAGCTTCGGTCCGTAGAAGGCGCCCTCGCCGGGGTTCAGCGTGTATTCGATACCCGCAGCGCTGGCCGCTGCCTTCAATGCCGCCTCGGCCTGGTCCCATACCGCGTCCTCGCCGACCCGCTTGGGCGGCCGGTCCGAGAACTTGATGCGCACGTCCTCGAAGCCGAAATCCTTGTAGATGTCCAGGATCAGCTGCGTCACCTTCACCGACTCGGCGGTGATCTGCTCCGGGGTGATGAAAATGTGCGCGTCATCCTGGGTGAAGGCCCGCACGCGCATCAGCCCGTGCAGTGCGCCGGATGGCTCATAGCGATGCACCTTGCCGAACTCGGCGAAGCGCAGCGGCAGGTCGCGGTAGCTGCGGATGCCCTGCCGGAAGATCTGCACGTGGCCCGGGCAGTTCATCGGCTTGATGGCGTAGAGACGCTCGTCGGGCGTCCTCGTCAGGAACATGTTCTCGCCGAATTTTTCCAGGTGCCCGGACTGCTGCCACAGCGCCGCGTCCATGATCTCCGGCGCGTTGACTTCCTGGAAGCCGGCCTTCTCCTGCGCCGCGCGCATATAGGCGATCAGGCGCTGGAAGATGCCCCAGCCCTTCGGATGCCAGAACACCGCGCCGGGCGCCTCTTCCTGCAGGTGGAACAGGTCCAGCTCGCGGCCGATGCGGCGATGGTCGCGCTTCTCGGCCTCTTCCAGCCGATGCAGGTAATCCTTGAGATCCTTCTCGCTCGCCCAGGCCGTGCCGTAGATGCGCTGGAGCATCTCGTTGCGGTGATCGCCGCGCCAGTAGGCGCCGGCCACCTTCATCAGCTTGAACGCCTTCAGCCTGCCGGTGGAGGGCACGTGCGGCCCGCGGCAGAGGTCCTCCCAGTCGCCCTGGCCGTACAGGCCAATGGGCTCGCCCGCGGGAATGCCGCGGATGATTTCGGCCTTGTACTTCTCGCCCTGCGCCAGGAAGTACGCCACCGCCTCCTCGCGCGGCAGCTCGCGGCGATGCACGGGCAGGTCGGCCCTGGCCAGCTCTACCATGCGCTTCTCGATGGCGGCCACGTCCTCGGGCGTGAATGGCCGCGAGTAGGCGAAGTCGTAGTAGAAACCGTCCTCGATCACCGGGCCGATGGTGACCTGCGCATCCGGGAACAGCTGCTTCACCGCGTTGCCCAGCAGATGCGCGGTGGAGTGGCGGATGATCTCCAGCCCGTCGGCATCCTTCTCGGTGACGATGGCGAGCGTGGCGTCCCCGCCGATGCGGAAGGAAGTATCCACCAGCCTGCCGTTGACGCGCCCGGCCAGCGCCGCGCGCGCCAGGCCCGCGCCGATGCTCGCGGCGACTTCCTGCACGGTGACCGGGCGGTCGAAATTTTTGTGGCTGCCGTCCGGCAGCGTGATTATGGGCATGACTTGAAGATGGTAGTCGCGAGTGGGATCGAACCACCGACCACTTCCATGTCAAGGAAGTGCTCTACCACTGAGCTACGCGACTACGGTCGACCAATTTCAGGGGCCGGGAACGATACCGGGACGGATTTTACCCCGCAAGGCCCGCTAAGCTAGGCCCATGCGATGGGTGCTGCTGGCGGGGTTCTGGGTCGGCGCGCTGGCGCCCGCCGGCAGCTCAGCCGACGGCGGCACGTCACGGCCTGATCCCGGCGAATTCCATTTCGTCCGTATGATCTACGCCGACGCCGCCGACGCGCCCGGCTACGGTCGCCGGGGCTGGTGGCAGCAGGACATGCCCGAGGCCGAGGAGCATTTCACGCAGAACCTGGCTCGTCTGACGCGGGTCAGCACCGGCGAACCGGTGGCGCTGGCACTGACCGATGCGCAGCTGTTCGAGTACCCGTGGCTGTACGCCACGCAGACCGGCTACTGGGATCTGAGCGACGCGGAACTGGACCGGCTGCGCGAATACCTGCTGCGCGGCGGCTTCCTGATGGCCGACGACTTCTGGGGCGAGGATGACTGGGAGGTATTCGCCGCCACCATGGCGCGGCTGTTTCCCACCCGCCCCATGGAGGAACTGCACGGCGACGATGCCATCCTGCACGTGGTCTACAGCATCGACGAATTCACGCAGATCCCGGGGCTGCGGCACCTGGGCCGCCTGCAGGAGCTGCCGCCGCCGCACTGGTACGGCATTTACGATGACCAGCGCCGCCTGATGGTGGGAATCAACTACAACCAGGACGTGGGCGATTCCTGGGAAGAAGCCAACAATCCCCGCTATCCGGAACCGATGACGGCGCTGGGGTATCGTTTCGGAGTCAATTACGTCGTGTACGCCATGACGCACTGAGGCGTCACGCCAGTTCCAGCAGCCGTCCCTTCAGCTCCTGGATCGCGTCCCGGCAAGCCGCGGCCTCCTCGAATTCCAGCTCGCGCGCATGCTTGAGCATGGCCGCTTCCAGGCGGCGGATTTCGCGCGCAACCTGCTCCGGCGTGGCGGCCGGGCCCATGCCTGCGCCGACGGAACCCTGCTTCTTTGCTGCACGTCCGCCGGCTTTAGGCGGGGCCTCGGCGCGTGCGCCCTCCATCACATCCACGATGGGCTTGACCACACCGCGCGGCGTGATGCCATGCGCCTCATTGAACGTCTGCTGCCGGTCGCGGCGTCGCTTCGTTTCGGCCAGCGCGCGCTCCATCGAGCCGGTGATCCTGTCCGCATACAGGATGGCGCGGCCGTTGAGGTTGCGCGCCGCGCGGCCGATGGTCTGGATCAGCGAGCCCTCGGAACGCAGGAAACCCTCCTTGTCCGCATCCAGGATCGCCACCAGCGACACCTCGGGCATGTCCAGCCCCTCGCGCAGCAGGTTGATGCCGACGATGGCGGCGAACTTGCCCAGGCGCAGGTCGCGGATGATCTCCACGCGCTCGACCGTCTCCACGTCCGCGTGCAGGTAGCGCACGGCCACGCCGTGTTCCTCGAGATACTCGGTGAGGTCCTCGGCCATGCGCTTGGTCAGCGTGGTGACCAGCGCACGCTCGCCACGCGCCTTGCAGGCGTTGATCTCCGACAGCACGTCATCGACCTGCGTGGCGACCGGCCGCACCTCCACCTGTGGATCCACCAGGCCGGTGGGCCGCACCAGCTGCTCCACCACCTGCCCGGCCTTCTTCGCCTCGTACGGCCCGGGCGTGGCCGACACGAAGATCATCTGCGGGGCGATGGCCTCCCATTCCTCGAACTTCAGCGGCCGGTTGTCCAGTGCCGAGGGCAGGCGGAAGCCATATTCCACCAGGGTTTCCTTGCGCGAGCGGTCGCCGCGATACATCGCGCCGAGCTGCGGGATGGTCTGGTGGCTTTCGTCGACCACCAGCAGCGCATCGGGCGGCAGGTAGTCGTACAGGCAGGGCGGCGGCTCGCCGGGCTGCCGCCCGGACAGATACCGCGAGTAGTTCTCGATTCCCTGGCAGTAGCCGATCTCCTGGATCATCTCCAGGTCGAAGGTGGTACGTTGCTGCAGGCGCTGCGCCTCCACCAGCTTGCCGGCCTCGTGCAGCTCCAGCAGGCGCAGCCGCAGGTCGTCGCGGATTTGGTCCAGCGCACTGACCAGCCGGTCGCGCGGCGTGACGAAATGCGTGCCCGGATACACGGTGTAGCGCGGAATGCGGCCGCGCACCTCGCCCGTCAGCGGATCGAAGCGCGACAGCTGCTCGATGACCTCATCGAAGAGTTCCACGCGGATGGCATCGCGCTCGGATTCGGCGGGGAAGATGTCGATGACGTCGCCGCGCACGCGGTAACAGCCCTGGGTGAAATCCACGTCATTGCGCGTGTACTGCATCTCGGCGAGGCGCCGCAGCAGCGCGCGCTGGTCCAGCGTGTCGCCGCGCTTCAGGTGCAGCACCATCTGCAGGTAGGCGGCCGGGTCGCCCAGGCCGTAGATCGAGGACACGGTGGCCACGATGATGGTGTCGCGCCGCTCCAGCAGCGCCTTGGTGGCCGACAGGCGCATCTGCTCGATGTGCTCGTTCACCGAGGAATCCTTCTCGATGTAGGTGTCGGAGGACGGCACGTAGGCTTCCGGCTGGTAGTAGTCGTAGTACGAGACGAAATACTCCACCGCGTTGCGCGGGAAGAACTCGCGGAACTCGCCGTACAGCTGCGCCGCGAGGGTCTTGTTGTGGGCGATCACCAGCGTCGGCCGCTGCACCTGCGCGATGACGTTGGCGATGGTGAAGGTCTTGCCCGAGCCGGTGACGCCGAGCAGCGTCTGGGCCGCGAGCCCCGTCTGCACGCCATCCACCAGCCGTACGATGGCCTCCGGCTGGTCGCCGGCCGGCGCATAGCTGGCCTCGAGTTCGAAATGACCGGGCGACATCCGACCCTTACTATAGCCCCATGCCACTGTCGTTATCCCGGCGCGTGATGCGCGTAAAGCCCTCGCCTACCCTAGCCATGACGGCGCGCGCCGCGCAGTTGAAACGTGCGGGCAAGGACGTGATCAGCCTGTCGGTGGGCGAGCCGGATTTCGACACGCCGGCCCGTATACGTGAGGCCGGCATCGCCGCGATCAAGGCCGGCCATACGCGCTACACGAATTCCGACGGCGCGCCGGAGCTCAAGGACGCCATCATCGCGAAATTCCGGCGCGACAACGGCCTCAGCTACGAGCGCAGCCAGATCCTGGTATCCACCGGCGCCAAGCAGACCCTGTTCAACCTGTGCATGGCGGTGCTCAATCCCGACGATGAAGTCATCATCCCCGCACCGTACTGGGTGTCCTACCCGGACATGGTGCTGCTGGCCGATGGCCGGCCCGTCACGCCTTTCGGCGGCGCCGGGCAGGGCTACAAAATCACCCCGCGGCAACTGGCAGCGTCCATCACGCCGCACACCAGGCTGGTGCTGTTCAACAGCCCCGGCAACCCGACGGGAGCAGCCTATACGCGCGCCGAACTGGCAGCGCTCGGCGAGGTGCTGCTGCAGCATCCGCGCATCCTGATCGGCACCGACGACATCTACGAGAAGATCTACTGGGCGGATGAGCCCTTCGCCAGCCTCGCGCAGGTGGTGCCCGCGCTGTATCCGCGCACCGTCACCATCAACGGCTGTTCCAAGGGCTTCGCGATGACGGGCTGGCGCATCGGTTATTGCGGCGGGCCCGCCGAGATCATTGCCGCGATGGCCACCATCCAGGGCCAATCCACCACCAATGCCTGCAGCATCAGCCAGCAGGCCGCGATCGAAGCGCTCAACGGCCCGCAGGACGAAGTGGCGCGCATGAATGAATCCTTCCGCCAGCGTCACGACTTCTTCGTCGCCGGCCTCAACGCGCTGCCCGGCATCCGTTGCCGGCCCGGTGCGGGCACCTTCTACGCTTTCGCCGATGTGACCGGCGCAATGCAACAGCTCGGCTGCGGCGACGACACCGCGTTCTGCGAATTCCTGCTGAACGAGGCGCTGGTCGCCGGCGTGCCCGGCTCGGGCTTCGGCGCGCCCGGACACCTGCGGTTGTCGTTCGCCACCGGCATGGAGAACCTCGACAAGGCCCTGCAGCGCATCCGCACTGCGCTGGGCAGCGGCCCGGTGCGCACTGCTTGACGGCGGGAAGGGGTTCTTGAAGAATCGCCGCCTCTCCAGACGGGCGTCAGCCCCTTGTTCCCTGGTAGCTCAGCGGTAGAGCGTCGGACTGTTAATCCGTTGGTCGTTGGTTCGATTCCAACCCAGGGAGCCAACCCAATAATAACAATAAGTTATGTGATATTCTTCGCCTCGGTAATCACGACGTCCAGCGCGATGTCATGCGGCAGCGGATGGATGGAGGGCAGCTGCGTCGCCGCGTAGCCGATACCGATGGCGTGAAAGCTGACCTGCAGCGCGCGCAGCAGCTCCAGCGTGCGATCGAAGTAGCCGCCCCCGTAGCCCAGCCGGTAGCCGCGCGCGTCGAAACCAACCACCGGCGCGAGCAGCAGCTGCGGAGTGAACTCGGCCGGATCCACCGGCACGGGAATATTCCAGAAGCCTTTCTCCATCGCGCAGCCCGGAAACCAGCGCCGGAACGCCAGCGGCGCGCCCTTGCGCACCACCACCGGCAGCACCACGACGTGGCCGCTCTCGTGCAGCGTGCCCAGCCAGGGCCTGAGGTCCGGCTCGCCGCGCAGCGGCCAGTAGCCACTGACGACCTTGCCCGGCCGCAACAGATCCGCTTCACGGCAGTATCGGTCCAGCTGCGCGGCGATGCGCTGGCTGGCTTCCTGCCTCTCGGCCACCGGCACCCGCAGCCGCGACTCGATCAGCCGCAGTCGCTCGGCGCGACGCCAGGCCATGATTTCGGCGCGCTCGTCCATGCAGCCAAGTTGCTATGGCACCGGCGCCGCGTCAATCGCAAGATCCGGGATGCCGGCAGTCGCCGCCCGCGGCATCATTTCCCCATGCCCCGCGACAATAACCGGCATCATCTGCTCATCGATCGCGCCTGCCGGCGCATCGAGACCGCCGAAACCGCACCGGACCTGGCCACGCTGGCGGCAGAGGCCGGACTGTCGCCATGGCACTTTCAGCGCCTGTTCAAGGCGGCCGTGGGCATTTCGCCCAAGCGCTACGCACTGGCATGGCGGCGGCAGCGCCTGGACCGCGCGCTGCGCGCAGCGTCCTCGGTGACGGACGCCATTTACGGCGCCGGTTATGCTGCTGCCTCGGCGGCCTACCGCGACAGCCAGCACCTGGGCATGGCACCGAGTCGCCTCGCCACCGGCGGCGTCGACGAGGAGATCCGCCATGCCACGACTACCACATCGCTCGGCCCGATACTGGTGGCCGCGACGGCGCGCGGCATCTGCATGGTGGAATTCGGCGCCGCGCGCACGTTGCTGGCCGAACTGCACCGGCGTTTTCCGCGGGCCCGCATCGAACCGGCCGACGCGCGGATGCGCGAGCTGGTGCGGCACGTCGCGGCCGCGATCGACGATTCCGCCGCCGATCCCGCGTTGCCGCTCGACATCCGCGGCACCGCCTTCCAGGTGCGGGTGTGGCAGGCCCTGACGCAGCTGGCCAGCGGGGAAACCATCTCGTATGCGGAACTGGCGGCACGCGTCGGCGCGCCGGGCAGCGCGCGCGCGGTGGCGCGCGCCTGCGCCAGCAACGGCATCGCGGTGCTGGTGCCCTGTCATCGGGTCGTGGCGAGCGACGGCGCGCTCACCGGCTACCGCTGGGGAATCGCGCGCAAGCGCCGCCTGCTCCGCAGGGAACAGGCGGCGGTGAAGCCTCAGACCGTGCGGTAGCTCTTGCGCGGCTCGGTGCGATGGATGATTTCCGGCGCATAAGCCGGGGAAGTCAGCACCACGGTCTCGCCGCGGGCGCGCGCTTCCGGGAAGCCGTCCTGCGGCTCGGAGGCCAGGATGGCATCGAAGCGCTCCTTCATGCCCGGCTTGAATTCCGGATGCGTGAAGATGAACAGGTCGTTGTTCACCACGCCATTGAGCACGCGTTCGCCGGCCTCCAGCGGATCCATGGAGCCCGGAGGCACCTTGCCTTCCTCCGACAGGATGTTGTCGGTGCTGACGCCACCGGGCGCGAACACCGAGGTGCCGATGTTGGTGCCCGCCAGTTCCACGCGCAGCGCCTCCATCAGGCCGAAGGAGGCGAACTTGGTCGCCGTGTACACACCCGCGTTCACGCCGGGCAGGATGCCGCCCATTGAGGAGGTGGTCACGATGTGCGAGCCCTCCTTGTGCGCCAGCATGTGCGGGATGATGGCCGAGCAGCCGTTCCAGATGCCGGTGAAATTCACCGCCACGGCCTTGTCCCAGCTGTTCGCATCGACCTGGCTGGCCTGGCGCAGCGTCTTGATGCCGGCGTTGTTCACCAGCAGGTGCAGGTTGCCGAATTTGTCGTTGATCTGCTTCAGCGTGCTGACCCAGCCGTCGCGGTCGGTCACGTCGTGGCGGATGGCGATGACGCGGTCTTTCTGGTCGGCCTTGTACAGCTTCATCGCCGGCTCGACCTGGTCGTCCTGGATGTAACCCATCACCACGTTCATGCCGGCGTTGGCCGCCGCGCGGCCGATGCCAAGACCGATGCCGGTGTTGCCGCCGGTGATGTAGATGGTCTTGCCCTTGAGGCTGGTCAGCTGCGGCTGCTGGCGCTGCCCGGCAGGCAGCGGCGTGCCCAGCGTGCGGTCCCGCATCCTCACGCCCCCGCCGGGAGGCCCGGGCGGCGGGCCGCCGGCCGGTCGCTGTGGCGGCGCACCGGGGGGCGGCGCCTGCGCGGCGGCGGGCTGCGCGCCACCGGCCAGCAGCGCGGCCGCGCCGGCTACGGCTGCCGCGCCGCCGAGAAATTCACGCCGGTCAAGGCCATTGTCCTTTGCTGATTGCTTGCGATTCATGGTTACCCCCGCGGTCGATTCCGGTGTTGTGGAAAACGATGTAACAGATAGTAGCTCGCCCGCGCGCTTCCTTCAGTGCCAGCCGTAGTTGAAGCTCACGCTGACGCGCTCCGCCGCCGACTGGTTCGCCGCCACCTCGTGCCGCAGCCAGCTCTCGAACAGCAGCAGCGAACCGGCCGCCGCCGGCATCACGACCCAGGCGCGGTTGCGCGCAGCCGCATCCGCACGCCGCGGCGGGGCGCCCATGTAGCGGTCCAGACGCGGGTCTTCGAACTTGAGTCCGGGTGAGCCCCTGGGCACGCGCACGTAGTAGGTCCCGCTGATCACCGACAGCGGGTGCAGGTGCAGGCTGTGCGCCACGCCGCGCGGCATCACGTTCACCCAGCAGTCGGTCATCGCGAGGCCCTTGTCGCCCAGGTCGAATTCCAGTTCCGCCGCGAAGCGGCGCACGTGCGTGTCGAGGTAGCGCCGCAGCCGCGCGAAGCTCGGTGACACCTCGTGCATGCGATGCGCCGAGGCATAGGAAGTGAAACCGCCCGGATAATTGCGCCGCGACCAGCGGCGGCCGGCGGCATCATCGGCGCGCAGCTGCAGGCATTCGCGCAGCAGGCGCCGGTTCAGGGCATCCGCGCGGCTCGCCGGCAGCGAAGCCGCGTGGATGCGGGTGGGAAAGTAACTGTGGACCGGCAAGAACGCCTTACTGGTGCAGTCCGGTTGGCGCTGTCGGGGCAGCCGCCTGCGGGCCTGCTGTGCCGACACTGCTCGCGCCGGGTGACTGATGCAACCCGACGAGCTCCTGACCGGTCGCCTGCTGAGGTGGTGCGGCAGCCCCTGGGCCACCCGGACCGCGTGGGCCGCCCGGCCCTCGACCGCCACCCGGACCGCCGAATCCGCCGAAACCACCGAACCCGGCCGGCGGCGGATTGGCCTTCAGGGTATTGGCGAGGCTCACGACATGCGCGCGGATCGCTTCCACGTCCGCGGGCGACAGCCCGTCCTTGAACGAACGCATGCCCCCCTCGACCTTGATGCCGCCGAGTACCACGGACTGGAAAGCCTGGGCGGTGCCGATGAATGGCGAGTAGCGCAGGTCAGGGGCATTGGCCATGCGGGCGCTCTGGTTGTCATGGCAGATGGAGCAGTTCTGCGCAAACTTCTCCTTGCCCAGCGCCAGCTGCTCCTCGGTACCGAAATTGGCTGGCGGATTGAGCACCTGGGGTATCGGCGGAGCAGCCGGCGGGAAATTGGCATCGCCACCGAGCTTGAACACCGCGACACGGCCGCCGGCAACACTGCTGCCCTGCCCGCCTGCGCCCACCACCGCTACGTATTGCACGCCGTCGAGCTGATAAGTGATGGCGCCAGCCGAAACCGATGCGCCAACCTGTCCCGTCCACAGCGACGGGCCGCCCGTATCGGCGCGGAAGGCCTGCAGGGTCTGATTCTTGCCGAGGATCACGAGGTTGCCGGCAGTGGTCAGCACGCCGCCACTGCCAGCCTCGGTGGATCTCCAGGCTTCCTTCTGCGTGGCCGGATTCCACGCCGTCAGCCACGCGCCCTGCGGTCCCTGCACCGTGGGCCGCGGCAGCTCGGGCTGCTTGGCGGTGTTGATCCACAGCAGCTGGTTGCCCATCTTCGCGTCTTTCTCCGCCACGTAGCCGTAGGTGGCATTCTGCACCCTCACGTACACCAGTCCGGTATCGGGATTGAACGACTGCGGACTCCACACGTGGGTCTGGAACGGCATCACGAACCAGCCCTTGCCGGTCTTGCCGTAGTCGGCATCCGGATTGAGGATGGGCTTCCAGTTGTTGGCCTTGTCGAAACCCGTCAGCCAGTTGGCGAACGGCACGGTCAGTTCCGCGCTCACCACCTTGCCGGTAGCCGTCTCGATCACATAGAAGATGCCGTCCTTCGGCACCTGCATCACCACATGCTTCTTCTGGCCGTCAACGGTAATGTCGGCGATGGTCAGCGGCGCGGTGTTGTCGAAGTCGAAGCTGTCCATGGGCACTGTCTGGTAGTGCCACGCGTACTTGCCGGTTTTCGCGTGCACCGCAACGATGGAACAGGTGAACAGGTTGTCGCCGCCGCCGGGCGAGCGCAGCCCGGCCGGCCAGGGCGCACCGTTGCCGGTGCCGAAGATCACCAGGTCGTCCTGCGCGTCGTACACAATGCCGTCCCAGGGCGTGCCGCCGCCGCCTGCCTTCCACCAGTCGCCGTTCCAGGTCTTGGCGGCCATGGCCATCACGTCATCGGACGCGGCGTGATCCGGCCCCTTCGAGGGATCGCCCGGCACGGTATAGAACTTCCACATGAACTTGCCGGTGTCGGCGTTGAAGGCGGCCAGGAAGCCGCGCTGCTCATATTCGCCGCCCGCCTCGCCGATGAACACCAGGCCGTCGCCGATGCGCGGGGCGCCGGTAATCGACATGGCATCCTTCGGATCGGTGACCTGCGATTCCCACACTTTCTTGCCGGTCTTCAGGTTCACGGCGACCAGGCGGCCATCCAGCGTGGCCCAGATGACCTTGCCATTCCAGTAGGTGGCGCCGCGATTGCTGTTGTTGCAGCACAGGCTGGTGGCCGCCATCTCGCGCGGCACCTGCGGGTTGTACTTCCACTTCTGCGCGCCGGTCTTCGCGTCGAAGGCATAGGCGTAGCTCCAGGGAGTGGTCACGATGAGCATGCCATCGACCATGAGGGGGGTGGATTGCCACTGGCCCTTCTCGATCATGTCGGCGGACCAGGCCAGGCCCAGCTTGCTGACATTGTCGGCGTTGACCTGCTTCAGCGGGCTGTAGCGCTGCTCATTGGAATCATTGCCGTGCTGGGACCACTCGCCCGCCTTCGCGGCGCTGGCGCGCGCAGCGGCGGAAGCCGGTGATGTGGTCGAGCAGAAAACAACGGCAAGCGCGCAGAACGAAGCCAGCAGCAGACGTCGCATGTAAAAATCCCCCAATGCCTTCCGAACCGGGGAGGATATCCCAATTCCCCTGCGTGGGACGGCGCAGCGGCCGCCTCCATGAAATTTCCCTATTTCGTCAGGGCTTGAGCTGGCTGATTTCCAGCTTCACGCGCGAGCCCTGACCTGCCTTCACCCGCACCGTGCCGAACGGGTCTCCGGTACTCGAATGAGCACCGCCGGCATTGTAGATATGCGCCTCGACCTCGAGCTCCTGTCCGGCGCTGAAACCATCCGCGCCCGGGATCATGGTGTCCGTGCTGTGCAGATCCACGTCCTGCGGGAAGCTGGCATCGAGCCGCAGCGCTGCCAGCGGTGGCCCGGGCTGCCCGGGGATGCGTGCCTGCACGAACAAGGGCGCGCCGCTCTTCGCCTTTGCGGCCACCGCCCTGGACAGCGTGATATGCAGCGGTATGGTGACTGCGGCGGCCTTCGCCGCACCGGTGCCGGCAGCACCCTTGGCAGCGGCGCCGCCCTTGGCCATCCGCGCGGTGGCGTCCAGCGCCTGGATCTGCTGTTCGAGCATCTTGCGCACGTCGTCCGGCGGATTCGCATCCAGCAGCCGCTGGAAACGCTGTTTGGCCAGCGGGATATCATTGCGCTCGCTGGCCACCAGTGCGCCGTACAGCACCGCCCGCGGGGAGTTCGGATCCAGCGCCAGGGCCTGTTCGATCAGCCGCCCGGAACGGCCGCTGAGTTCGCTGCGACCGGCGTTGTACAGCGCCTCGCCCAGGCCCAGCGCGGCTTCCGCGCTCTGTCCTTTCGACAACGTGTTGGCACGCTCGTACGCGTGCACCGCCAGGGACCAGTGCCCCTTGGCGCGGGCCTCATCCTCCGCCGCGTGTTCCGCTTCCGCCAGCACGGCATAAGAGCGGCCCAGCTGCAGCCAGCCCGCCAGGTCATCCGGCTGTTTTTCCAGCCGCCGCGCCAGGCGCCCAACCATGGCTTCGGGCGAATCCAGCGCCGGCGCCGGGGCATTCCACTTGAAGTTGCTCCACAGCGGATACAGGCCCGCCGCGCCCAGCGCGATCAGCAAGGCCGCGAGGCCCCCGCTGCGCCAGGCTTCCGGGGATCCCACGCGCCGCCGCAGCAGCGGGTACAGCAGTGCCACCAGCACCGCCAGCGTCAGCAGGCCGGCAATGGCAATGAAGCCGCTCATGAATGTGTCTCTTCCTCACCCGGCTCGCTGGTATCCGTGGCCAGCAGTTGCCGGCGCTGGCGCACGATGCGCACGGCGATGATGACGCCGGCCAGCAGCAACAGTCCCGGTGCCAGCCACAGCCAGGAATTGGCCAGCGTCCAGGGTGGACGCAGCAGGATTTTCTCGCCGTAGCGATCCAGCAGGTACTGGCGTATCTGTGCGTCGCTGCTGCCCGCCTGGATCATTTCGCGCACCTGGCGGCGGATATCGGCGGCGAACTGGGCGGGCGTATCCGCCACGTTCTCGCCCTGGCACTGCAGGCATTGCAATTCGTGTATCAGCCGCTCGTAGCGCTGCTGCTGCGCGGGATCAGGCAGTTCCGCCGTGTCGATGGCCGGCGCGCGAATCGACACGGTGACCAGCAGCGCCGCCAGCAGCGCGTTGCGCATCACGATTTCGTCCCGTCGATCAGGGGCAGCAGCGTGTTCTGCCATATGTCCGGAGTGATTCCCCACACCTTCTTGACGATGACACCCTGGGGATTCACCAGGAAATTTTCCGGCGCGCCGTATACGCCGTAGTCGATGGCCACCCGGCCCTCGCGATCGACTCCGACCGCAGCAAAGGGATTGCCGAGGTCAGCGAGGAACTTGCGCGCGTCCTCGTCCTTGTCGTTGTAGTTGATGCCCAGCACCGCCACCTTGCCGCTCTTCTGGATATCGAGCAGCACCGGATTCTCCCTGCTGCACTCCACGCACCAGCTGCCCCACACGTTTACCAGTACCCAGCGGCCCTTGAAGCGCGTGCTGTCCACCGTCTGCCCGGGGTTGAGCAGATCGGGCAGCCGGAATTCCGGCGCGGGCTTGTTGATCAGTGCCGAGACCACGACCTCCTTGTCCGGCGCGCGCTTCAGCGCCACGCCAAACATCGCGCACAGCAGCGCGAAGGCAATCAGCGGAATCCAGAAGCGGTTCACGACGCCACCCCTGGCGCCGCGCCCGCCGCGGCGGCCTGCTGCTGCGCCAGCGCCTCGCGGCGGCGGCGATAGCGGCGATCCAGCGTCGCGAGCAATCCGCCCCCGGCCATGCACATCGCCCCCAGCCACACCAGCCGCATCAGTGGCCGCACCTGCAGGCGCATGCTCCATGCCCCGTTGCCTACCGGCTCGCCCAGCGTGACCATCACGTCACGCCGCCATGAAACACCCAGCGCAGCCTGGGCCAGCGACTGCTGCTGCACATCGTACTCGCGCTGCTCGGGCAGCAGCACCACGTCTGGTTTGCCGTTGCGGGTCACTACCACGCGTGCGCGCGTGGCGGTGTAGTTCGGGCCGTCGATGTCCTGCTTGATTGAATCCAGCCGGAAGGCGTAGTCGCCCAGCTGCGCCTGCTGGCCCGGAGCCAGCGACACGTCGCGCTCCACGCGGCGGCTTTCCATCGTGGTGATACCCAGCAGCGTCACCGCCAGACCCACGTGCGCCAGCGTCATGCCCAACACCGCCAGCGGCAGCGACAGTCGACGGCGCAGCCGGTCCAGCGGATCCACCAGCGCGGTGCAGATGATCCACAGCGCCAGCACCACGCCGATCGGCCCGAGCAGCGAGCGATCGCCATACAGGCCCAGCATCAAGGCCAGGCCCAGCACCACTGCAATACCCAGGCAGGCCAGCAGCCGGCGCCGCGACTCGCCCAGCTGGCCGCGCTTCCAGCGCGCGAACGCGCCGAGCCCGACCAGCGCGAACAGCGGCAGCATCGGGACCAGGAAGGTCCGGTTGTAGTAAGGCGCGCCGACGGAAA
>DATJXQ010000107.1:0-18053 GCA_035500015.1 Steroidobacteraceae bacterium
GCACCGGACGTCGACTTGCATTACCGGCCCGATTCTTGCTTGATGCAAGGTGTCGAGACTTCACGGAGATGCACCATGGGCAAGTTGCTGTACCTGGATGACTTCCGGCCCGCCATCACCGAGACCATGCGTTGCCTGTTCTGTGGAATGGTGCACGTTTTGCGGCATGTCACCGGCACGCGCGAGCGCTATTTCCCCTGCCCGGGTTGCGACGAAACGGCCAGCGTGCCCGAATGGAGCGTGGAGGCACGCTAGCGGCGCGCACAACATTGGGGCGCAACGAGCGATACTGGCGCCGGTGGTCATGGGCCGTGCGCGATTCGAACGCGCGACCAACTGGTTAAAAGCCAGCTGCTCTACCGACTGAGCTAACGGCCCACGGAAGGGCGCGGATCATACCGGATCGGCCGCATAGCGGGTTGGATCGGTCACCCCTGCAGCCCTGAAACCTTCGCGACGCAGCCGGCACGAATCGCAGCGCCCGCAGGCTTCGCCGCCCGCACTGGCCTGGTAGCACGACACGGTCGCGCCATAATCCACGCCGAGCGCGATGCCGGCGCGGATGATTTCCGCCTTGCTCATCGAGATCAGCGGCGTGCGGATATGGAAACGGGCGCCTTCGACGCCGGCGCGGGTGGCGCGCCGCGCCAGCTCCTCGAAGGCGGCGATGAACTCCGGACGGCAGTCCGGGTAGCCCGAATAATCCACCGCATTCACGCCGATGAAGATCTCTCCGGCCTCGGCGACCTCGGCCCAGCCCAGCGCCAGCGCCAGCAGCAGCGTATTGCGTGCCGGCACGTAGGTCACCGGAATGCCGGCGGACGGCGCCTCCGGCACGGCGATGCGCGCATCGGTGAGCGCCGAACCGCCGATCTGCGCCAGGTCCACGTTCATCTGGCGGTGCTCCACGGCGCCAAGCTGCGCCGCGATGCGTCGTGCCGCCGCCAGCTCCGCCGCATGGCGCTGGCCGTAACTCACCGCAAGCGTGCGGCATTCCAGGCCCTGTGCGCGCGCGATCGCCAGCGCGGTGGCCGAATCCAGGCCGCCGGAGAGCAACACGATGGCGCGGCGCGGGTTCATCCGGCGCCCGGACCCGCATCGCCGCGACGTTGTGCCGTCAAGCGGTTCATCTGCCTGGTTCGTTGCCCCACAGGATCTTGTGCAGCTGCAGCTGCAGCCGCACCGGCAGGCGATCCTCGAGGATCCAGTCGGCCAGCTGCCGCGCGGGCAGCTGCTCATGGCTGGGCGAGAACAGCACCATGGCGTGGTGCGACAACCCGCGCGCAGCCACCAGCTCGCGGCTCCATTCGTAATCCCCGCGGTCGCAGATCACGAACTTGATCTGGTCGCGCGCGTTGAGACCGGAGAGCTGTTCCAGCAGGTTGCGGCCCTGCTCGCCGGAGGCCGGCGTCTTCACGTCGACCACGCGCCGCACGCGCGGATCCACCTCCGCCACGGGCAGCGCGCCGCTGGTCTCCAGCGAAACCTCGAAGCCGGCGTCGCACAGCCGCGCGAGCAGCGGCAGGCAGGCGCGCTGCGCCAGCGGTTCGCCGCCGGTCACGCACACGTGGCGCGCATCCAGCGAGCGCACGCGCGCGAGGATATCCTCCGGCGTCCACCACTCCCCGCCGGTGAAGGCATACGCGGTATCGCAGTACTGGCAGCGCAGCGGGCAGCCCGTCAGTCGCACGAAGACCGTGGGAAAACCGACGGCATCGCCCTCGCCCTGCAGCGAACGGAAAATCTCGGTGATCTTGAGCCGCAGCGCGGCCTCGGTCTGGCTCACGCGCCCATGCTACCAGCGGCGCGGCGCTACGGTTTCGCGAGCTTGGCGAGACGGTCCGTGGCGAGTTTGGCGGCGTCCGAATCCGGATACTTCGCCAGCACCTGCTGCAGCGTGGCGCGCCCCGCCTCGGGCTTGTCCTGCTCCAGCTGCGTGTAGCCCAGCTTCAGCAGCGCATCGGGCGCCTTGCGGGAATCCGGCCAGTCGGCCAGCACCCGCTGGAAGGCCGCGGCCGCGTGGTCGTATTCCTGCGTCACGTAGTAGGTCTCGCCCAGCCAGTACTGCGTGTTGTCGGCCAGCTGGCCGTTCGGATAGGCCGCAGCGAGGCTGCGGAAGCTTTCCGCCGCGGCCGCATAGTCGCGCGATTTCAGCTGGTCGAGCGCCTTGTTGTACAGCGTCTGCTCGTCGCCCACGGCGGCAGGCGGCGCGTTGTTCGAGGCTGCGGCAGTCGCCGCCGCGTTGGCCGCCGCTGCGGCCGACGCAGCCGACGCGGCGGCGGCGGCCGTGTCGCCGAGGCGCTTGTCCAGGTCCGCATACAGGTCGCGCTGCTCCTTGCGCAGCTTGGCATTGTCGTTCTGCAGCTCCTCGATCTGGCCGTGCAACTGCCGGATCTCTTCCTGCTGCGCGTCGATGCGGTTGGCCATCTGCACCAGGCTCTGGTTCGACACGACGCGGTCGATGCGGCCGACGCGGGCGTCGAGGTCATCGAGCCGCACCTGCACCGGATCCACCTGCGGCGCGGTGGCGCAGGCGGCCAGCAATGCGGCCAGCAGGAGCAGTGCGGAATGTTTCACGGCAACCCCCGCGGTGCCTAGTTGATGTAGACGATCTCGACACGGCGGTTCTTCGACCAGGCCGCCTCGTCGCTGCCGGCGGCGGCCGGACGTTCCTCGCCGTAGCTGACCGTCGCGATCTGCGATTCCTGCACGCCCTGCAGCATCAGCGCGCGCTTGACGGCCTGCGCGCGGCGTTCGCCGAGACCGATGTTGTACTCGCGTGAACCGCGCTCGTCGGTGTGTCCCTCCAGCCGCACGCGCACCGTGGCATTGCCCGACAGGAAACGTGCATGGGCGGCGATCACGTCCACGTATTCACTGCGGATGTCGCTGCTGTCGAAATCGAAGTAGATGATGCGCTGCGCGGCCAGCGGGCTGCTGGGGCCGGTTGCGCCACCCTGGGTACTGCCCTGGTGCTGATCGATGTCCACGGTGGGAACGCCACCGGACTGTACACCGGAGTTGCTGCCCGCCGCTGGCACCGGAGTGGCTGCCGGCGCGGCTTCCTTCACCGGCTTGCTGCTGCAGCCCGCCGCGAATGCCATCACCGCCAGCATGACAAGTATGTGTTTCTTCTTCATCGCTGCTCCGATGCCCGGCGATCCGGACTGCTGCCCGCCATGATACTCAATTCGTGAAGGGTCCCCACACGGGCTCGCGCACCTCGCCCTGCGCGGATTTCAGCCGCGAGCTGACTTGTCCGTCTACCGAAACGGTGGCGAGCACTCCCCGGCCGCCGTCACGGCCCGCGTAGATCAGCATCGCGCCATTGGGCGCGAAGCTCGGCGATTCATCGAGGTTGCCGTGTGACAGCGTCGTAATGTTTCCCGAAGCAAGATCCAGCGTGGCGATGTAGGAGGCGCCGCCTTCCTCCTCGACCAGCGCCAGCTGCTTGCCGTCCGGCGACACGCGCGGGCGCGCCGCATAGGCAACGCCGAAGCTGATGCGCCGCGCGCGCGCCTTCGCGGTAGGCGCCGCCACGTAGATCTGCGGGGCGCCGCCCCGATCGGAAGTGAAGTACAGCATCTGCCCGTCCGGTGACCAGGCCGGCTCGGTGTCGATGGCCGGATCGTCGGTGATGCGCGTGAGCTGCTGCGTGGCCAGGTCGAGTACGTACACATCGGTGTCGCCGGCGGTACCCGACAGTGTCAACGCCAGCCGCCTGCCATCCGGCGAGAACGCCGGCGCGCCGTTGACGCCGGCGCGCGCCGAGACCTGCCGCAGCTCGCCGGTGCTCAGGCGCTGCACGTTGACCACCGAGACGCCCTTTTCGAACGACACGTAGGCCAGCCATTCCCCGTCCGGCGACCAGGCAGGCGACATGATGGGCTGGCTGCCGCGCGCGGCAACTGCCGCGTTCTCGCCGTCGGCATCGGCCACGATCAGCTGGAAGTGCTGGCTGGGCGGAGTCCCGTCCACGGCGACGTAGGCGATGCGCGTGTCGAATGCGCCGCGCACGCCGGTGATCTTCTCGAAGATACGGTCGGCGATGCGGTGCGCGCCGCGGCGCCAGGATTTCTGCGGCACCGTGACCGACTCGTCGTTCAGCAGCCGCTGTCCGGTCAGTGCGTTGACCAGGTCGAAATGCAGCACCTGCGTCCCGCCGTCGCCGGCGGCCACGCGGCCGACCACCACGTAATCCGCGTGCGCGGCGTGCCAGGCCGCGGCGTTCACGTCGGCGGCACGCTGCGGCTGCGCCGGCATCGCCGCCCGCGGCAGGCCCTTGAAGCGGCCGCTGCTGGCCAGGTCGTGCTCGACCACGGCCGCCACGTCCGGCGCGCCGTCGCTCGCGGCGGCGTGAGCGAAGGGCACCACCGCCACGGGCACCGGATCGCTGACGCCGCGCGTGATGTCGATCTCCAGCTCCGCATGCGCCCCCGCCGGGGCGAGCAGCAGCAGCACGCACGCGGCGGTGCGCAGGATTCCCGGTTTCATGGTGTTCGTACTGGTCGCTGTCATTTCGTGGGCCTGAAGTTGAATCTCAGATTGCGGTCAAACAGGGCCGGATCGGGCGGCTGCGGCAGCGGCGATGCGGCCAGCACGGCATTCTGGATGGACTGCCGTACGGCGTCATCGCCATTGCAATGGCCGATGGTGACGCCGGTGACTGCGCCGCCCGGCACCTGTGTCACTTTCACTTCACAATCCAGGCCCGCAGTGGCACTCGGTGGCTTGTTCCACTTGCGCTGCACGGCCGCGCTGATCTGCGCGATATACTGGTTCTGCAGGCCGCTGGCCCGCGCCGCGGCAAGCCGCTCCTCGGCGGCCAGCTGCGAGGCGAGCTCATCCTCGCGCTGGCGCGCCTGCTCCGCCTGCTCCAGCTCGGCCTGCTCGCGTGCCTGGCGTTCGCGCTCGGCCTGCGCGGCCTTCTCCCTGTCGGCCTTCTCCTTCGCGGCTTTCTCCTGTGCCGCTTTCTCCTTCGCGGCCTTTTCGCGGGCAGCCTTTTCCGCCGCGGCCTTGCGGTCGGCAGCGGCGCGTTCGTCCGCGAGCCGTTGCTCCTCCGCGGCGCGCGCCTCCGCGGCAGCCTGCGCTGCGGCAAGCTCTTCCGGTGTCGGCGTGGGCGGTGCTTCAGGCTGGGGCTGCGGCTCAGGCGCAGGCACATCGGGCGGCGCCTCGGGTTGTGGCCCGGGCGCCGGCGGCGGCGGCGACGCCGGCGCGGGCGGCGCCTGCGCCAGTGCGTCGGCCGATACCACGTGCCCCTCGATGCCCAGGCTGACCGGCGCCTGTGGCCGGTGCGCAAACCAGTACCAGGCACCGAAGATCGCGCCGCCGATCGCCAGATGCAGCAGCACCGACAGCGTCCAGCTCTGTCCGCCGCGCCGGTCGCGCTTGCCGCGCGCGTTCACGGCTGCCCGCGTGGTGGTGGTGGTGGCGGCGGCTCGGTGACGAATCCCAGGTGCGCCGCGCCCGCCGCCTGCAGCAGCACCATCGCGCCGATCACTCCGCCGTAGGCCACATGCGTATCGGCGCGGATCAACACGTCGCGCCGGGGATCGGCCGCCAGCGCTGCGCGCACGGCTTCCCGCAGCTCGTCGTCGGCCAGCGGTTGCCCGGTGGCACCGATGTTCAGGAAGCGCCGCCCGTCACGGTCAATGGTCAGCACCACCGGCGGCTCGGGGGTCTGGGACTGCGGCAGCGGCTGGCTGCTGGCCTGCGGCAGCTCCACTTTCACGCCCTGCGTCAGCAGCGGCGCGGTGGCCATGAAGATCACCAGCAGCACCAGCATCACGTCGATCAGCGGCACCACGTTGATCTCGCCGATCAGGCGGCGCTTGCGCGGTGCAGCGTCCGTCCCGGTGCCGCCCATGGCTACGGCTTGCCGATGGCGTCAGCAGCGGCAGCCGGCCGCGAGGCGTGACGCTGCAGGATGGTGGAGAACTCTTCCATGAAGGCGTTGTAACGCAGTTCCAGGCGGCCGACCTTGTCGGCATAGCGGTTGTACGCGATGAAGGCCGGGATGGCGGCCACCAGCGCAAAGGCCGTGGCGACCAGCGCCTCGGCAATGCCCGGCGCCACCGTGGCCAGCGTGGCCTGCTGCACGCCACCCAGCGCCACGAAGGTGCTCATGATGCCCCACACCGTACCGAACAGGCCCACGTAGGGGCTGACCGAGCCGATGGTCGCAAGCATGGCGAGGTTGTGCTCCAGCCCGTCCAGCTCCTTCAGCTGCGCCACCTTCATCGCGCGCCGTGCGCCCTCGATCTGCTGTTCGGCGGTGGCGCCGCCCTGGCGCAGCCGCGCGAACTCGCGGAAGCCCATCTCGAAGATGCCGCTCATGCCCTGGCTCGCGCCCTTTGCCTCGAGACTGCGGTACAGGGTGCCCAGGTCCCCGCCCGACCAGAAGCTGCTCTCGAAGCGCTCGGCTTCGCCGCGCGCGCGCGCCAGCAGCGAGCTCTTCGGGATGATGATCGACCAGGAGGCGATCGAGGCGATGCCGAGCAGCACCAGCACGCCCTGCACGACCAGGCTGGCGTCCAGCACCAGCTTGAGGATGGGCAGCGAATCCTGCGGCATCAGGCATTCCCCGCCAGCAGCCAGCCGGGCAGGCGCCGCGGCCGGAACGTGCGCGCATCGATGCAGGCCACGCGCACCTCGCCTTCGGCCAGCAGCGCGCCGTCCGGAGCGCGCACCGCCTGCGCGAACAGCATCGAGGCACCGGCAGCTTCGGCACGCGTGACCACTTCCAGCAGGTCGTCGAGCCGCGCAGGCTTGCGGTAATGGATCGCCAGGTCGACCACGGTGAACAGCATTCCCTCCTCCTGTGTCAATCGCTGCTGCGAGTACCCCCGCGCGCGCAGCCACTCGGTGCGTGCGCGCTCGAAGTAGCGGATGTAGCCGGTATGGTAGACGACACCGCCGGCATCCGTGTCTTCGTAGTAGACGCGCACCGGCCAGCGAAATTCAGCGGCCATCACTTGCCGCCGTCCTCGAAAAGCGACAGCGTGTTCTCCGCGCGCGCCGGCACGGGAAGACCAAGATGCAGCCAGGCGTGGCGCGTGGCGACACGGCCACGCGCGGTGCGCGCCAGCAGGCCGCGCTGGATCAGGAAGGGTTCGACCACATCCTCCAGCGTGCCGCGCTCCTCGCCGATGGCAGCCGCCAGGCTCTCGATGCCCACCGGGCCGCCGTCGAAGCGCTCGATGATGATGGCGAGCACGCGGCGATCGAGCGCGTCCAGGCCGCGCGGATCCACGTCGAGCAGGTCGAGCGCGGCATCGGCGAGCGCCGCGTCGATGCGCCCGTCACCCTTCACCTGCGCATAGTCGCGCACCCGCCGCAGCAGGCGGTTGGCGATGCGCGGCGTGCCGCGCGAACGCTGCGCGATGCGCGCGGCACCCTCCGGCGTCGTGGCCACGCCCAGTATGCCGGCGGAACGCGCCACGATCTGCGCCAGCTCGCCGTCGGAATAGAAATCGAGCCGCTGCACGATGCCGAAGCGGTCGCGCAGCGGCGAGGTCAAAAGGCCCGCGCGCGTGGTTGCGCCGACCAGCGTGAACGGCGGCAGATCCAGCTTGATCGAGCGCGCGGCCGGCCCCTCGCCGATCATGATGTCGAACTGGTAGTCCTCCATCGCCGGGTAAAGCGCCTCCTCCACCACCGGCGGCAGGCGGTGGATCTCGTCGATGAACAGCAGGTCGCGCGGCTGCAGGTTGGTCAGCAGCGCCGCCAGATCGCCGGGACGCTCCAGCACCGGGCCGGTGGTGTGGCGCAGGCCCACGCCCAGCTCCGCGGCGATGATCTGCGCCAGCGTGGTCTTGCCCAGGCCCGGCGGCCCGAACACCAGCACATGGTCCAGCGCCTCGGCGCGCGCGCTGGCGGCCTCGATGAAGAGGCCCAGCTGCGCCTTGACCTGCGGCTGGCCGATGTACTCGGCCAGGCGCTTCGGACGGATGGCGCGATCCTGGCTTTCCTCCTCGCGCGTGCCGCCGGCGCTGACCAGCCGCTCGGTCATGCGCGCTCCTGCGGCGCCGCGGCCTGCAGCGCGGCGCGGATCAGCTCTTCGGTGGTGGCACCTTCACGCGCCACTTTCTCCAGCATGCGCTGGGCCTCGGGCGGTTTGTAACCCAGCGCCTGCAGCGCGTGCAGCGCCTCCGCGCGCGGCGCCTGCGCAACAGCCGGGCTGCCGGGCAAGTGCGGCGCGTCCTTGAAGTAGCCGCGCATCTCCACCACCAGGCGCTCGGCGGTCTTGCGGCCGACGCCGGGAATACGCGTGAGGCCGGCGACGTCGTCCAGCGCCACGGCGGCACGGAAGGCCTCCACGCTGACACCGGAGAGGATGGCCAGGGCCACCTTCGGCCCGACGCTGTTGACCTTCAGCAGTGCACGAAACAGCTCGCGCTCGACCTCCGTGGCAAAACCGAACAGCAGCGAAGCATCCTCGCGCAACACATGATGGATGCGCAGCCGCACCTGGCTGCCCGCCGGCGGCAGGCCCAGGTAGGTGGACATCGGCACCTCCACCTCGTAGCCCACGCCCTGCACTTCCAGCAGCAGCCGCGGTGGCTCCTTCGCCGCAATGACGCCGGCCAGCGAGCCGATCACCGCGCCGCTTCCAGTGCCGCCAGACGGCCCGCGACGCGGCGCGCCTGCGCATGGCACAGCGCGATGGCCAGCGCGTCGGAGACGTCCGCCGTGGCCGGCCTGCCGATGGCCAGCAGCACCTGCACCATGTGCGCCACCTGCGCCTTGTCGGCCGCGCCGGTGCCCACCACCGCGAGCTTCACCGCGCGCGGCGCATATTCATAGACGGCCGCGCCGCCCGCGACCGCGGCCGACAGCGCCGCGCCGCGCGCCTGCCCCAGCTTCAGCGCGCTGTCCGCATTGCGGTGCATGAACACGCGCTCGATCGCCACCTCGTCCGGCGCGTAGCGCGCGACGAGCAGCGACACCTGCTCGTGGATGTAGCGCAGCCGCAGCGCGAGGTTCGTGCCGGTGGCATGCACGCAGCCGCTGGCCACGTGTGCCTCGCGCCCCGCGGCGCAGTCCACGATGCCGTAGCCGGTGCGCAGCGAGCCCGGATCGAGTCCCAGCACGCGCCGTGGTGCGGCGGACACGGCTGCCGCCCGCCGCCCGGGGATGACGGCCGGATCGAAGTTACGCCAGGAGCGGCGGGCATAGCGTGGCACCCCGGTATGATAGCGTGCCAGTGAGCCCGACATCGTCCCTGCACCACGCCACTCCCGGCGATGCGCTCGCGCATGGCCACGAACTGCTCGCGGCGGCGGGACTTCCGGCCGAAGCGCTGGCGCGCGCGCGGGAAGTCGCGGCCCTGGTACTGGAACTCACGCTGGACCAGGCGCTGGCGATCGCGGCGCTGCTGCACATGGCGCGGCAGGCTGCGCCCGCCGCGCCGGCGCTCAATGCCACGCAACGCGCCGGGCTGGGCGGCGAGGCGCTGCGCCTGGCCGAGCAGCTCGCGAAGCTCGGCGAGTTCCGGCTCGATGCCCACTGGTCGGCGGGCAAGGCGCTGGCTGCCGGCCAGGCCGAGACGCTGCGCAAGATGCTGCTCGCCGTGGTGGGCGATCCGCGGCTGGTGGTGGCGCGCCTGGCCGAGCAGCTGGTGCGCATCCGCCACGCGCGCGAGGAATCCGCCGCGCTGCGCCAGCAGATTGCGCTCGAGGTCGAGCAGCTGTACGCGCCGCTGGCCAACCGGCTCGGCATCTGGTCGCTGAAGTGGGAGCTGGAGGACCTGGCGTTCCGCGCTTCGCATCCGCAGGAATACCAGCGCATCGCGCAGGCACTGAACGAGAAGCGCCGCGACCGCGAGCTGTACATCGAGCGGGTGAAGGAACTGCTGGCCACGCACCTGCGCGGGGCCGGCATCGCCGCCGAGGTGCTCGGCCGGCCCAAGCACATCTACAGCATCTGGCGGAAGATGCAGCGCAAGGGCGTGCCGTTCCAGGAGCTGTACGACATCCGCGCGGTGCGCATCATCGTGGCCAGCGTCGCCGAATGCTACGCGGCCCTCGGCGTGGTGCACGAGCTGTGGCCCTTCATCCCCAACGAATTCGACGACTACATCGCCACGCCCAAGGACAACCAGTACCAGTCCATCCACACCGCCGTCAGCGGGCCGGACGGCCGCCCGCTCGAGGTGCAGATCCGCACGCGGCAGATGCAGGAGCAGGCCGAACTGGGCGTGGCCGCGCACTGGCGCTACAAGGAAGGCGGCGGGGACCGCCGCTACGACGAGAAGATCCAGCAGGTGCGCGAGCTGCTGGCCGGCGGCCAGGGCGGCGGCGACAGCGACGCGCTGACGCGCCTGTCGGCCGGCCTGTTCCGCGACCGCATTTATGCCATGACCCCCAGGGGCGAAGTGGTCGACCTGCCGCGCGGCGGCACGCCGCTGGATTTCGCCTTTCACGTGCACAGCAGCCTGGGCGAGCGCTGCCGGGGCGCGAAGGTCAACGGCCGCATCACGCCGCTGAACCAGCCGCTGGGCAGCGGCGACGTGGTGGAGATCATCACCGGCAAGGAACCCGCGCCCAGCCGCGACTGGCTGTCCGGGCATGGCGGCTACGTGGTTTCCGCGCGCAGCAAGGCGAAACTGCGCGCGTACTTCCGGCGGCTGGACGAGGCCGCGGGTATCGCGCCCGCCGCTGCCGTGGCGGAGCCCGCGCCGCAGCCGCAACGGCCGCCGCCGTCGGCGCGGCCGCGCAAGGCCATCGGCAGCGCGCGCTCGCCGGTGGAGATCGAGGGTGTCGGCGACCTGCCCATCACGCTGGCGCGCTGCTGCGCGCCGATGCGGCCGCAGCCCATCCGCGGCTACCTGACGCTCGGCCGCGGCGTGACCATCCACCGCGCCGACTGCCCCGGTCTTGCGCGCATGGTGAAGCAGAAACCGCAGCGCCTGCTGCAGGTGGAATGGAATGAAGGCGACGCCACCCGCATCGGCGCCACGCTGTTGATCGAGGCCTTCGACCGCCGCGGCCTGCTGCGCGACATCTCGGACCTGATCGCCGAGGAGCGCCTGAGCATCGAGGGCGTCACCAGCGACACCGATCCGCGCGACCGCATCGCGCGCTTCCAGCTGCGGCTGACGGTGCGCGATGCCGCCGAACTGGCGAAACTGCAGCGCCGCCTGGCACGCGTGCCGAATGTCTTCAAGGTGCGCCGGGCGCGCTGAGGCGTTCAGAACTCCATCAGGTCCCGGCCCACGACCACGGGCCCGGAAAAGTTCCTGTGCACGGCATCGATGTAGTCGGCGTCGCCATCCGTACGCGTTCCCGTGACGAGATGGTTGAGAACCACCATCTTCACGCCCGCTGCCTTCGCGACCCGCCCGACCTCCTCCGGCGTGGAATGTTCCGTCCGCATGTGCTTCATCAGGGCTTCCAGCTGGCCCGGTTCCGAGTAGCTGCCGTCGTGACGCGATCTCACAGTGGCTTCGATGGCGGGCAGGTCGATGGCTTCGTGCACCAGCAGGTCCGCGCCCCTGGCGAAATCCGGCAGCACGTTGCCGCAGGGGCCGGTGTCGCCGCTGAACACGATGACGCGGTCGGGAGTCTCGAACCGGAACGCGAACGACTGCTGCCAGTGGTAGCCGGGATCACCCTTGGAGAAATGGTAGTGGCAGTTCTCCACCGCCGTGACCCGGATGTTCTCGTCCTGGTAGACGAGACCCCCCGCCCTGGGAATCTCCTTCGCCAGGATGACTTTCTCTGGCGGTATATTCACCGCGTCCTCCATGTAATGCGCGGCCGCGTTCGGCGCGAAGTACTGCAGGAACCCCTTGCGCATGGATTTGGTTCCCCGCGGCCCGTAGACCGTCATGGGCTCGTGCTGGCCGGAGGTCCAGGCGCGCCCCATCAGCGTGCCCCAGTCCGCGTCGTGATCATCGTGATTGTGGGTGATGAAGATCTGGCGAATGCTCGTGAACGGGATTCCCGCCAGATCCAGCTGGTGGACGACGCCGTTGCCGGCATCGATGAGGTAGGGCTTGCCGCGCACGACGAGGACGTTGGCGGGCTGCGCGCGATCCACGCTGCCTCGCGGCCCGCCCTGGGTACCGAGAAGAATCAGGCGGGTAATGGGGGATTTCGGCAACCCCTCGGCCGCACGCGCCGGCATGGCACCCGCCAGAGTGGCCAGCACCGTAGTGAAGAAAATGGCGGTTCTGTTCATCGCGGCTTACCCCCAAACTGCATGGATCATTGACCGTATCGTGTGGTGCGCCTCGCAGCGCCCCGAGCCCCGCAGAGTAAGCACTCTACCCCTCGACATGCCAGCCGGTTAGCATCAGGCAGACTGGAGGGGCGATGACCGCAATTGGAATACTGGCCGTTGGCGCGGGCGCGGCGCTGGGCGCGTGGCTGCGCTGGGTGCTGGGCCTGCTGCTCAACGCGCTGTTCCCCGCCATCCCGCCGGGCACGCTCGCGGCGAACTTGATCGGCGGCTATGTCATCGGCGCCGCGCTTGGAGTCTTCGTGCAGAATCCGGCGCTCGCGCCGGAGTGGCGCCTGCTGATCGTCACCGGCTTCTGCGGTGGCCTGACCACCTTTTCCACGTTTTCCGCCGAGATCACCGCGCTGCTGCAGCAGGGACGTTTCGGCCCGATGGCGGCCGCCATCGGGCTGCACGTCGGCGGCTCGCTGGCCATGACGCTGCTCGGCATGGCCTCGGTGCGATGGCTCGCGGCCCACCATTGAGGAGACCGCCGTGAACGGATACCAGATCACCTTCTACATGCAGCAGGACCAGCGGCACGGCGGCCGGCCGCTGGGCGAGTGGCTGGTGGAGGTCGCGCGGGAACTGCACCTGCAGGGCGCCACCCTGCAGGCCGCGGCGGAAGGCTTCGGCCGCTCCGGGCGCATCCACTCGGCGCACTTCGTCGAACTGGCCGACCAGCCGCTGGAGTTCGTCACCATCGTCACGGAAGAGGAAGCCGGAAGGCTGTTCGCACGGCTGCGGGCCGAGCAGGTGAGGCTGTTCTACGTGAAGGCGGCGGTGGAGTTCGGCGCCTTGTCCTGACGGCTCGCGGCGCCGACTGCTGCCTCAGCGCAGCGGCGAACCGGCGTCGGCAGCATCCGCATCCGTCAGCGTGCGCAGGAAAGCCACCACGTCGTCGACTTCGGCATCGTTCCATACCGGCGCACCACCCTGCTGACGGTCCAGCGGCGCGTCGCCGCGGTCCACGTTCGCGCGCAGCGCCGGTGGCAGGTCGTCGAACTTCTCCGCGGCGCCCGCTTTGCCCGCCGGATACCACAGTCCGGGCCCGGTATCGCGCCGTACGTAGAAGCGCAATGCCTCGCGCAGGGTATGGAACCTGCCGTTGTGGAAGAACACCTTGCGTGTGGCCACGTTGCGCAGCGTGGGTGTCTTGAACAGGCCGCAGTATTCCGTCTTCGCGGCCTGGTCCGTGCGCAGCGGCCCGCACAGGCCCATGTCGAAATAATGTGGATCGGCGTTGGCATGGATTTCCGGATTGCGCGGCACGCCCAGCGCCTCCATCTCGTAGTCGGTGAACAGCGGATGCGAGCCGTCGGCTCCGATCTGGTCGAGATGGCAGGAGGCGCAGTTGCCGCGTTCGGGGTCGTCGAACAATGCCAGCCCGCGTTTTTCCTGCGCGGTGAGCTGCACCTTGCCATCCAGGTACAGGTCATAGCGGCTGCTGTAGGGATGAAAGCTCCCATCCTCCAGCTCGAAACGCTCTATGGCCTGCAACACCTGCGCGAAAGCTGCGTCCGTGTCATCGAGGATGCGGGCGCCGAAGACCTGCCGGAATTCCGGCGCGTACGGCGCCGCCCGCAGCTTCGCCACCACCGCCGCGGGACCGGCGTTGGCCATCTCATTCGGCGCCAGCAGCGGAAAGGCCGCCTGCTCATGCAGCGTGTCGAAGCGGCCGTCCCAGCCGAAACCGCCCGCGGGTGCCTCGGCGTCGCGAATGCGTTCGGCAAGGCTGGCGGTGACGTCCTCGCTCCAGTGCGGCGTGCGCGCGAGCGTGTAACGCAAGGAGGGCACGGCACGCATTCCTTCCCGGTCCAGCGCCACGCCGCCCATGCGTACCGCGCGCCCATCCGGTGGGCCATAGGCATGCGTGGGACTGTGGCAGCTCGCGCAGGAGAGCTTGCCGGATGCCGACAGCGAGGCATCGAAGAACAGTTTCCGGCCCAGCGCGGCCGCGGGCGACAGCGGTTGCGTCAGGACCGGCGATGCCGCCGGTGAACGGTCCGGATGCGCTCCGCCCGCCACGGCAAGCCCGCACAATGCGGCCGCGACCACATGCTTGCGGGCCGTGCGGCGCAATTCACTTTGCGCGCGGCTTGTCCGCCTCACGGAAGATCGCCCGGTCGTTGCCGATGGTGTCCAGCACATAACCCCTGCTGCGGTCATTGGCCGCATAACCGAGATGACCGTCCAGGCCGAGGATGTCCTCGATGCTGCGCAGCAGGGAATAGTGGTTGTACGCGGTGTCCGAGGTGCTGCCGGGCTTGATGAATGGCGACAGCAGCAGCGCCCCCACGCGGTCGCCGCCGAAGCCTTCATACACAAAGGACGATTTGCCACCGAGCGCGGTGGTTCCCGGCCTTACACCTGCGAGGTTCGGGCCAGGCTGCTGGCCGCAGCATGCCTTGCCGGGAAACACGAAGTTCGTGATCGTCGCGCCGGTCTGCGGGTCGGTGGTCTTCTCCATGGTGGAGTTGCTCTCGTCGAAAGTGATGACCAGCAGGCCATCCTTCTGAAAGGCGGGTGAGGAGGTGATCTTCGGCACCCACGCCTGCAGGAAGGCGTCGATGGAGGCCAGCCCGCCGGGCTCGCCATTCTTGCAGCGCGAGCGGCCGTCGCCGCTGCCGTCGTGACCGTCATTGCACAGGTTCGGCGCAATCAACGCGAAACCGGGTGTGGTCGCTGCACTGGTCAGATCCGCCGGCAGCGCCTCCAGCCTGACTACGTGTGCATTGCAGTCCGGCGAATCGATGATGGAATGAAAGTACACGAATGGGTTGTGCCGGGTGACGTACCCGTCGCCCTGCGGCACTGCCTCGCTGGGCCCCTGGAAGCTCCTGGCATTGTCGCGACCGCCGACGGCCGGGTGCCCGCAGGTCGCGCTTTCGCGCGCCGGATCATTGCCCATGTCCTCCATGTAACCCTTCCACGACAGCCCCCTGGCCTTCAGCTGGTCCACGATGTTG
This sequence comes from Steroidobacteraceae bacterium, assembly GCA_035500015.1. Lineage (GTDB taxonomy): Bacteria > Pseudomonadota > Gammaproteobacteria > Steroidobacterales > Steroidobacteraceae > ZC4RG30. The sequence goes on from DATJXQ010000107.1 coordinate 15,192, forward strand.
CGCACACCGGAACCATAGACGCAGCCCTTCGCGGCAATCACCTGGCCATCGCCGGTGGTGCCGGTCTGTTCGACATTCGTGAAATTGGGACAGTCGTCCGCGGTATCCGGCGTCGGGGATTGCCCGCTGATCAGCGCGATGTAGTTGTCGAGGCTGACGTGGCCGGTGCCGAAATACCGGGTGAGCAGCGCGCCCTGTGAAACCAGCTGCTTCTGCAGGTACGGATCCTGGGTGCTGTTGCCGAAGGTGTCCTCGTAATTCTTGTTTTCCAGCAGGATGACGAAAACATGCCGGATGCCCGCGGCCGCAGTCGCCACATGCCCGGCGTCATCCTGTCCCCCGCCCTGACCTTGGGCATTGAGGCCGGCGAACGACACGGCCGCGGCAAAGGCCAGAATCGTGAGCTTGCGAACACCAATGCCCGGCATGCGGATTCCCCCCGATAGTCCTGATCCCGCCATCGTGGTGTGCCCCGGGGGTTCCTGAATAGAGCCGGTTCGGGCGCGAACGGGGAGTCCAGTTCCCCGCATGTTCACGAAATCCTGTCCGGCGCGATATTCTAGCCGACACCCGCGCGCAAATGACGCGCGCCAGGAAACGGGGGCCATTCTCCCCCGCAGGGATCTTCGGGGGGTTGACGTGCGCAAGGTTTCATTGATTCCGGTGGTCATGGCGGCCGGCCTGCCACTGCTGCTGGCGGGCTGTTCGGGTGCAGAACATGGCGGCAACGCCAAGTCGACGCTGGCCTGCGTCATCCTTCCGGATGCTGCCTCCTCGCCGCGCTGGGAATCCCTCGACCGTCCTGCGCTGGCCGAAGGCCTCAAGGCCGCGGGCTTCTCTTCCGACATCCAGAACGCCCAGGGCGACGTGAACAAGTACGCCACCATCGCCGACCAGCAGCTCGGCAAGGGCTGCGGTGTGATGCTGCTGGTCGATCACAATGGCGCCGGCATCGCGGTGGCTGCCAAGGCGAAGCAACTGGGCATCCCGGTCATTGCCTACGACCGGCCGATCGCCGGCGCCGATTATTATGTGTCGTTCGACAACGGCAAGGTGGGCGAGCTCGAGGGCCAGGCGGTCGTGGACGGCCTGAAGGCCGCGGGCAAGGACCCCGCCAAGGCCGTCGTCGTCTACATGGGCGGAGATCCGGCCGATGGCAACGCGAAGATGTTTCACGACGGCGCGGACCGTGTCATGGCCGCGGTCGGCATCAAGCCGGCGCAGGAGCCGCCCGGAGTCTGGGATGGCGACAAATCCGCCACCCACTTCGAGCAGGCGCTCACCGCCCTGGGTGGCAAGGTCGATGCGGTGTGGGCTGCCAACGACACCGATGCTGCCGGTGTCATCACCGTGCTCGACAAGAACCACCTGAAGATCCCGGTATCGGGGCAGGATGCCTCCACCGCCGGCCTGCAGAACGTGCTGCTGGGCAAGCAGGCCGCCACGGTTTGGAAGCACGTGCCGGATGAGGCGAAGGCAGCGGTCGACACAGCGGTGGCGCTGCTGAAAGGCCAGAAGCCCGTTGCGGGCCAGAAGCTGGCCGACGGCACGCCGTACATCTCGGTAATGCCCGTGTTGGTCGGGCCGGACCAGGTGAAGGACGTGGTGAAGGCCGGCGATGCGAAGGCCGCGGACCTGTGCACCGCCGACGTGGCGACAGCCTGCGCGAAGCACGGCGTCTCCTGATCGCGCCGCACCGGCAATCCCGCTTCCGTGCATGGATGAACCCCTCGTCGAGCTGGCCGGCGTCCGCAAGAGCTTCGGACCGGTCAGCGTGCTCAAGGGCGTGGACCTCACGGTGCGCGCCGGCAGGGTCACCGCGCTGGTGGGCGACAACGGCGCCGGCAAATCGACGCTGGTCAAGGGCCTGGCCGGCGTGCACCCTTACGATGCGGGCGAGGTGCGCTTCGCCGGCCAGACCGTGCACCTGCGTTCCCCGCGCGACGCCGCGCGGCTGGGCATCGAGGTCGTCTACCAGGACCTGGCGCTGTGCGACAACCTGGACATCGTGCAGAACATGTTCCTCGGCCGCGAGGAACTGTGTGCCGGCACCTTCGATGAAGGGCTCATGGAGCGGGAGGCGGCGCAGACGCTGCAGTCGCTGTCGGTGCGCACCGTGCAGTCGGTGCGCCAGAAGGTCGCTGCGCTGTCTGGCGGACAGCGCCAGACCGTGGCCATCGCGCGCGCCGTGCTGAAGAAGGCCCGGGTCGTCATCCTCGACGAACCCACCGCGGCGCTGGGCGTGGCGCAGACCGCGCAGGTGCTGGCGCTGGTGCAGCGCCTGGCCGCGCAGGGCGTGGCGGTCATCATCATCAGCCACAACCTCGCCGACGTGTTCCGCGTGGCGGACTACATCAATGTGCTGTATCTCGGGCAGATGGTGGCCGCCGTGAAGACGGCGGAGACCACCAGCAGCGACGTCATCGGCTACATCACGGGGCTGAAATCGCAGGCGGGGCCACCGGCATGATGCAGCTCTGGCGCGACTGGCTGGCGCGCGTGCGCCACGGCGACATGGGCGCCCTGCCCGCCATTGCCGGCCTGGTGGCACTCGGCATCCTGTTCACGCTGCTGAGCCCCTACTTCCTCACCGAGCGCAACTTCGCCAACCTCGTCACCCAGGCCGCGACGCTGGTAATGCTGGCGATGGCGCTGGTGTTCGTCATCCTGCTGGGCGAGATCGATCTTTCCGCCGGCGTCACCTCCGGCGTGGCCATGTGCCTGTTCGTGGTGCTGACCGCGCCCGGCGGCGCCGCGCTGCACTGGGGCACGGCGCTGCTCATCGCATTGCTGGCCGGCATCGCCATCGGCACGCTCATCGGCTTCTTCGTGGCCCGCATCGGCATTCCCTCGTTCGTGGTC
>DATJXQ010000108.1:0-4801 GCA_035500015.1 Steroidobacteraceae bacterium
ACGCTGATCCTGCGCGCCGCCATTATCCTGGGGCGCGACTTCAACGCGTTGCTGGAACGGCAGCTTAAACCCGCAGGCCTTTCCGAAACCGAGTTCCGCATGCTGGTGGGCCTGCGCACGCACGACGGCCACGCTTCGGCCGGCGACCTGTGCGCGGCACTGGCGCAGAGTCCGGCCAATCTCACGCGCATCAGCGATGCGCTGGTGGAACGCGGCTATGTCAGCCGCAGCCCGGACACCGAGGACCGCCGCCGCATGCTGCTGAAACTCGAGCCGCCCGGCGAGCGGCTGCTGCAGGCGCTGCTGCCGCGCATCTCGCCGGAAATCACCGCCGTATTCGCGGGCTTCACTGCCGCGGAAAAGAAGCAGCTGCTCGCGACACTCAAGCGCCTGCTGGCGGGCGTGGATGCGCTGCATGCCGGCGCCGACGCGCCCCAGGACGAACCATGACGTCAACCTCGCCGCGTCCGTGGCTTGCGAGCGCCGGCCTTGCACTGCTTTGCACCGCCTGCGCCGCGCTGCATCCGCCGCCGCGGGCCAGTGCCGAGCTGCGCCAGTCCGCGCCCATCGTCGCCCCGGCAGGCGAGGCCGACGGCAACTGGCCGCAGGCCCAGTGGTGGAAGAGCTATGGCGACGACACGCTGGATACATTGATCGACACGGCCATCGGCACCGTGCCATCCATCGCCGGCGCGGACGCGCGCATCCGCGCCGCACAGGAGGACGTGCGCATCGCCGGTGCCGCGCTGGGGCTCACGGTCGATGCCACGGGCGCCTTCACGCGGCAGCGCCTCTCCGACAACGGCATGATCCCGCCCACGTTCCTGGGCTTCCACTGGTACGACCAGTCCGACCTCGGCGTCGCGGTACGCTACCAGTTCGACTGGTGGGGCAAGCAGCACGCCGCGGTGGAAGCGGCGGTCGATCGCGTACGCGCCACTGCGGCGGAACGCCAGGCCGCGGCGCTGGGCCTGGCCGCGGCGGTGAGCGATGCGTACTTCACCTGGCAGGCCGACGACGCGCAGGTCGCGCTGCAGCAGCAAACCGTGACGCTGCACGAGCAGCTGCTGAACATCGCGCGCGCGCGGCAGGCCGCGGACCTCGAGAGTGCGGACGTGGCGCTCGATGCCCGGCGGCAGCTGGCGGCGCAGCGCGAACAGCTGGCCATGATGCAGGGTGCCCGGCAACTGGACGTGGTGAACCTCGCCGGCCTGCTGGGCGTTGATGCCGCGGCGCTGCCGGCGCTGACCGAGCGCCCGCTGCCCGCAATCAATGCCTCGCTGCCGCAGGACGCGGGCACCAACCTGCTCGCGCGGCGGCCGGACATCCAGGCCAGCCGCTGGCGCGTGGAAGCGGCACTGCGCGATACCGATGCGGCCCGCGCCAGCTTCTATCCCGACATTTCGCTGCACGCGCTCGCCGGCCTGTCGAGCATCGACATCGGCAAGCTGCTGGAGACCGGCTCGCGCGCGCCGCAGCTCGGCATCGCCTTCGACCTGCCGCTGTTCGATGCGGGCCTGCGCCGCGCGCGGCATGGCGCCGCCATGGCCGGCCTCGACATCGCCATCGCCGCCTACGACGACGCCGTCGTCAACGCCGCGCGCCAGACCGGGGCGGCCGCCGCGGCGCTGGAACAGGCCGGGCAGCAGCGCGAGCAGCGCGAGCAGCAGCTTGCGGCTGCGCATGCATTGAGCGTCGCCGCAGAGGCGCGCGCGCGCAGCGAGCTGACACATGAGGGTCCGGCGCTGACCGCGCAGGCGGCCGAACTGGGCGAACAGCAGCAGCTGCTCCGCGTGGAGCTGGCGACCGTGCTGGCCGACGTGCAATTGAAACAGGCGCTGGCGGGCAATCCCGCGCCATCGGAAGAAAAACCATGAGCGAAGAGAACCCGAATCCGCCCCCCGGCGGGAGCGCATCCGGCGGCAGCGCCGCGCCGGCCGGCAATGGCAACGGCAACGGCAAGCGCCGCCGCATCCTGCTGATCCTCGCCGGCATCTTCGTCACGCTGGGCATCGCGTGGGCGCTGCTGGACATCTTCGTGTTCTCCCTGCGCGAGAAGACCGATGACGCCTATGTGGTCGGCAACCAGGTCGGCGTCTCCGCGGAAGTCGGCGGCACGGTGGTGGAAGTGCTGGCGCGCAACACCTCCAGGGTCGCGGCCGGCCAGCCGCTGCTGCGGCTGGACGACACCGATGCGAAACAGCAGCTGGAGCGTGCGGCCGCGCAGCTGGCGCAGACCGTGCGCCAGGTGCGCATGCAGCAGGCGCAGGCAACGCAGTACGACGCCGGCATTGCCGAGCGCGAACTGCAGCTGACGCAGGCCCAGGAGAACCTTGCGCGCCGCGAGCCGCTGCTGGCCGAGCACGCCGTGGCCGGCGAGGAAGTGCGTCATGCGCGCGAAGCCGTGGAGCTGGCGCAGGCCGGCCTCAACGAGGCGCGCCAGCAGGCCGCTGCGGCGCATGCGCTGGTGGCCGGCGTTTCGCTGGAGCAGAACCCGGCCGTGCAGGCCGCGAGCACCGCCTATCAGGATGCCTGGCTCATCCTGCACCGCACGACGGTGGTGGCGCCGGTGGCAGGCTACGTGGCGCAGCGCACGGTGCAGCTGGGACAGCGCATCGCGCCGGCCGAGCACCTGCTGACCATCATCCCGCTGGCCGACGTGTGGCTGGAGGCCAACTTCAAGGAGGGCCAGCTGCGCAACCTGCGCCTCGGCCAGCCGGCGAAAGTGGTTTCCGACCTGTATGGCGGCGACGTGGTGTTCCACGGCCGCGTCATCGGCCTGTCGGCCGGCACCGGCGCGGCCTTCTCGCTGTTGCCGCCGCAGAATGCCTCGGGCAACTGGATCAAGGTCGTGCAGCGCGTGCCGGTGAAGATCGCGCTGGATCCGCAGGAGCTGGCGCAACATCCGCTGCGCATCGGCCTGTCGGTGGTGGCCACGGTGGATACACATGACCGCAACGGCGCGGTGCTCGCACCCGAGCCGGTCTCGGACGTGCACGAGGTGACCAGCGCCTACGCCACCGACCTGGCGAAGGCGCACGATGAGGCGCTGAAGATCATCCGCGCCAACGCCGGCTGACGCGGCACCGGAGCGCAAGGTGGCCGAACAGCCCAGCACCCCCGCGCTGCCGCCCGGCGAGTACCCGCCGCTGCGCGGCACCGCGCTGGTGTTCCTGACCATCGCCATCGGCCTGTCGAGTTTCATGGAAATCCTCGACATGACCATCGTGAACGTGTCGATCCCTTCGATCGCGGGGAGCCTGGGCGTCTCGCCCTCCGAGGGCACCTGGTCGATCAGCTCCTACCTGATGGCCGCGGCCGTGGTGCAGCCGCTGGCCGGCTGGATCGGCCGCCGCTTCGGCGAGGTGCGCACCTTCGTGGTTTCCAACCTGCTGTTCATCGTGTTCAGCGCGATCTGCGGCCTGGCCACCAGCATGCCCATGCTGATCGCCGCGCGGCTGATGCAGGGCCTGGTGTCGGGCCCGATGATGTCGGTGGCGCAGGCGCTGCTGCTGCGCAATTACCCGGTGCACCTGCGGGGCCTGGCGCTGGGACTGTGGGCCATGGTGGTCATCGTCGCGCCCATCATCGGCCCGGTGCTGGGCGGCTGGATCACCGACAACCTCAGCTGGCCGTGGTTGTTCTATATCAACGTGCCGGGCGGCCTGTTCGCCGCCGGCGCCACCTGGATGATGCTGCGGCGGCGCGAGTCGGCGCGGCTGAAGGTGCCGGTGGACGTGGTGGGGCTGGCCCTGCTGGTCATCGGCGTGGGCGCGCTGCAGTTCATGCTGGACAATGGCAACGAGAAGGACTGGTTCCACTCCGGCGAGATCCTCGCGGCAGCGGTCACCGGCGTGGTGGCGATCTCGTTCCTGATCCCCTGGGAGCTGACCGACAAGCATCCCATCATCGACCTGCACCTGTTCGCGCGGCGCAACTTCCGCGTTGGCACGGTGTCGGTGGCGATCGCGTATTTCGCGTTCACCGGCGTCAACGTGATCTTCCCGCTGTGGCTGCAGACCGCGCTGGGCTACACCAGCACCTGGGCCGGATGGGCGATGGCGCCCATCGGCCTGATGGCGCTGGTACTGGCGCCGGTGATCGGCCGCAACCTGTACCGCATCAACCTGCGCGCCGCGCCCACGCTGGCCTTCGTGGTCCAGTGCTTCGCGCTGACATGGATCGCCGGCCAGACCGCCGAGATCTCCTTCGGCCAGATGGCGCTGCCGCGCTTCATCATGGGTTTCGGGCTGCCGCTGTTCTTCCTGCCGCTGAACCAGATCATCATGTCGGGCATTCCCGCGTCCGAACTGGCATCGGCGGCAGGACTGTCGAACTTCGTGCGGACCTTCTCCGGCAGCATCGCCACGGCTGTGACCGTGTTCTTCTGGAACAACCGCAGCGAATACCACTATGCGCGGCTGGCCGAGCACGTGACACCGGATTCACCGGCCTGGGCGGCTTATCAGTCGCAGCTGCAGGCGCTCGGCATACAGGGCAATGCGGCCTATGCGACCACCTCGCAGATCATCAACGGCCAGGCGCTGACCCTGGGCGCCAATGACCTCTTCATGATGCTGGCGGCATTGTTCGTCGTACTGGTGCCGTTCGTATGGCTGGCGAAACCGCCGTTCCGCGCGGTCGGCACCGGCAGCGCGCACTAGCCCGTATTTCTCACAGCCCCGTGGATTTTCCGGGTGAACGTTGACTGGCTGTTGGATGGCGCGAAGGTGGTGGCCGCATCAGCGGTCACCGCCTGATCCGGCGGATTTGATCGACAGTGATTCGCCGCTGTGCGTGA
>DATJXQ010000109.1:0-21692 GCA_035500015.1 Steroidobacteraceae bacterium
GCACTGGGATTGCTCGGAGCGCTGGGGTTCGTCCGGCAAGCCGCCCGGCGCCGAGTTCTTCCCGTGAGGCCGTGATTCAGAACGGCGCGCCGACCACGATGCGCCAGCCGGAGAGCTTGCCCGCGAAGCGGTAGCCGAAGCCCAGCCGCGGCCAGTTCAGCCACCCCAGCTGCGGCCGCGGATCGGCATTGAAGGTGAGGCCAACCTCGAGCTGCAGCACCGTGGGTTTCACGCCGGCCGGCGCGGCCGGCGGATCGGGCATGACGTCGAGGATGCCGTACATGCCTGCGAGCAGCCGGTGTCCCGGGCCCAGCGACAGGGGCAGCGTTTCGCGCGCATCCACCGCATTGCGCAGCCGCAGGAAGCTGGCGTCCGGCAGGTTGCGGTAGTCGACGTTGATCAGTTCGAGTTCATGCAGCTGGGTGATCGCCAGATCCTTGCCGAGGGTGAGGTCGCGGGACAGCCGCGCTCCGGCGCCATACAGCAGCCCATCGTCCGCGCCAGCCGCGAAACTGCCGCCGACGCGCGCCCAGGGCGTCAGGATCCAGTCCTCGCGCAGCCGGTAGTCACGCTCCAGGCCCGGCATGATGCTGAAGCTGTCGACGTGGTGCGGCAGCCGGCCCTCGATGGCGTCGTCGGGCGCGAAACCGAAGGATCCTGCGGCCATCGGCGCCACCAGCCGCAGGCCGGCATGTTCGGCCGTCACGTTGCGCAGGTCGATGGCCGGGGTGACGGTGGCGATGAAGACGCTGCGGCCGCCGATGTCGTAGAAGCCCGAGCCCAGTTCGGTGGCGAATGCATGATTGACGGTGCTGACCGCCACGGGCGCTTCGGCCGCTGCGGCGTGTCGGGGGATGGGCGCGCACAGCAGCAGGCCGGTGAGGCAGGCGAGACGGCGGCGCGAGGGTCGGCGCGTCGGCAAATGCTTACCGCGCCACCCGTTACCTGAGGCTCGCGCTGTCGAGGTTGAGCTTCTCGATGGCGATGGTCTCGAGTCGCGGGTACTTCGCCTTCAGTTGCGCGCCAAACACTGCGGCATCGCCGGCCACCACCAGGCTGGCCGCCGCCGGATCGAAATGCGCCCTGGCGGCGGCGGTCGCCTGCTCCGCGGTCACGGATTCCACGTCGCTGGCATAGCTCTGCAGCCTGGCGAGCGGCAGGCCGAACTGCGCCAGCTCCGACAGCTCGCCGGCCAGCCCGCCGACGGTTTCCACGGAGCGGCCGAAATCTCCGATCAGCACGGCCTTGCGGTTGCCCAGTTCGTCGGCCGCGATCGGTGCCGAGCCGAGATTCGCCAGTTCACCCGCCAGCAGCTGCGCCACCTGCGGCACGGCGTCGTTGCGTGTCTGCGCGCCCGCGATGATGGGCGCGCCGTAGCGGCGCGAAGGCAGCCTGGAACTCGCGCCATAGGACAATCCGCGCTTGATGCGGATCTCCTCGTTGAGGCGCGCGGAATAGCCGCCGCCGAGCACGTCGTTGGCGACCAGCGTGGGGAAGTAATCCACAGCGGTGCGGCTCGGACCGATGCGGCCCATCAGCACGGCGGCCTGGCCGATCTTCGGAATATCGATGACCAGCGGCGGCTGGCCGGCGGCGGTGCTCGCGCCGGCCGGCTGGGCCTGGAGCGCAGCGGCGGGTTTCTCCCATGCCCCGAAGGCATCCTGTGCCAGCCGGAAGGCGGCCTCCGGCGTGACGTCGCCGCTGATCACGAGCACGGCATTGTCGGGACGCCACCAGCTGGCGTGGAAGGCCACCGCATCATCGCGCCGCAGCGCCGCGATCGAATGCGGCGAGGGAGTCTTGCCGTACGGGCCATCGGCGAACAGCCGGCGGGTGAGCGCAAAGCGCGCGACGGTGCCCGGCTCGCGCAGCGACACGGCAAGATTGTCGAGGGTCTCGTGGCGGGCGCGCTCCAGTTCCTCGTCCTTGAATGCCGGATGCATCGCCACGTCGGCCAGCACCGTGAAGACCTGCGCCGCGTTGCCGGCCACCGTGACCACCGAGAGGCTGGAGGTATCGGGCGTGGATGCGGCATTCAGCGATGCGCCCAGGCTTTCCACCGTGCGCGCGATGTCGGTCGCGGAGCGCGTTGCCGTGCCGCGCGTGGTCAGTTCGGCGGTGAGGTCCGCGAGGCCGGCCCGGCCGGCAGGATCGAGCGCGCCGCCGGCCGCCATGCTCAGGTTTGCGGCGATGAGCGGCAGCTTCGAACGCTGCGCGACCACCACCCGCAGGCCATTGGCCAGGGTCTTCTCCGTGGCGGCGGGGACTTTCGCGGCCACCGCCGGGCCCGGTGCCGGCGGCTTCTGCCGCTGCGCCTCCGGCGCCAGCACGAAGTTCGGGATTTCCGCGGCCGGTATGTCGATCGGCGTGGGCTGTATGGTGGCCGCGCTGGCGATGGTGTCGCCCTTGGCTCCCTTGTTTTCCGGCAGGTAGCGGATCGTCACCGCGCGCGCGTTGTCCATGATGGACTTCGCCACACGCTGGATATCCGCCGCGCTCACCGTCTGCAGCTGCGCCAGCAGCCGGTCGGAAGCGGACGGGTCGTGGAACAGGATCACCGAACGCGCCAGTTCGGCGGCACGGCCGTCGGAAGTCTCGCGCGCCTGCAGCGCGTCGGAGAGCAGCTCGTTGCGCGCCTTTTCCAGCTCGTCCGGCGCGACCGGGTTGTCGCGGATGCGCGCGACTTCGGCCTGCAATGCCTGCAGGCCCGCGTCGGCGGTCTTGCCCTCGGAGAGGATCGCAAACAGCGTGTACACGCCCGGGTCCGCGTGTACCTCGAAATCCGAACCCACCTGCGCCGCCAGTTGCTGCTGGTAGACCAGCGACAGGTACAGTCGCGAGGACTCGCCGCGCTGCAGGATGGCGTCGAGCAGCATCCACGCGGCGATGTCCGGGCTGCTTGCGGCGGGCGCGGGCCAGGACACCGCCACCGCCGGCAGCGGCACGTTCGGCACATAGACCGTCAGGGATTTCGGCGTCGTGCGCGCCGGTTCCACCGCGGTAACCCGCGGGATCGGCCGTTTGGGCGAGGCGAGCGGCGCGAAGTACTGGTCCACCCAGGCGTCCAGCTGCTGCGGGTCGAAGTTGCCGGATACCACCAGGATGGCGTTGTCCGGCCGGTAGTAGGCGGCATGGAAGGCCTTCACGTCATCCAGCGTCGCGGCATTGAGGTCCTCGATCGAACCGATGGTGGGGCGGCCGTAGGGGTGCACGGTGAAATTGGCCTGCGACACATAGAGACCGAACAACCGTCCATAGGGCTGCGCGAGGACGCGCTGGCGCAGCTCTTCCTCCACCACGGCGCGTTCGGACTGGAAGTTCGCCTGGTCGACCACCAGCGAGCCCATGCGCTCGGCCTCGGCCCACAGCACCCGTTGCAGGTGGTTGGCGGGCACCGTCTCGTGATACTCCGTGAAATCATCACCGGTCGAGGCGTTGTTGAAGCCGCCGACGTCCTCGGTGAGCCGGTCCATGTTTTCCGCCGGCATGTTGGCGGTGGACTTGAACATCAGGTGCTCGAACAGGTGCGCAAAGCCGGAGCGTCCCGGCGGATCGTTCTTCGAGCCCACGTCGTACCACACCGCCACCGACACGCTGGCCGTATCCGGATCGCGCAGCGCGTAGACGCGCAGGCCATTGGCCAGAGTGCGGACCTTCGGCTCGAGCTTCGGGATGGACAGGGCGCCGCTGGCCGGCGGCCTGGGCTGGCAGGCGGTGAGACTGATACCCACGATGGCGGCGAGCAGGACGAGGTGGTTCTTCTTCATGGGCTACAGCAGGTCCTTGACGCCGTCGCGCTCCTCGCGCAGTTCGGTGTCGCTGGCATCCATGCGCCTGCGGCTGAATTCATCGACGGCAAGGCCCTGCACGATGGAGTACTCGCCGTTCTTCGTGGTCACGGGGTAGGAATAGATCACGCCCTCCCGGATGCCGTAGCTGCCATCGGACGGCACCGCCATCGAGGCCCAGTCGCCCTCCGCGGTGCCCTTGACCCAGGTGTGCACGTGGTCGATGGCCGCCGCCGCGGCGGACGCGGCCGAGGAGGCGCCGCGCGCCTTGATGATGGCCGCGCCGCGCTGCTGCACCACGGGGATGAAGGCCTCTTCCACCCACTTCTGGTCCACCAGCGACTTCGCCGGCCGGCCGCCGACGAGCGTGTGCGAGATATCCGGGTACTGCGTCGAGGAATGATTGCCCCAGATGGTGAACCTGCGGATGTCCGTGGTGTGCGCGCCGGTCTTCTCCGCGAGCTGCGACAGGCCGCGGTTGTGGTCCAGCCGCGTCATCGCGGTGAAGTTGCGCGGATTCAGGTCGCGCGCGTTGGCGCGCGCGATCAGCGCATTGGTGTTGGCCGGGTTGCCCACCACCAGCACCCGGATGTTGCGGTCGGCGACCTCGTTCATCGCCTTGCCCTGGGCGGAGAAGATGGCGGCGTTGGCCAGCAGCAGGTCCTTGCGCTCCATGCCCGGGCCGCGCGGCCGCGCGCCCACCAGCAGTGCCACCTGCGAATCGCGGAATGCGGTCTTTGCATCGTCGGTGGCGATGACCTTGTGCAGCAGCGGAAACGCGCAATCGGAGAGTTCCATGACCACGCCCTGCAGTGCGGCCAGGGTCGGCGTGATCTCGAGCAGGTTGAGCGTCACCGGCTGGTCCGCGCCCAGCAGCTGCCCGGAGGCGACGCGGAAGGCGAGGGCATAGCCGATCTGGCCGGCCGCGCCGGTGATGGTGACGGTAACGGGCTTCTTCATCGGTACTCCAGGCGTGGCGGAACGGTCAGGATCCGGCGGTGGAGGCGGATTCTACTGCCACGCGGGCGGTCCATGCTGTGATCCGTCCGCTCCCATGCGAAGAAGACGGAGGCGAGTGCGCCGTCAGGCCCGCAGATGCGTTCCGGTGGCGGACTGGCGCGCGAAGAACGGGAATGGCGAGGCGGCGAGCGCGCCCTGCCGGGCCAGCAGCTGGCTGAGGGCCTCGATGGAGCAGGGCTCGCCGAACAGTTGTCCCTGTGCGTGGTCGCAGCCGGCGGAGCGCAGGAACTCCAGTTGTGCCTGGGTTTCCACGCCCTCGGCCACCACCAGCATGCCGAGGCTGTGGCCCATTTCGATGATGGTGCGCACGATGGTGGCGTCGTTGCGGTCCTCGTTGACGTCGCGCACGAACGACTGGTCGATCTTCAGTGTGCCGATGGGGAACTGCTGCAGCGCGGACAGCGAGGAGTAGCCCGTGCCGAAGTCGTCGATGGACAGGTGCAGCCCCATGGCCGCGAGTTCCCGCAGCATGCCGATGGTGCGCTTCGGATCGGCCATCAGGGTGGTCTCGGTGATCTCGAGCTCCAGCTGCGTGGGCGACACGCCGCGCCGCGCGAACAGCGACTTGCAGTCCAGGATGAAGCTCGCCTGCCGCAGCTGCTTCAGCGACAGGTTCAGCGCGATGCGGCCCGGCGCCAGCCCATGGTGCGCCAGGCCGGCGTGGTCCTGGCAGACGCGGTCGAGCACCCATTCCCCGATGCTGCCGATGAGGTTGTTCTCCTCGGCCAGCGGAATGAACTGCGACGGCGGGATGTCGCCATGGCCCGGCGCGCGCCAGCGCAGCAGTGCTTCCGCGCCCAGGATGCGGCCATCGGCGATGTCCACCTTGGGCATGTAGGCAACCACGAACTCGTCGCGCTCGATCGCACGCTTCAGCTTGCTCTTGAGCATCAGCCGCTCGACCGCGGCCGCGTTCATCTCCGGGGTGTAGAAGGCGCAGCTGTTGCCGCCGTTCTGCTTGGAGTAGTACATGGCCGCGTCGGCGTTGCGGATGAGGTCGATGACGTTCTCCGCGTCGCGCGGGCACAGTGCCACGCCGATGGAAGCCGACAGGAACACTTCCTGTCCGCCGACGTGGAACGGCTGCGCCACCACGTTGAGGATGTCGTCCGACAGGTGGCGCACGACCTCGCGGGCGCTGGCTTCGGAAATGCCGTCCATGAACAGCGCGAACTCGTCGCCGGCCAGGCGGCCGAGCACCGTGCCCTCGGGCAGCGTGCCGGTCAGCCGCTCGGTCAGCACCTCCAGCACGCGGTCGCCGGCGCCGTGGCCGAAGGTGTCGTTCACTTCCTTGAAGTGATCCATGTCCAGGTACAGCAGCGCCACGCCGGTGCGCGAACGCAGCGCGCGCGCGATGGCCTGCTGCAGCAGGTGCTGGAACTGCATGCGGTTGGGGATCTTGGTGAGCGCGTCGTAGCGGGCCAGGTAGCGGATGCGGCGCTCGGCGCGCTTGCGGTCGGTGATGTCGCGCGCCACGTAGATGCGGCCGGAAAACTGCTCGTCGGCCGTCTCGATCTGCGAGCCCGAGAACGACACCGGGATGGTCTGGCCCGCCTCGGTGCGCAGCACCGCCTCGCCGGCCTCGCAGGCCTTCTTCAGCCGCTCCTGTTCGCCGAGCCCGGTGGCGTACAGCAACGTGGCGATGTTGCGGCCATACAGGGCGCCGGCACCGGCGCCGGTCAGGCGCTGTGCGGCCAGGTTGGTGAACTTGATCGAGCCGTCGTTCCTGACCACGAACACCGCGTCGGCCATGCTGTTGAGCACGCTGTCGAGGTAATTCTTGGTGATGGTGGTATCGGCCAGGCTCTGGCGCATCTGGTCGACGGTGCGCTGCAGGTCGCCGAGCTCATCGTCGCGCAGCGTGCGCACCGGCCGCGTGTAGTCGCCCTGGGAGATGCGGCTGGTGCTGTCGCTGAGCTGCTCCAGCGCGCTGGTGATGCGCCGCCCCATCATGAAGGCCACCCACGCGGCGCCGGCGATCGCGGCCAGGCCGATGGCGAGGATCACCGCCGGTACCTGCTGGGCGCCGCCGGACCGGCGCAGCATGGCCGCCAGCACCACGCTGGCGATCACCAGCAGCACGCCGAGCGCTGCACCGCTCAGGGCGAATTTGATCTTCAGGCTGCGCATTTCATAAATGTTAACCCTGCACCTGCGGGGCCGGCCATATATATATGGCGGCAAACGCCTAAAATAAGACATGTCGGAGCAGATCTGCTTTTCGCCGCAGGAGCTCACCGGGCGCAGCCGGGCTCATGTCGTCGACATCACCGATCCGTCCTGCAGCCTGCACCGGGCGGTCGTGGATCCCTTCCGGCGGCTGCGCGCGGCGGCCCGCGCAGCGGGCATCGACCTCGTTCCGGTGTCCTCGTTCCGCGACTTCGACCGGCAGCTGGCCATCTGGAACGGCAAGCATCGTGGCGAGCGCGAACTGCGCGGCGCCGACGGCAGCCTGCTGGACGCCCGCTCGCTCGGCGAGGACGCGCGCATCGAGGCCATCCTGAACTGGTCGGCGCTGCCGGGCGCGAGCCGGCATCACTGGGGCACGGACATGGACGTGATCGATGCCAATGCCGTGCCCGCCGGCTACCGGCCGCAGCTCGTCGGCGCGGAGTACGGTCCCGGCGGAGTGTTCGCGCGACTGGACGCGTGGCTCGCCACGCAGGCGGCGCAGTATGGCTTCTTCCGGCCTTATTCGAGCTGGCGCGGCGGAGTGCAGCCGGAACCCTGGCACCTGAGCCATGCGGCGGTGGCGGGGCAGGCAGTGGCCGCCTGTTCGGTCGGGGTGCTGCGCGCTGCGCTGGAAACGGCGGACATGGAGGCCCGCGCGGCGGTGATGCGCAACCTGCCGGCGCTCGTCGAGCGCTATGTTCGCAATTTCGATCCGCCGCCGGCCGGGATCATTTGCGGGCCCATGCCCGCTTGAAATAGCCGGACATCAGGCCGCGCACGCTGGTGATGGGGTCCGGCCCGGCGGCGAACACCTGCGGAGTACGGCGCAGCATGCGCCAGCTCTCGCTGCGCAGGATCTGCCGCAGGTAGCCGAGGCTCTGCTCGATGGTTTCCAGGTACGGATTGCGCCCGTCGAACAGCGGTTCGAGATAGCGGTAAGCGCTGCCGAAGGCGTTGTCCAGCCGCTTGTGGAGGGTCTCCTGCATGAACTGCGGTGTCTGGCGCAGCAGGTCCAGGCCCGAGGCATAGCGCACGTCGCGGCCGCCCCGGGCGTCCAGCGGCAGCGCGACGCCGCCCAGCACGAATTCCGGATACAGCCGGTCGCGGCATTTCTCGAGGTAACAGCGGTCGGCCATCTGCGCGATCATGTCGGCGGTGCCCAGCAGGTGGCCCAGCTGGATGTCGCGCGGATCGCCCACCTTCGCGCCGATCTCCTCGAAGCTCTTCTCGTAGCCGGTGAAATGCACGATCTCGCCGGTGACGCGCGTCCAGTGGCCGAAGCCGATGGTCGGCAGGTAGTACTCCATGAAGCGTGCGCCGCGCGATACATGGTTGCGCGTGAACTCGGCGCCGTTCAGCGCCGTTTCGCCGCGCTCGCGCAGGTAGCCGATGTCGTGGAACAGCGCGAGGAAGATACCCACCGCTGCGCGCTCGGCGCCAAGCGCGCGCGCGGTGCCCGCGTGCGTGCGTTCGTAGCCGGCCATCAGCCGGGCCATGGCCAGCGTCACGTCGAGCGTGTGCTGCTGGTCGTGGTACACCGTGTCCACGCCGAAGTACCCGGGCATGCGCCCGGTGAAGGCCATCTCGAAATCGTGGAAGGCGCGCGCCACCGGCAGGAAATCCATGCCCGGCCAGGCCGCCAGCAGCAGGGTCTGCACGGCGTCGCGCACGTCCGGCGCGGAGCTGACCCGCACCGTGTTGGAGACGTCGTAGTCGCTGCGGCGTACGCTGAACGTGGCAGGCTGCGTCATGGATATGCCGGCAGTCTATGCAGCAGCGCGGCCGGGAATAGCGACGCCGGACACAGTTTGGGCCTTTCGCTGAAGCCCCGGGCCTGAACATAAGGGGAAGCCGGATGCCGGTCCTCAGGTCTGCCGCGCGCCGGCGGTCAGGGCGCGATGCCGTGCTGGCGCAGCAGCGGCGTGATGTCCGGCGGCCGGCCGCGGAAGGCCACGAATGCATCCAGCGGGTCGCGGCTGCCGCCGCGCGACAGGATGGCATCGACGAAGCGCTGCGCGGTGGCGCGGTCGTAGATGCCGGCTTCCTCGAATGCCGCGAAGGCATCCGCCGCCAGCACCTCGGCCCACTTGTAGCTGTAATAGCCGGCCGCATAGCCGCCGGAGAAGATGTGGCCGAAGCTGTTGGGGTAGCGGTTCCAGGCCGGTATCTGGATCACCGCGACCTCCGCGCGCACCTCGTCGAGGATATCGTAGATGCGCGCGCCCTTCTCCGGGTCGTACTCGGCATGCAGGCGGAAGTCGAACAGCGCGAACTCGATCTGCCGCAGCGTGGCCAGGCCCGCCTGGAAGCTGCGCGTGCGCAGCAGCTGTGTGATCTTTTCCTCCGGCAGCGGCGCGCCGGTGTCCACGTGGCGGGCGATGCGGCGCAGCACCTCCGGCTGCCAGGCGTAGTTCTCCATGAACTGGCTGGGCAGCTCCACCGCGTCCCAGGCCACGCCGTTGATGCCCGAGATGGACGGATAGCGCACGCGCGTCAGCAGGTGGTGCAGGCCGTGGCCGAATTCATGGAACAGCGTCACCACATCGTCGTGCGTGAGCTGCGCGGCGCGGCCTTCGGCGCCCGGCAGCGCGTTGCAGACCAGGTAGGCCACGGGCAGCGCGCTGCCCGTGGACAGTTCCTTGCGGCCCACGCAGTCGTCCATCCACGCGCCGCTGCGCTTGTTGGGACGGGCGTAGGGATCGAGATAGAAGCCGCCGATCAGCCTGCCCGCTGCGTCGAAGATGTCGTAGTAGCGTGCATCCGGATGCCACAGCGCCACGTCGCCGCGCTGGCGGAAGCTCACCTGGAACAGCTCGCTGATCAGCCCGAACAGGCCCTCGAGCACGCGCGGCAGCGTGAAATAGGGACGCAGTTCCTCCTGCGAGACACTGTAGCGTTCCTCCTGCAGGCGCTCGGAGTAGTAGGTGATGTCCCAGGCGTCGAGCTTGCGGCCGGCGAAGGCCGTCAGTTCCGCCAGTTCGCGCAGCGCGGCGGGCCTGGCCGCGGCGGCGAGGTCGCGCAGGAAGCGGATCACCTCCTCGACGCTGCGCGCCATGCGCCGTGCCAGCGCGTAGGCCGCATAGTTCGGGTAGCCGAGCAGCCGCGCGGCTTCGTGCCGCAGCCGCAGCAGGTTCTCCATCACGTGCGTGTTGTCGAACGCCGGCAGGCTCGGGCCGGTGAGCGCCGCGCGCGTCGTCCAGGCGCGGTAGAAGGTCTGCCGCAGCACCGGCGAGCGGGCATCGGTGACCACCGCGACATAGGTGGGCTGGTCGAGGCCGAGCAGCCAGCCTTTCTTGCCCGCCGCCGCCGCACGTTCCCTGGCACGCGCGATGATCATCGCGTTGAGCCCGTCGAGCTCGGCCGGATCGGTGACTTCCAGGCTGAACGCATTGGTGGAATCGAGCACGTTCTCCTCGAATTTCGCCGCGAGGCTGGAAAGCTCGAGCATCACCGCCTTGAAACGTTCCTTGGTGGCCTCGTCGAGCGCAACGCCGGCCAGCCGGAAGTCGATCAGCGCGTGGTCGAGCACCGCCAGCTGCTCGGCATCCAGGCTCGCCGCCTCCCGCTCGCGCACCGTGCTGTAGGCGCGAAACAGCCGTACGTTCTGCGTCAGCTCGGTGCCGTACTCCGACAGCAGCGGCAGGCAGGCGTTGTAGCGCTCGCGCAGCGCCTCGTTGTTCATCACGCCGTTGAGGTGCCCGACCGGCGACCAGGTGCGCGCCAGCCGGTGGTGCAGTTCCTCGAGTGGCTCGACCAGCGTGCGAAAGCTCGGCGCGGAGGTGGACTCCAGCTCGCGGATGCGCGCGCGGTTGTCTTCCAGCAGTTGCCGGATGCCGGTCTCGACGTCATCCGGGCGGATACGGTCGAACACCGGCAACGGGCCATCGTGCAACAGGGGATTCTGGCTGCTCATTGCCGCCAATGATAATGAGATGAGGCGGCTGCGAGCCACGCCGATGTGTGGTCCGGTTAACATGCTGCGATGAGCGGAATTGTCGACCTCATCGTGGTGGGCGGGGGCAGTGGCGGCATCGCCACGGCGCGGCGCGCGGCCGAGTACGGCGCGCGCGTGGTGCTGGTGGAAGGCGGCCGGCTCGGCGGCACCTGCGTCAATGTCGGCTGCGTGCCGAAGAAACTGATGTGGAACGCGGCCGGGCTGGCCGATGCGCTCCACGAAGCCGCCGGTTACGGTTTCGACGTGGCGCTCGGCGGCCACGACTGGCCGGCGCTCAAGGCGCGACGCGATGCTTATGTCACGCGCCTCAACGGCATCTACGAAGCCAACCTGCTGAAGTCGCGGGTCGAAGTGCTGCGCGACTGGGCCAGGCTGGTCGATGCGGGGACGGTGGAAGTCGCGGGACGGCGGATCCACGGCACGCGCATCGTATTGGCCACGGGCGGACGGCCGCGCCGGCCGGCGATCCCGGGCGCCGGACTGGGCATCGACTCGGATGGTTTTTTCGATCTGCCGCAGCGGCCGCAGCGGGTCACGGTGATCGGCGCCGGCTACATCGCCGTGGAGTTCGCCGGGGTGCTGGCCACGCTCGGCAGCGAAGTCACCGTCGCATGGCGTGGCGCGGCGCTGCTGCGCGATCTGGATCCCATGCTTGGCGCGGCGGCCCAGGAAGGCCTGGCCGCTGCCGGCGTGACATTGCTGCCGCAGACCATGCCCGTTGCGCTGGCGCGCGCCGCAGACAGCCGCATCGACGTACAGCTGGACACGGGCGGCCGCATCGCCGGCCAGGATGCCGTGATCTGGGCCATCGGCCGCGATCCGCTCACGGGTTTCATCGACACGGGCGCCGGTGTTGCCCTTGACGGCGAGGGCTACATCCAGGTGGATGAGTACCAGCAGACCAGTGCGCCCGGCGTGTTCGCCATCGGCGACGTGACCGGCAAGGCGGCGCTGACGCCGGTGGCCATCGCGGCCGGGCGGCGGCTGGCCGACCGGCTGTGGGGCGGACAGGCCGACCGCAAGCTGTCCTACGAGAACATTCCCACCGTGATCTTCGGCCATCCGCCGCTGGGTACCGTAGGCCTGTCGGAACCCGAGGCGCGGGCCGCCTTTGGCGCGGCGGTGAAGTGCTACAACGCCGCCTTCGTGCCGCTCTACCACGCGCTCACGGAGGCCAGGCCGAAGACCCGTATGAAGCTGGTGACCGCAGGCCCCGAGGAGCGCATCGTCGGGCTGCACTTGGCTGGGCGCGGCATCGATGAAATGCTGCAGGGATTCGCCGTGGCGGTGCGCATGGGCGCGACCAAGCGCGACTTCGACGATACCGTGGCCATCCATCCCACGGCCGCGGAAGAACTGGTGACGATGCGCTGATGAGCGCCGGCAAGCCCATCCTGATCGCCCATCGCGGCGCGAGCGGCTGCCTGCCCGAACACACGCTCGCCGCGTATGCGCTGGCCATCCTGCAGGGCGCGGACTACATCGAGCCGGATCTGGTCGCCACGCGCGATGGCGTGCTGGTGGCGCGGCACGAGAACGAGATCGGCGGCACCACCGACGTGGCCGCGCATCCCGGATTCGCCGCCCGGCGGCGCACACAGCGCATCGATGGCGAGGAGATCACCGGCTGGTTCACCGAGGATTTCACGCTGGCGGAACTCAAGACGCTGCGCGCGCGCGAGCGCATCCCCCAGCTGCGGCCGGAAAACAGCCGGCACGACGGGCAGCTGGAAGTGCCTGCCTTCGAGGAGATCCTCGCCTGCCTGGCGCAGGTCAATGCCACGCGCGCACTGCGCGGCCTCGCCCCGGTCGGGGTCTATCCCGAGACCAAGCATCCTTCGCATTTCGCGGCCATCGGCCTGCCGCTGGAGCCGCCGCTGCTGGCCGCGCTGCGGAACGGCCTTGGCGCGGCGCCGGTGTTCATCCAGTGCTTCGAGACCGGCAACCTGCGCCGGATGCGCCGGCAGTGCGACTATCCGCTGGTGCAGCTGATGTCCGCGGCAGGCGGGCCATGGGACCTCGCGGCCGAACGCGTGAGCTACGCCGCGATGGCGGCGGAGGGACTGCCGCAGATAGCCGGATACGCCAGTGCCATCGGCGTGCAGAAGGAGATGATCGTTGCGCCGGATGCCAGCGGTGCGCTGCGGCCGACGCCGCTGGTCAGCCAGGCGCATGCGGCCGGGCTTGCGGTGCATGGCTGGACATTCCGCGCCGAGAACCACTTCCTGCCCGCGGCGTTGCGCGCCGGAACCGATCCGGCCGCCCACGGCAACCTGGCCGCCGAAATCGGCCTGCACCTGGCGGCTGGCATCGATGGACTGTTCTGCGACTTTCCTGCGCTGGCGCGCGATGCCATGGATCATTTCGCTGCCGACGCAGCAAATGCAAAGACATGAAGAACTCGTAACGCTTCGCTTGTCGCAATCCGTTCGGCAGCACACTGTTTGCAAATTTCAGGTCTATGATTGCGACAGTTTTCAATCGCCCTGGGGGGCACTTATGGTCAGCAAGAAGTTGAAAGGAATGCTGGTGGTCGCGGCCGCCGGCGCAATGGCAGTGGTTTCGATGGGTGCGCTCGCGCAGGCGCCGGGCGGCGGTGGTGGACGCATGGGTGGTCCTGGCGGCGGCGGCGGCATGCCGGCGATGACGCGTGATTCCACCGAGCAGCGCATGGGCCTGGCCAGTCCCGATCTGAAGCTCACCGCCGACCAGAAGGCGCAGATCGACAAGCTGGTCGATGGGTATGTGGACAGCATCAACAAGATGCGCAGCGGCGGCGGCCAGATGGACATGCAGGCGTTCCAGAAGGCTCGTACCGAGCTGGTTGCCTCGATCGACAAGGTCCTGAATGACGATCAGCGCAAGACCTTCGACGCCGCGCAGCAGCGTCGTCCGGGCGGCGGTGGCGGCCCCGGCGGTGGTGGCGGCGGCTTCGGCGGCGGCGGCCCCGGCGGCGGTGGCTTCGGCGGTGGCGGACCGGGCGGTCCCGGCCGCTGAGCATAGCGCTCGCACGCAGAAGGCCCGCGAATGCGGGCCTTCTTCTTTTCCGGCGCCGGCAGGCGCATCCGGCAACACGGCGAAAATGTGAAAGCACCTGCAGCCTTGCCGCGGGTGGCCGCTGCTACAGTATCCGCACGGTGCGTCACGGCACGATGCGTCACAAGGAGAAGCCAATGTTCATTATCCGCAAATCCGTTTCATCCGGTTCGCGCCGCGCCCTGGCGATGCTGTTCGCGGCCGGCGTGCTGGTGTTCGCGGGCCGCGCCCGCGCCATCGATGTGCCTGGCGTGAATGTCTACGCGGGCGGCGGGCTGGGCGAGGGCAAGGTTACGGCCAGCGATTCCGCGGTGAGCCCCGACAACTTCAACAAGAGCGACCTGGCTTTCAAGGTTTTCGCCGGCGTGCGCCTCGCCTCGATGCTCGGCGCGGAAATCGACTACCTGAACTTCGGCAAGCCATCGGAGGATCTTTCCGGCGCCGGCAGCGTGGACGGCAAACTCAACGGTCTCGCCCTGTTCGGCATGTATTACCTGCCGCTGCCCCTGCCGATTCTCGATATTTACGCGAAGGTCGGCTACACACACCTGAGCGGCAAGTTCAGCGGCAGTCTGAACGCCAGCAGGCTCAACGAGAAGGGTTCGGACATCGGCGCCGGCCTGGGCACGCAGCTGACCTTCGGTTCCCTGGCGGTGCGCGCCGAATACGAGCGCTTCAGGGCCGACGGCCCGGATCCCGCCATGCTGACCGTCGGGCTCTCCTGGTCGTTCCTGTAACGCGCGCGCCGTGAACCTGCTGCGCGGCCTGCTCGACCGGCTGGTGCTCGTCATCGGCGTGCTGGCCGGCGGCTGCGTGCCGGGCTTCATCGTGCAGTACCGGCAGCTCGTGGGCGAACGGCTCGACCAGGTGCAGCAGGGGCTGCTGCCGTTCCAGACGGTTGCCAACCGCTATTACGGTGGCGCTACCGGCGCGCTGGCAAAGCACTATCTCGGCAGTCCCGACACCGGTCTGCAGGCGCAGGGCCGCACCATGCAGGACATGCTGGACAGCCTCGCGCGCCTGCAGGGCATGATGGAGGGCCTTGCAGGTTCCGTCTGGCACCAGATCGGTTACCTTGCAGGGCATTTCGACCGCGACATCGGCGCGGCCGCGTGGCAGGGTCATCTGCCTGCCTTCAGTCTCGATCCCGCCAGTCTGGCGGCGGCTGCGGTGGTGGGCATCGCCTGCTGGCTGCTATTCAACGGCGTCTGGCTCGGCCTTTCCCGGCTGGCTGACTTCATCGTTGCCCGTTTCTTCGCTCCGGCCCGTCGCTGAGCCGCCACGCAGCCCGGCCGTCAATTCGACCAGCACGGAAGCAGTATCCGGGCGCACACCGCGCCACAGGTGGAACGATTCGGCCGCCTGTTCGACCAGCATGCCCAGACCCATCGGCGCGCGCGCCACGCCGCGTTCGTGCGCCCAGCGCACGAACGGCGTGTCCTCGCGCGCGTAGGCCATGTCGTAGCAGATGCTGCGCGCGGTGACGATACCCGGCGGCAGAGGCGGCAATTCGCCGGCGAGGCTCGCCGCCGTGGCGTTGATGACGATGTCGAAGGATTCGCCGCCGAGCGCCGCATAGTCGCTGGCGCGCAGTGGTCCCAGGTCGCCGAACTGCGCCACCAGCTCCGCCGCGCGCTGCCGGTCGCGATTGACGACGACAAGTTCGCTGGGCCGCAGGCCGAGCAGCGGCGCGAGCGCGCCGCGCGCCGCACCGCCGGCGCCAAGCAGCAGCAGCCGCCGACCGGCGATGGTGATGCCCTGGTTGTTCAGCAGGTCGCGCACCAGGCCCGCGCCGTCGGTGTTGTCGCCGAGCAGCCCGTCGTTCTCCGCCGGCGCCAGCGTGTTGACCGCGCGCGCGCGCTGCGCGCGCGGCGTGAGTTTCGTGGCAAGCCGGAACGCGGCCTCCTTGTGCGGCACGGTGACATTCAGGCCCCTGCCGCCCGCCGCGAAGAAGCCTTGCACTGCCGCGACGAATTCTTCCGGCCGGGCGTCGATCAGGCCGTATTCCAGCACCTGGTGCGTCTGCGCCGCGAACCGCCGATGGATGAAAGGCGAGCGGCTGTGCGCGACGGGATGGCCGATGACCGCGTAGCGATCCCTATTGCTCATGCACGAGCCATCTTACCGTGCTGCCCCCGGTGCCGCCGAGCAGTTCATGCAGCCCGGCTTGCCACCGGGCCGCCTCGCTGTCGAATTGCCAGGGCGGATTCACCACCAGCAGGCCCGAACCATTCAGGCCGGCTGCGTGATCGGGCGCCGCAGTGCACAGCTCGGCGGCCAGCGTGGGACGCTCGATGCCGCGCGTCACGCGCGCCAGCCACAGGTCGCTGTCATGCTGTTTCTTGATCGGATACCAGACGGCGAACACGCCGGTTTCGAAGCGCGCCAGGCCCGCGGCCAGCGCCGCGGCTACCTGCTGTTCCTCGTCCGCGGATTCGTACGGCGGATCGACGAGCACCAGGCCGCGGCGCGACGGCGGCGGCAGCAGGCTCCGCAGCTGCTGGTAGCCGTCGCCGGTCACCACTCGCGGGGCCGTGGCCAGCAAGGCCGCGGTGCGGTCGAAGGCGCGCTGCAGCGCGCGCGCCGCCTGCGGCTGCGCCTCGACGCAGACCTCCTGGTCCGCCTCGCGCAACTGCGCGGCGGCAAGCAGTGGCGAGCCCGGATACAGGCGCAGCGCCTCGCCGCAGTGCTCGCGGATGCGCCGCACGGCATCCATGTAATGCTTGATGGCGGGATGGATGGCGGCCGATGACTGGGCCAGCTGCCGCTGCAGCCGGAGAATGCCGGCGTCGCTCTCCGCGCCCTGGCGCGCATCGGCGGCGGCGAGGTCGTAGAGCCCTTCGCCGGCATGTGTCTCCAGGCACAGGAACCCCTTGGCCTTCCTCTGCAGCGCCCCGATCAGCTGCAGCAGCGCGATGTGTTTGTGCACATCCGCAAAATTTCCCGCATGAAAACCGTGGCGGTACTGCATGGGGCGCGCATCCTAGCACCCGGTTCCGACAATCTGCCTGCACGTCCGGCGAAGCCCCGGTGGCGGGCCTGCGCGCGCCACGCGGCAACACACCGGCCGGTTCAGGCTGCGGACGCGGTCTTCTTGGCGATGCCGGGTTTGGTCGCGGCCTTGGTCCCGGCAGCCTTGGATTTTGCCTTGGCCTTCGCTTTGGCCCTGGGCTTTGCCTTGGGAGCGGCTACCTCTGCCGCCGCTTCGCCGGCGGGCGCCGCTGCCGCGGTCTTCGCCCTGCCCCGGGCCGCAGCGCCGCGCCGGCCGAACCGCCCGCGCGCCGGTGGGGCAGCCGCCAGCAGCGTGCGGCATTCCTCCAGCGTCAGCGTCTTCGGGTCGCGGTCCTTCGGAATGCGCGCATTGCGCTGCCGGTCGGTGATGTACGGTCCATAGCGTCCGTTCAGCACCTGGATGTCGTCGACGCCGAAATCGCGGATTACGCGGTTCGCGTCCGCGACCTTCTTTGCCTCGATGACCTCGATGGCGCGTTCCAGCGTCACCGTGTAGGGATCATCGGGCTCCTTCAGCGACACGTACTTGCTGCCGTATTTCACGTACGGCCCGAAGCGCCCGATCGCCACCGTGATGGGTTCGCCGCCGGCGGTCGCGCCCAGCTTGCGCGGCAGCTGGAACAGCACCAGCGCCTCGGCCAGCGTGATGGTGTCCATCTTCTGTCCGGGGCGCAGGCCGGCGAACTTCGGCTTTTCCACGTCGTCCTTCGTGCCGGCCTGCACGAACGGCCCGTAGCGGCCCATGCGTACCGATACGGGGCGACCCGACACCGGGTCGACGCCCAGCTCGCGCGCCATGGCCACTTCCTCGCGGCTGACGTTGGCTTCCACGTCCCGCACCTGACCGATGAAGGGCTTCCAGAATTTCTCCAGCGGCCTGGTCCAGGGTTCCTCGCCGCGCGATACGGCGTCGAGCTCGTCTTCCATCTCGGCGGTGTAGCCGTATTGCACGTAGCTGGTGAAATACCTGGTCAGGAAACGGTTGACGATCTTGCCGATGTCGGTGGCAATGAAGCGCCTCGCATCCATGTCCACGTACTCGCGATCGCGCAGCGTGGAGATGATCGATGCGTAGGTGGAGGGACGGCCGATGCCGTATTCCTCCAGCGCCTTCACCAGCGAGGCTTCGGAAAAACGCGGCGGCGGCTCGGTGAAATGCTGTTCGCCGTGCAGGTTGGCGAGAGTCACCAGCTCGCCCTCGCTCATGGCCGGCAGCACATGGTCGCCGTCGTCATCGACCTTGTCGTCCTGGCCCTCCTGGTAGACGGCAATGTATCCCGGCTTCACCAGCGTGGAGCCGTTGGCGCGCAGCACGTGGCCCGAGCCGCGGTTGCCGGCGATGAGGTCCACGGCGACGGTATCGAATACCGCGTGCGCCATCTGGCAGGCGACGGCGCGCTTCCAGATGAGCGAATACAGCTTCAGCTGGTCCGCATCGATCCTGCCCTCGAGCTGCTGCGGAGTGACCGAGGCGGAGGTGGGGCGTACCGCTTCGTGCGCTTCCTGCGCGTTCTTGGATTTGGTCTTGAAAACCCGCGCCTCCTCGGCCAGGCCCTCCTTGCCGTAGAGGCGCTCGATCACCGCGCGGATCTCGGTGATGGCCTCGGCGGCGAGGTTCACCGAGTCGGTGCGCATGTAGGTGATGAGGCCCACCGCGCCCTCGCCGAAATCCACGCCCTCGTACAGCTGCTGCGCCAGGCGCATGGTGCGCTGCGCGGAGAAGCCCAGCTTGCGTGCGGCCTCCTGCTGCAGCGTGGAGGTGGTGAAGGGCGGGGCCGGATTGCGCCGGCGCTGCTTGCGGTCGATGGTGTCGACGGTCAGCTTGCCGCCGGCCGCCGTGTTCAGCGCGACCTCCGCGGCGCGTGCCTGCGCCTCGCTGGTGAAGCTGAACTGCTCCACCTTCCTGCCTGCGTATTCGGTGAGTTTCAGCGGGAAGGCGACTTCGCTGTGCCGCCCCTCGGCCTCGATGGTCCAGTATTCCTGCGGCCGGAAGGCGTCGATGGCCTCGTCGCGCTCGCAGATCATGCGCAGCGCCGGGCTCTGTACACGGCCGGCCGACAGGCCCTGCCGCACCTTTTTCCACAGCAGCGGCGAGAGATTGAAGCCGACCAGATAGTCGAGCGCGCGGCGTGCCTGCTGCGCGTTTACCAGCTCCATCGAGAGATCGCGCGGCTGTCTGACGGCGGCCTGGATGGCGTTCTTCGTGATCTCGTAGAACACCACACGGTGCACCTGTTTGTCTTTCAGCTCGCCTTTTTCCCGCAGCAGCTCGTACAGGTGCCAGGAAATGGCCTCGCCCTCGCGGTCCGGGTCGGTGGCGAGGTACAGCGCCTCGGCCTTGCGCAGCTGCTTCGCGATGGCCTCGACGTGCTTCTGGTTGCGCTCGATGATCTGGTAGCGCATCGCGAAGTCGTGCTGCGGATCCACCGCGCCTTCCTTGGGAACCAGGTCGCGCACGTGACCGTACGAAGCCAGCACCTCGAAGCTCTTGCCGAGGTACTTCTTGATGGTCTTCGCCTTGGCCGGCGATTCGACGATGACGAGATTTTCAGCCATGAACGCCAGGGCGCCTGCGCGGCCCCCGCCAAGGGCGCCGCGCCGCGCTCAATGTGTCGAGCCTGGGTCGGATTCGAAAACCAGCGTCTCCATGCGCGCGCAGGCCTGTTCCTGGCCCGGCTCGCTGGAGAGCACCATCAGCACGACCCAGCGCACCTGATCGAGCGTGAGGTCTTCCACGTCGAGCGCCAGCAGCCGGTCGATGACCAGCTCGCGCCGCGTGGCGTGCAGGATGCCCACCTCCTCGAGCGACAGCAGCAGGCCGCGGCATTCCACCGACAGGCGCGCCATCTCGGCCTCGGCATAGAGGCGCAGCGACGGCCGGCGGCGCGGCCCTGGTTCGCCTGGCGCGGGCAGCTGGGTGTGGCAGCGCTCTCCGGCCAGATCCGCCAGCCAGTCGAGTGCCCGCTCGACATTGGCTTCGCCGAAGCCGGCGCTGGCCAAGTCCTGCGCCAGGACCTCGCGCTCCGGCACCTCCGGCGCCTCGTCGATCATGTAGCGGTCGAATACGTAGAGGAGGATGTCGAGGACGGTGCCGTTCATTCTTCAATCGATGCGGTTGTACAGTGCTCCGGGGCGGGCCTCGACCCGGCCTTCGAGCTCGAGGATCAACAACATGGAGGCAATCGAACCTGGCGCAAGGCCGGTCCTTTCCACCAGATCATCGACAGTGGAGGGCTCAAAGCCGAGCGCATCTAACAGCATTTCGTAATCCTTGTCCAACCGCGGCAACCCTCCGGAAGCACCAGGGGACAGGATAACTTTCTGATTTATATTCACATTTTCTTCCAGAGGAATGCCGATCTCGGAGAGGACGTCGGCGGCGTCCCGCACCAGCGCGGCCCCCTGCCGCAGCAGGGCCAGGCAACCGGCCGCCAGCGGGTTCAGCGGCGAGCCGGGTACGGCGAACACCTCGCGTCCCTGCGCCAGCGCATGCCGGGCAGTGATCAGCGAACCGCTGTCGGCTGCGGCTTCGACGACGATCACGCCACGCGCGAGTCCCGAGATGATGCGGTTGCGTTGCGGGAAGTTCGCCGCGCGGGGCGGCGTGCCTGGCGGAAATTCGGATATCACCAGACCCTGCCGCGCAATGCGCTCGAACAGCGGGCGGTGCTCGGCCGGGTAGCAGCCATCTAGACCCATGCCGCACACGGCGATCGTGCCGCCTCCCGCTGCGAGCGCAGCCTCGTGGGCCGCGGCATCGATGCCGCGCGCCAGCCCGCTGGTGATGACGAGACCATGCGCCGCCAGCTCGCCGGCCAGACGTGCGGCCAGCGAACGGCCGGCCGCCGTGGGATGACGGCTGCCGATTACGGCGACCTGGGGGCTGCGCAGCAGGTCGACGTTGCCGAGGGCGAAGAGCAGTGCGGGTGCATCATCTAGGGCCGCCAGTTGTGCGGGGTACACCGCATCATCCCGGCGCAACAGCTGCGCGCCGGAAACCGCGAGCCAGCGATCGATGGCGGGATCCTGCATGTGGGGCCAGCGTAAAAGCAAAGGGCCCGCAACCGGCGGGCCCTTAACTGGCGCGAATGCCGAGAAACAGCCCTCTCAGGGCGCGCGCACCAGATCTGCAACGCGGACCGGTACCGAGGTATCGACCACCAGCCCGAAGCTGGCATCGTCGTAGGTCTTGAAAATGAGCAGGGTGCCGGCGCGCTCGGTCGGCAGCGTGACCATGGAGCCGCACGAAGTGCGGCCCGAACTTCTGCAGGAGCCATCCGCCACGGTGGTGCCTCGCTGGTTGATGGCGAGCACGTGGCCGACCTCCAGGCCCTGCCTGGTGCCGCGATTCACCGCCACCACGTCGTACTGGCCGATCTGCGATACACCATCGATTACCGCCATGATCTGGCCGCTGAAATCCGCCGGCGGCGCGTGGGGCACGATGTCGCTGGCCGGTGTCTGCACGTCCTCGGTGAACAGCACATCGCCGGCCACGGCCTCGCGGGAGCTTGCCAGCAGCTCGGCCTTCGCGAGCTGGTCGCTGGCCTGTTCGACGCGCGCCGAGGCCGCGTAGTAGCCCATGTAGCCCAGTACACGGCCGGTCTCCGGATCCTTGAGGGCTTCGCCCACGCGTATGATCGAATAGCGGCCCGGACCCTGATTCTGCAGGCCTTTCACGTAGACATAGTCGCCGACGCTGGCCACTA
>DATJXQ010000110.1:0-3489 GCA_035500015.1 Steroidobacteraceae bacterium
ATATCCTCGTCCACGTTCTCCAGCTCGCTGGTGAAGCGGCCGACCACCGTCAGGCCCAGCAGTTCCACCCACAGGTGTCGCAGACGCGCCCGGTCCTCACCGCCGATCGCGATCTGCTGGACGCCCAGGATGCGGAACGGGCGCCGGGAGGCGGCTGGTGTTTGCCCGGTAGCAGGTGCATGCGCGCCGGACCTCCGCCGGGCTGCGGCGCGCGCCTCGATGTCCTGCCACAGCGCCGCGATGCCTTCACCCGTGAGAGCACTGACGACCAGTGCGGCAGCGCGACCTCCCAGACCTGCCCCCAATTGCAGCGCCGCGCGCTGCGCGGCATCCGGATCCAGATCGGCCTTGTTGACGACCACGATGTCCGCGAGCTCCATCACGCCGCGCTTGATGGCCTGCAGGTCATCGCCGGCGTTGGGCAGCTGCAACAGCAGAAACAGATCGGTCATGTGCGCGACCGCCGCTTCGGACTGGCCCACGCCGACCGTTTCCACCAGCACCAGATCATAGCCGGCCGCCTCGCACAGCAGCATCGACTCGCGCGTCCGCTCGGCGATGCCGCCCGCCGCGCGGCCGGCGGGACTTGGCCGGATGAAGGCCGCCTGCTGCGCCACGAGACGCTCCATGCGCGTCTTGTCGCCGAGAATCGAACCGCCCGAAATGCTGGAAGAGGGATCGATCGCCAGTACCGCCACCCGACGGCCGGCCGCGATCGCGGCCAGGCCCAATGCCTCG
Source organism: Steroidobacteraceae bacterium (assembly GCA_035500015.1). Lineage (GTDB taxonomy): Bacteria > Pseudomonadota > Gammaproteobacteria > Steroidobacterales > Steroidobacteraceae > ZC4RG30. Next base: position 739 of record DATJXQ010000110.1, read on the forward strand.
ATGAAGGTGGATTTTCCGGCGCCAGGCGGACCGGAAATCCCGAGCCGCAGCGCGCTGCCGCCATGTGGCAGCAGCTGCGAGAGCAGCGCCTCGATCTCGCCGCGATCGACTGCACGCCTGGATTCGATCAGCGTGATCGCCCGGGCCAGCGCGCGCCGGTCGCCACGCAGCAGCGGCGCGAGCAGCGGATGCTCAGGCATTGCGCCGGTCTGCGGGATGACGCAGGCGCGCGATCGCATCGAGAATCTCGCCGGCGCTGCGTGTCACCGGCGTGCCGGGTCCGAATATGCCGGCGACACCCGCGGCGAGCAGGAAATCATGGTCCTGCGGCGGCACGATGCCGCCGACAAATACCGCAATGTCGGCGGCGCCCTGCGCGCGCAGCGCCTCGATGAGCGCCGGCACCAGGGTCTTGTGGCCCGCGGCCAGCGAGCTGACGCCGACCGCATGTACGTCGTTCTCGATGGCCTGGCGCGCGCACTCCGCGGGCGTCTGGAACAGCGGACCGATATCGATGTCGAAGCCCAGGTCCGCAAAGCCGGTCGCAACGACCTTCACGCCGCGGTCGTGGCCGTCCTGGCCGAGCTTGGCCATCATGATGCGCGGTTGCCGCCCTTCCGCGGCAGCGAACTGGCGGACGCGCTGTCGCATGGGTTCCCAGTCCGCGGCGCTCGCGTATCCGGCCGCGTACACGCCGGTTACGCCGCGGACCTGCGCGCGGTATCTGCCCCACGCATTTTCCAATGCATCGCTGACTTCTCCAACAGTGGCGCGGGCCCGCATGGCGGCAATGGACAGCGACAGGAGATTATCACTTCCGGAACGGGCGGCCTGCGTCAATGCGGCGAGCGCGGCGTTGACCGCGGCCCCGTCGCGGGCGGCACGTACGGCCTGCAGGCGCGCGATCTGCCGCTCGCGTACGGCGGTGTTGTCCACTTCGCGGATCTCGACCTCGTCGACGACGGGCGGGGGGTATTTATTGACGCCGACGATGACCTCTCCGCCGGAATCGATCCGCGCCTGGCGCGCTGCCGCACTGGTCTCGATGCGCAGCTTCGCCCAGCCGGTCTCGACGGCACGCGTCATGCCGCCCAGTGCATCCACCTCGGCGATGATGTTCCAGGCGGCATCGGCCATGTCCTGGGTCACGCGCTCCATCATGTAGCTGCCGGCCCAGGGGTCCACGACCGAGCCCACGTGCGTCTCCTCCTGCAGGATCAGCTGGGTGTTGCGCGCTATGCGTGCGCTGAATTCGGTCGGCAGGGCGAGCGCCTCATCGAGCGCGTTGGTGTGCAGGCTCTGCGTGCCGCCAAACGCCGCGGCCATCGCCTCGATGGTGGTGCGTACCACGTTGTTCCAGGGGTCCTGCGCGGCAAGGCTCCAGCCCGAGGTCTGGCTGTGCGTGCGCAGCAGCATGCTGCGGGGATTTTGCGCGCCGAAGCCCTGCATGATGCGCCACCACAGCAGCCGCGCCGCGCGCAGCTTGGCGATCTCCAGGTAGAAGTTCATGCCGATGCCCCAGAAGAACGACAGCCGGCCGGCGAATTCGTCGACGGCAAGCCCCGTGGCCAGCGCCGTCTTCACGTACTCCTTGCCATTGGCCAGCGTCAGCGCCAGTTCCAGCACTTCGTCGGCACCAGCCTCCTGCATGTGGTAACCGGAAATGGAGATGGGATTGAACTTCGGCAGGTGGCGCGTGCAGTACTGGATCACGTCACCGACGATGCGCATCGAGGGCGCCGGCGGATAGATGTAGGTGTTGCGGACGATGAATTCCTTGAGGATGTCGTTCTGGATGGTGCCGGCCAGCTTGCCGGGCGGCACACCCTGCTCCCCGGCGGCAACGATGAAGCCCGCCATCACGGGCAATACGGCGCCATTCATCGTCATCGACACCGAAACCTCATCCAGCGGAATGCCGCTGAACAGGATCTTCAGGTCCTCGACGGTATCCACCGCCACGCCAGTCTTGCCCACATCGCCCGCAACCCGCGGATGGTCGCTGTCATAGCCGCGGTGGGTCGGCAGATCGAAGGCCACACTGATGCCCTGGCCGCCCCCGGCCAGCGACTTGCGATAGAAGTCGTTGGAATCCTCGGCGGTGGAAAAGCCCGCGTACTGGCGGATCGTCCAGGGGCGCGCGGCGTACATCGCCGGCTGGGGACCGCGCACGAACGGCGGAAATCCCGGCAGGCTGTTGAGATGCGGCAGGCCGTTCAGGTCCGCGGCCGTGTAGAGCGGCCGGATATCCATGCCGCCGGGTGTACGCCAGACCAGCTCGCTCCAGTCCCGGCCGGTGTACTTTTCCACCGCCTTGCGCCAGCTTGCCAGCGCCTCATCGTCCGGTCGCCTGGAATCGGCCACCGTCAGCGATCCCTGGTCAGTTCCGCGTCCAGCACCTGCTTCAGCCTGGCGCGCGCCGCATAGGGCGAAAAGATGTGATCCGCCTCGTCGATGATGTGGATGCGGCAGCGGTCCCCGAGCCTGCGCACCATGGAGCCGCCCTGGCTCCTGAGCAATGGCAGCCCGGCGTCGCCGCGCGCAAAGACGAAGACCATGGGAATGCCGCGGTCGGCCACCGATGCCAGGTCCCAGCCCAGGTCGTCGACGATGCGGATTCCCAGCCTCCGGCACAGGTCCCTCGCCGTGCTGTCTATCGTCAGCCAGCCACGGCGCAGGAACACCTGCACCACCCGCCACAGGTTGACCCTGCCGCTCAGCAGCTTGCGCCACTTGCCGGCGGAGAATGCA
>DATJXQ010000111.1:0-3373 GCA_035500015.1 Steroidobacteraceae bacterium
GGATTGCTTACTTCTTCAGCAGGTCGCGAATTTCCTCGAGCAGCATTTCACTGCGCGGCGGGGGCGCATCCGGCGCCGCCGCCGCGGGCTTCTTCAGCCGGTTGATGCCCTTGATCGCGATGAACAGCACGAAGGCAATGATGATGAAGTCGAAGATGGTCTGCAGGAACGCGCCGTACTTGAGCAGGATGGGCATGCCATCGGGGCCGTGCCCCACGATGGCCGCGCGGTCGCTGAAGTTGACCCCGGACAGCAGGGTGCCCAGCGGCGGCATGATGACATCGCCGACCAGCGAGGAGACGATCTTGCCGAAGGCTGCGCCGATGATGACGCCGACCGCCATGTCGACGACATTGCCCTTCATGGCAAATTCCTTGAATTCCGAAGTGATGCTCATTGAAACTCCCGGTTCGTGTTGTAGAGCCGCTCAAGCCTAGGTCAGCCGCGCCATTGCCGGCAACCGCGGGCTGCGGCGGGCAGGCCGCCGCGCGCGGCATGCCGGTCTCGGGCGGCAACGGAGGGGGTGACCTGGTGTTCCTGCATCCGCACGGCAAGTTCGACAATCATGCCCGGCCGTACCGGCACATCACGGCGCTGCCGCTGGCCGCGGCCATGGGCGCGGAAATCCGCGGCGTGGATCCCGCACACATCACGGACGCCCAGTTCACCGAGGTCGAGGACGCGCTGTTCCGGCACAAGATGATTTTCTTCCGTGGCCGGGACATCGGCCATGCCGGGCATCATGCCTTCAGCCGCCGCTTCGGCCAGTTCGCCGAGGATGCCTACACCGAAGGCGTACCGGGCTTCCGGGAGGTGCAGCCCATCATCAAGGAGGCCGACGACCGCTCGGCCCATGTGTTCGGTTCAGGCTGGCATACCGACTCGCCCTTCCTCGAGGCGCCGCCGTCCATCACCATCCTCAGGGCCGTGGAGACCCCGCCATATGGCGGCGACACCCTGTGGGCCGACGGCGCGCTGGCGCTGCGTATGCTGGGCGGGGCCATGCGCGCCATGCTGGCCCCTCTCCGGGTGCGCTTCTCGATGCGCGACGTGCTCGTCTCGGCACAGGCCAATGCCGAAGTCCGCGACAGTCCCATCGGGCGTCTGGCGGCTACCCGCACGCAGCCAGCACTGCCGGAAGGACTGCGGCGCAAGGTCGAGGGCAGTGCGCATCCGCTGCTGCGCACACATCCGCGCAGCGGCGAGCAGTCGCTCTACCTGGACAGCTCCTACGCCATCGGCATCGAAGGCATGGCTGATGCCGAAGCCCGCCCGCTGCTCGCGATGCTGTGCGCGCACCTGACACAGCCCGCGTTCACGTGCCGGCTGCGCTGGGAGCCGGGCACCGTGGCGCTGTGGGACAACCGCCTGTGCGTGCACCAGGCCTTCAACGACTACGATGGCTTCCGCCGCGAGATGTACCGTACGACGGTGGCGGGCGAGCAACCGGGCTGAGCGCCAGGTCCGCCTACAGGCCGTAACTGCGTACCAGCAGCCACGACAGCACCGCCAGCAGCAGCAGCACCAGCGGCAGGCCCACCCGCACGAAGTCCGCGAACCGGTAACCGGCCGCATTCATCACCAGCAGGTTGGTCTGGTAGGCCATGGGCGTGGCGTAGCTGAGGTTGGCACCGAACAACACTGCCAGCACGAAGGGCTCCAGCGGCTGGCCGAGGCTGGCCGCCGCCGCCACGGCAACCGGAGTGCCGACCGCGGCAGCCGCGCTGTTGGACACGAAATTGGTCAGCAAGGCTGAAAAGGCCATGAACAACGCCAGTTGCCACGCCGGCGCGAGCCCGCTGGCCAGATGCGCTACTCCGCCAGCCAGCCAGTTGGCGGCCCCTGTGGCCACCAGCGCGTGGCCAAGCGCGATGCTGGAAGCCACCAGCAGCACCACCTGCAGGCTGAGCGCACGGCCCAGACCTTCCAGCCGCACGCAGCGCGCCAGCAGCATGGCGATCACACCGATGAAGGCGGCCACGTGGATCGGCAGCCACTTCAGCGCGGCAACGGCGATCACCGCCACCATGATGGCCAGCGCCCAGCGCGCCTGCGGCGTGTGCGGCAGCGGCATGTCGCCGCCGACCACCAGCAGGCCCGGTTCGGACTTCAGCGCCTCGATGCGCGGCAGCGGCGCCTGCACCAGCAGCACGTCGCCGGCCGCCAGCCGCACGCTGCCGAGCCCGGCTTCCCGCCGCAGCAGGTCTTCCGTGCCGCGGCTGATCCCCACCACCGCCACGCCGTGCTGCTGCGCGAAGCGCGCCCCGGCCAGCGTGCGGTCCACCAGCCCGGCCTCGGCACCGATCACCACCTCGGCGAGCTGGATATCCACCTTGGAAGCATCCTGCTCCACGAAGTGCGACATGCCGCTGCGGTCGTACAGGTCGACCTTGAACAGCGAGGCGATCTCGGTCAGGCCCTGCACGGTGTCGTTCAGGATGAGCGCATCGCCGGCCTGCAGCACGGTGTCCGCGGCAATGGCGAGCTCCGCGCTGCCGCGCTGCACGCCGGCCACCGGCAGCGGCCGCCCGAGCCTGCGCCCGGCGCGCGCCAGCGTGCGATTGCGCAGCGCGTCGCCCTGTTCCGGCACGACGATGCGCGCCGCGTAGATGCGCTCGGCCGCGCGCTGCTGCCCGCCGCGCTCGGGCAGCAGGCGCGGCGCCAGCAGCCACAGGTAGGGCAGCGTCACCAGCAGCGAGGTGGCGGCGATGCCGGTGAAATCGAACAGGCCCATGGGCCGCATGCCCATGTCCGCCGCGATCGACAGCACGAGCAGGTTGGTCGAAGTGCCGACGCTGGTGAGCATGCCACCGGCGAGGATGGCAAAATTGACCGGCATCAGCGCCCTGCCGACACCATGGCCGCTGCGCCTTGCCACGCCCAGCAGCATGGGCAGCATCAGCACCAGTACCGGCGTGTCGTTGACGAAGCCGCTGACCGTGCAGGCCAGCGCCAGGGTGAGCAGCAGCCCGGCGCCGCGATTCCAGCGCCACACGCGGGTCAGCACCTGCACCACGGGTTCCATGGCGCCGGTCATGGTCAGGCCCTGCGCCAGGATCATCAGCGAGCAGATCGCCACCAGCGCCGGATGCCCGAAGGCCTGGAAAATGGTGGCGTCCGACAGGCGCTCGCCCATGCCGTCGTACGGAAAGAAGTGGAACAGCAGCAGCAGCGACAGCAGCAGCAGCAGCGAAACCAGTTCCATCCTGATCCACGCGCGCGTGTACAGGAAGAAGGTGGCCAGCGTCACTGCCAGCAGGATGATCGCGTGATGGCCGGGCATCACGCGATGATATACGCCGCCGGCCTGCATATACTCGGGCCCATGACCGATTCGCGCTCCGTGCTGTCCCCGCTGCTGAAATATCCGCTG
>DATJXQ010000112.1:0-22541 GCA_035500015.1 Steroidobacteraceae bacterium
TGCATTCGGTCGCAAGTCCGCCGGGCCGACGCAGATCAACATCAAGTCGACCAACGCCTCCTGCGCCGCCACTGCCGACCCGCACGGCTACAAGTGCCTGGAAATCCAGCTCACTACCGGAGGCCTTGCGCGCCTGTGCGATCCCACGCTGTCGCTGTCCTCCACCGAGCCAAAAGTATGTTTCGTCACACCTTACTTCCCGTGAAGTCCCGCGCAGGCAGTCGCGCGCGGCGCAGCGCGCAGCGCGGTTCGATGATGATCGAGGTGCTGGTCTCGGTGGTGCTGCTGTCGGTCTCGGTGCTGGGGCTGGTGCGGGTGCTGGGGCAGACCATGAAGGATGCGGGCCAGCTGGAATACCGCTCGGTCGCCTCGACCATGGCCAATGAAACCATCGCCCGCATGTGGGTGATGGATCCGGCGAGCCTCTCCACCTACGCCACCACGATGACCGGCAGCGTCAGCACGCCGCTCCCGGGGAGCACGCGCACGGTGACCGTGAACGGCAACGTCGTCACCATCACCATCACCTGGCAGGTGCCCGGCGCCTCCACCACCAGCCAGTACACGATATCGGCCACGCTGGCGAAGAACTCATGAAGCACATCCGCCAGACCGGCTTCTCGCTGATCGAGCTGATGATCGCCATCCTGCTGGCGGCGATCACCGCCATCGTCGTGCTGAACGTGCTGACCACCTACCAGGCCCGCGCCAACACCACGACCGGCCGCAACGATGCCGAGATCGGCGCCGCCATGGGCATGTATGCGCTGGAGCAGGAAATCCGCATGGCCGGCGCGGGCCTGTCGCTGCCGCTGTCGACGGGCGCCAACGGCCCGATGTGCGGGCAGGGCGTGAACATTGCCTGGAAGAACGCCGCCACCACGAACGGCAATGGCGCACCGCTCCTGCCCATCCGCATCATCGACGGCGGCAGCGGCCCCGACAGCCTCGAGATGATCCGCAGCGATTCGGATTTCGGCGCCGCCCCGACGCGCCTGATCGCCGCGATGGCCGACGCCACGGCGCAACTGAGCGTGGATGGCAAGGCCGGCCTGCAGAACGGCGACCTGATCCTGGTCGGCGCCAGCAACGCCGCCAAGATCTGCACGCTGATGCAGTTGAGCGTGGCGCCCACGGCCAATGGTTCCGGCTGGCTGCTGTCGCACGCCGCGGGCGGCACCAACTATTACAACCCGTCCAGCCCCGGCTCGGTGTTCACCAACGCCGTCGCCTACGACGTGGGTGACAACGTGGTGAACATGGGCAGCTACGGCATACGCCGCTACGGCCTGCTCTGCAACGACGGCGCCGCGCAGCCTTCCGCCACCAACAGCTGTGACCTGGCCTGGTGGAACCCGCTGGACCTGGGCACCCTGCCGCTGCCGACCGTGGCCGGAGTCTCCACGGTCTCCCCGCAGCTCGTCGAGCTGCAGGCCCAGTACGGCGTGGCCGACACCGGCAGCTCCATCGTCAATGCCTGGGTCGACGCGACCGGCAGCTGGGCCGCGCCCTCCTCGACCGACCTGCAGCGCATCAAGGCCGTGCGCATCTCGATCGTCTCGCGCGGCAACCGCGAGGCCACCACGGTCGCGCAATCCTCCGTGACGCTGTGGCAGGACGATCCCAGCGATCCGACCACGGCGCGCGTGCGCACGTTCGGCGCCGACGAGCAGCGTTTCCGCTACCAGGTACTGACCGTGGTGGTACCGGTCATCAACTCGATCTGGTCCGGCTCATGAAAAATCAACGCGGCATTTCCCTGATCGTGGTGCTCATCGGCCTGGTGATCATCAGCTTCGCGGCCGTGGCGCTGCTGCGCTCCACCGACACCGCCACGCTGATCGCCGGCAACCTCAGCTTCAAGAAGGCCGCGCTGGCCTCGGGCGACGCGGGCGCGGAAACCGCGATCGCCTGGCTGAACGCCAACGCCAGCAGCACCCTGTATGCGGACCAGACCGGCAGCGGCTACTACGCCTCCTCGCGCGACGGCTGCGACATCACCGGCACACGCACTTCCTCGGATACCACCGACGATGTCGACTGGTCCGGCCTGAACCCGCAGGTCAACTGCAATGTCTCGGCGTTCAAGCCGGCGACTCCGGCGGGGGTTCCCACCGGCTACGAGGTCCGTTACGTGATCAACCGCATGTGCAATGCCGCCGGCGACCCGGGTGCCGCGCTGGCGGCCGACGGTGTCACCGCGATGGTCTGCGCCAGCGCCGACGCCAGCGGCGACAGCACCAGCAGCACCAAGGTCGGCCCCAGCTACTCGGGCCATGCCTTCACCGGTTCTTCGCTGACTTATTACCGGATCACGACCCAGATCACCGGGCCGCGCAGCACCGTGCGGTACGTGCAGACCTGGGTCGTGCTCTGATCCACGGGAGAACAGCCGTGCACTCCGACCGCAGAATCCTCCGCCTCATCGCCTGGTTCACCATCGCCACCTTCGGCATGACCAATGCGCTGGCCGACCCGCTCACGCTCGCCACCTCGCCGCTGGTGACCGGTCTCGGCAAGGTCGTCGCGCCGAACATCTTCTTCGTGCTGGACGATTCGCTGAGCATGAACGATGAGTTCCTGCCGGATTCGGTCGATAACGATTACGGCAACGGCGGCAGCGATGCCAAGGCCTGCGCGCTGAACTTCGGCTACAACACCATCTACTACAATCCGAGCACCACCTACAATCCGCCGCTCAATGCGGATGGCTCGTCCTACGCGAATGCCACGTTCACCGCGGCCAAGGGGGGAACTACCGGCGGGTTCAGCAGCGGTTCCACTGTCGTTGACCTGTCCGCATCCAGTCCGGTCTACACCACATACAACCAGACCTTGGGCAGCAATCCCATTGCCACAACCAATGGCAACACGACAATCACCGTCACACACCCCACTACGGGATATAGCCCCTCGACTCCTGCATATACTCCCGCAGTCGGCGATCAGGTCACGATCTCGGGCGTGACGGGCACGAGTAACAAAGTAGGCAACATCTCGATAAACACCATCAATGGCGGGCCTTTCAACATCACCGCGATTGTTGACTCAACCCATTTCAAGGTCTCAGTCGGGGGCTCGGCTAACGGTAATGGTGGTTCGGGTGGCGGAAGCAGTGTCAAGGTTGCCTACAAACACCAGACAGGATCGGATGCGAATTATTTCTATTACAACTACACGGGTGGGGGAGCGTACAGCCAGACGTCCCCTCCCAGCACCTGTGCGAGTTCTTCCTCGTACACGCGGGTACCCGCCTCCGGACAGACCTGGACGAGTGCTGGCATCAGTAGCCAGCAGCAGCAAAACTTCGCGAACTGGTACAGCTACTACCGCACGCGCCTGCTGATGATGAAGTCGGCGGCTGGCCGTGCCTTCACCAGCGTGAACGACCAGTACCGCGTGGGGTTTACCGTGATCTCCGATACCGGTGTCACCGGCAGCAAGTTCCTGGATATCGCGAAATTCAGTGACACCACGGCCACCGGACAGAAGGGCAAGTGGTTTGCGACGCTCTACGGCACCAACGGAAGCTCCTTCACGCCGCTGCGCGGCGCGCTGTCGAAGGCCGGCCGCTACTACGCCGGCAAGTTCTCCTCCGGCAGCACCCACACCCACGATCCGGTGCAGTATTCCTGCCAGAAGAATTTCACCATCATGGCGACGGACGGCTCCTGGAACTCCAACTCCCCCGAGAGCCCGACCAGCGACAGCACCAGCCCGGGGTCCGCCAGCAACAACTACGGTCCTTTCGAGATGGACAATGTAACGCGCGTCGGCGACCAGGACGGCGTCTCCGGCGTATTGCCGCCCTACAAGGACAGCTCGGCCGCCCAGAACACGTTGGCCGACGTGGCGTACTACTACTACAACACCGACCTGCGACCCGCGGGATCGATCGGCGGCCTCACGGACGAAGGCACGAACATCGACGTGTCGGCGGATAACGTTCCGGCTTCCACTACCGATCCGGTCGCCTTCCAGCACATGACGACCTACACGCTGGGCCTGGGTCTCAGCGGCTCGCTGGCGAACCCCGGGGACTACGCAGCCATCGTGGCCGGCACCAAGAACTGGCCCAATCCGATTGCCAGCGGTTCGAACCAGGATACGTACCGCATCGACGACCTGTGGCATGCGGCGGTGAACGGACACGGCATCGATTCGACCGGCGCCAACCTGAGCGCGAAGGATCCGGATGCCGTCGTGACGCAGCTGAGCAAGGCGCTGCAGAGCATTTCGGCGGTGGTAGGTTCCTCGGCGGCCGCAGCCACCAGCAACCTGCAACCCATCGACGGCGACAACACCGCCTACATCGGGCAGTTCAAGACCGTGGCGTGGACCGGCGACCTGCTGGCACGCACCATCGACGTGGTCACGGGCGCGATCACCACCACGAATACCTGGCAGGCCCAGACGCTGCTGGATGGCCAGAATCCGACCACGGGACGCTACATCTATGCGTTCAAGAGCGGCGCCACCGGCAACCTGCGCACTTTCACCTATGCCAACCTGACGACCACGGAAAAGACCTACTTCAATTCCGATTCCACCAATCCAGGCGGCGCACTGACGCAGTACGCCACCTGGAGCTCCAACCAGAAGACCAATGCCAGCGCCAGCGCCATGGTCGACTACCTCCGCGGCGTGCGGACCAATGAGGTCACCAGCGACTCGACGGCGGATGCCCAGCTGTTCCGCCAGCGCGAGCACGTGCTCGGCGACGTCGTCGATTCCGCACCCGTATTCGTGCGCAAGCCGCCGTTTTCCTACACCGATACGGGATATTCCACCTTCCTGGCGAACGAGGCGAGCCGGGCCGCCACGGTCTACGTCGGCGGCAACGACGGCATGCTGCACGCCTTCGACGGCACCACGGGCCAGAGTGGCTCGGGCAAGGAACGCTGGGCCTACATCCCTGCCGCCGTCCTGCCCAACCTCTACAAGCTCGCCGCCTCCGACTACTCGACCAATCACCGCTTCTACGTGGACGGACCGATCTCCATCGGCGATGCCTACAACAGCAGCACCAGCTCCTGGTCCACCATCCTCGTAGGCGGCCTCGGCGCCGGCGGCAAGGGCTATTACGCACTCGACGTCACCGATCCGGCCAACCCGAAGGCACTGTGGGAGTTCACCACGGCCACCGACGCCGACGTGGGTTATTCCTACGGCAACCCGATCATCACCAAGCGCGCTTCCGACAACAAATGGGTGGTGCTCTTCACCTCCGGCTACAACAACACGTCCGGGGACAAGAAGGGCCACCTGTTCGTGGTGGATGCCTTCACCGGCGCGGAACTGAGCGACATCGCCACCACCACCACGGCCAACGAGCAATTGAGCGGCATCGGGCGCATTGCCAACTACGTGGAACAGGGCCTGGTCAACAACGTCACCCAGTACGTCTACGGCGGCGACCTGAACGGTTCGCTGTGGCGCTTCGACATCAGTGCGGGAACGGCGCTGAAACTCGCGGACACCTCCAGCACGGCGGGCAACCAGCCCATCATGGTGCGGCCCGAACTGGCGAAGATCAGTTCCGGCGGCCACACCTACACCGTGCTCTACTTCGGTACCGGCCGGTACCTCAACGTCTCGGGCAGCGGCTCGCTGGATTCGCCTTCCACCTCCGTGGCGCAGGCGGTGTATGCGGTGAAGGACGCCGGCACGTATGTCGGCGTGCTGACGAGTTCCGGCGCCGCGATGGTGAGCCAGACACTGGACACCTCCACCTCGCCGCGCACCACCACCTCCGCGACGGTGGACTGGGCCTCCAACAACGGCTGGTACGTGACGACTCCTGCCGGCGAGCTGTTCAACATCGATCCCGGGCTGCAGCTCGGCACGCTGGTGATCGCCTCCAACAGCCCGCAGAGCGATTACTGCGAGCCCACAGGGTCGAGCATCCTGTACCAGTTCTCCTATACCAGCGGCTTCCTGCTGACCACCAACGCCTTCCAGGCGCAGACCGTGGGCAGCACGCAGGTGCAACTGGGCGGCAACAGCTCCGGCACCGTCCATGGCGGCAAGGTCGTCATCGAATCCGTGCTCGCCAACGGCACGACGGTGAGCACGGACCAGAAGAACGGCGGCGGCGCGGCGGGCACCGCCAAACGCATCAGCTGGCGCGAGATCGAGTAGCTGCAAGAAGAACCGGAGCCACCGTCTCCCGCCGCTGCTTCGGCACGATCCGCAGGCGGAACGGTCGCCCCTGCATTTCTGCCTTTCCTGGATGAATTCGCGCCTTCCGGAACGCCCGGGTCCATCGCATGATGTCGACGCCCGCCTTTCGCGATAGACTTCCTGTGAGGTTCAGCGTTCCGATGAACTCCCGCATGGCCAGCCTGCCGCACAAGCATCTCATCACGGTCGACGATTACTACCGGATGGCGGAGGTTGGCCTGCTCGCGCCAGACGCGCGCGTCGAACTGATCGAGGGAGAGATCATCGACATGGCGCCCATCGGCATCGACCACGGCCGCGCCGTGGATATCCTCAACCGGCTGTTCGTGCGGGCCGTCGGCGACCAGGCGATCGTGCGGGTGCAGGGCGCGGTGCGCCTGAACCTGCGCTCGGAACCGCAGCCGGACCTGGCGCTGCTGGCCCCCAGTGCCGACGACTACGGCAGCAGGCAACCGGCGCCGGCAGACGTGCTGCTGCTGATCGAGGTGAGCGACTCCACGCTGCGCTACGACATGGACGTGAAGCTGCCGCTGTATGCCCGCCATGGCATCCCCGAGACATGGATCGTGGACCTTCGGGGCGGCGAACTGAAGCGTTATCGTGTGCCGCGCGACGGGCGGTATCTGGAACTCGACACCAGCAGCAAGCCAGGCATCGCCCGCGTCGCGGCATTGCCGGAAATCGGCATCGATCTCACAAGACTTTTCCCCTCATCCTGAGACCAGGGATCAGAACCGGACCAGCGCGGCGCCCCAGGTGAACCCGCCGCCGAAGGCTTCCAGCAGCAGCAGCTCGCCGCGCCGGATGCGCCCGTCGCGCACGCCGGTATCCAGCGCCAGCGGCACCGAGGCCGCGGACGTGTTGCCCTGCTCCTGCACGGTGACGATCACGCGCTCCATCGGCAGGTCGAGCTTCTTCGCCACGGCCTGGATGATGCGGATGTTCGCCTGGTGCGGCACCAGCCAGTCGATGGCCGACTTGTCGAGGTGGTTCTTCGCCAGCACCTCGTCGACCGAATTGCCCAGCATGGTCACCGCGACCTTGAAGGTTTCGCGGCCGGCCATGCGGATCACCGCGCGATTGCCCGAATCCGGCGGATAGCCCTTCGATACGCCGCCGGTGCAGTACAGCAGATCCTTGTAGCTGCCGTCGGAATGCAGGTGCGTGGAGAGGATCCCGGCCTCGTCCGACGGAGCCAGCACCACGGCGCCGGCGCCATCGGCAAACAGGATCGCGGTCGTCCGATCGGCAAAATCCGTGATGCGTGTCAGCGTCTCCGCACCCACCACCAGCGCGCGCCGGGCATCGCCCATGCGCACGAACTTGTCGGCGATGGACAGCGCGTAAATGAAGCCGCTGCAGGCGGCCTCGACGCTGAAGGCCGGCGCACCGACGCAGCCCAGCCGGGCCTGCAACAGCGTGCCGCAGTTGGGAAACACCAGGTCCGGTGTTGCGGTCGCGAAGACGATCAGGTCGATGTCGGAAGGCGCCAGGCCCGCGGCCTCGATGGCGCGGCGTGCGGCCGCCTCGCCCATGTCGACGGTGGTCTCGCCCGCGGCGGCGTAATGGCGCCGCTCGATGCCGGTACGCTCACGGATCCACTGGTCGGAGGTATCCATCATCTTCTCGAGGTCGGTGTTGTGCACCACCTTCCCGGGAAGATACGAACCGGTGCCGATGATCCGGGAGTACTTCAATCCTGGTCGGCCGCGTCGGCGGGTGCTTCGATCACGCGCCTGCCACGGTAGAAGCCATCCGGCGTCACACGATGGCGCAGGTGGGTTTCGCCCGACTGCGGATCGATAGACAGCGCGGGCTTGGCCACGTGGTCATGTGAGCGGTGCATTCCGCGCTTGCTGGGAGTCTTGCGACTCTTCTGGACTGGCATCGTCGTTTCTCCTCAATCCTTCAGTGCTTCGGCCGACCCAGCAGCTCGCCCAATCCGGCAAAGGGCCGCTGCGTCTGCAAATCGTTTTCCTGCATTCCGCTCCGCCGGCCGTCCGGGCACGACCCTGCATGGCGCGGCGCCGCTGGCAACGCCAGCAGCAGTTCTTCTTCCACCAGGTCCGCCGGCCGCAGCCGGCCTTCCGGAGCAAGCGCCGTTTCCAGTTCCGGCGGCACACCTGCCGCCTCTTCTTCATTCGCCAGCAGCACCACGCGCGAGCGGCTCCTGATGGGCAGCAGCAGCCCCTGCAGGCAGCGCTGGCAGCGCAGCCACAGGCTCGCCGACAGCTCGACCTCGGCGACGATGCGTCCCTCCTCGCGGGAGAACGCCACGCTGCCGCTCACCATGCCTTCACGGCTGGCCAGGAGCCCGGCGATGCGCTCCAGCCGCTCGACCGGAATCGCCAGCGAAAGCCTGCTTCCCGCATCGGCCAGAACCGCCACATTGACCGGTTTGGCGCCGTCCTCGGGCATGGGGCGCGTATCATAGGTAGCCCCCCGGGTGGGCGCAAGTTCTTGTTATTCAGGCACATGACGCCCACGCCGCAGATCATTCTCGCCTCCACCTCGGCTCATCGCCGGCAGTTGCTGGAACGGCTGCGGTTGCCCTTCAGCGCGCTGGCCCCGCAGGTGGACGAGGCGGAAATGGCCGGCGAGGCACCGGCAACGCGCGCGGCGCGCCTGGCGCTCGCCAAGGCGCGCGCGGTGGCGGCAATGCATCCCGGCGCCATCGTGATCGGCAGCGACCAGGTGGCCTCGCTCCGGATCGGGACGGAGATGGTGCTGCTGCACAAGCCCGGCGACCGCACTCACGCGCACGCGCAGCTCGCCGACATGGCCGGCCGCACCGTGCGCTTCGATACAGGGGTGGCGGTGATCCGCGATGCCGTCGAGCTGGCGCATGTGGACCTGACCGCCGTGCAGGTCAGGCCACTGACCCACCTGGAAATCGGCCGCTACATCGACCGCGAGCCGGCCTTCGATTGCGCCGGCGGTTTCAAGTGCGAGGGCCTGGGCGTGAGCCTCTTCGAGTCGGTCGAGACGCGCGATCCGACCGCGCTGGTCGGCTTGCCGCTGATCTGGCTGTGCGCGGCGCTGCGCCGGCTGGGCGTGGTTGTCTGAGAACACGCTTGGCCGCCACGCCGGCACGGACATTTCCGGCAGGTCGCAGCTTGCCGGCGCGGGCAGCCAATGCGTCGATCACCGCGTGCAGTTCCGGCGGCAGCGGCGCGCTGACACTCACCAGGCCGCGTCCGTCCGGATCCTCGAAGCTGATGCTGTGCGCGTGCAGGAACAGCCGCGCAAGGCCAAAGGATTGCATCTGCCGGTTGAAATCCGCGTCGCCGTATTTTTCGTCGCCGGCCACGGGATGCCCGGCATAGGCGGCGTGCACGCGTATCTGGTGGGTCCGCCCGGTGAACAGCCGCACCTCCAGCAGCGTGGCCAGGTTGCCGAAGAACTGCACCACGCGGAATTCGCTGGCCGCCGCCTTGCCGCCGGCGTCGACCTTCACCGTGCGTTCGCCGCCCACGCGGATGTCCGTGCGCAGCGGCGCCTCGATGCGCTTGCTGCCCAGTTCCCATTTGCCGCGCACCAGCGCCAGGTAGCGCTTGTCGAAACCGTCGGCCTCGCCGGCTGAATCCTCGCGCAGCAGAGCATGCAGGCTGCGCAATGTAGAGCGCCGGCGCGCCACCAGCAGGCAGCCGCTGGTGTCGCGGTCCAGGCGGTGCACCAGTTCCAGGGTTTCTTCGGGACGCGCCGCGCGCAGCGCCTCGATGACTCCTGCCGAAATGCCGCTGCCGCCATGCACGGCGATGCCGGCGGGCTTGTCGATCACCAGCAGGCGTTCGTCCTCGTGCAGGATGGCCTGGCGCACCTGCGCCGCGAGCCGGGTCGCAACGCGTGGCGCGCTCCTTTCCTGCGGTGCCTCGAGCCGCACGGGAGGCACGCGCAGCACGTCGCCCGCGGCAACCCGTGCCTCGCCGCCGACACGCCGGCCATTCAGGCGCACCTCGCCACGGCGCAGCAGCCGGAAGATCCGCGTGCGCGGCACGCCCGGCAACAGGCGCGCGAGCACCTTGTCCACGCGCACTCCCGCATCCTCGGCGCCGAGGACTTCATTGCGCACCGGCGTGCGGCCGGCCGCCCCGGATTCAGCGCTCCGGATCTCTTCTGGATGTAAGACCTTGTTTTCCAAGCAACTGTGAGTATACTCGCCGCCACGTGCCCCTACCGCGGCGGTGGCGCTCCTCGCAGAGCCACCCCGCGAGCGGCACGGAACGCTTGCGGCCTCGCCGCATTATCCCAGTTGATCCGCTGTGCGGATCATCGTTTGGCAGACCGCAGGGCCGGTCGAGGTTCCCCGTAATGGGGTGAGCCCATGGGCCCCGCAGGTCGGCAGTAGCCACGGATTGCTCGCGCTTTCGCGTCAGAGGCGAAGGCCAGGTTCTGAAAGTGCAAACAACAATCCACGCCCTCCTGGCCAGCTTGCTGGCCCGCCTGGCTGTGCTTCTCTGCCTGCCCCGGCTCGACTTCGCGCCCGCGTTTGCGCGCGCGGACTCGCGGCCTGCCACACGGCACCCAATGAGTGGAATTCATGAAACGAATGCTCGTCAATGCAACGCAGCAGGAAGAGCTGCGCGTTGCGCTCGTCGATGGCCAGAAACTGTACGACCTGTCGATCGACATCCCGTCCCGGGAACAGAAGAAAGCCAACATCTATAAGGCGCGCATCGCGCGCATCGAACCCTCGCTCGAAGCCGTCTTCGTCGACTACGGCTCGGAGCGGCACGGCTTCCTGCCGCTGAAGGAGATCTCGAAGGAGCACTTCCGCGACGGCCAGCCGCAGGGCAACCGCAGCATGCGCGAGATCCTGTCCGAGGGACAGGAGATCGTCGTGCAGGTCGAGAAGGAGGAGCGCGGCAACAAGGGCGCGGCGCTGACCACCTTCATCAGCCTCGCAGGCCGCTTCCTGGTGCTGATGCCCAACAATCCGCGCGCCGGCGGCGTCTCGCGCCGCATCGAGGGCGAGGAGCGCGACCAGATGCGCGAGACCATGGATCAGCTGGTCATCCCCGAGGGCATGGGCGCCATCATCCGCACGGCCGGCGTGGGCCGCTCGGCGGAAGAACTGCAATGGGACCTCGACAACCTGAAGACGCAATGGGATGCCATCGCCGAAGGCATCCAGTCGCGGCCCGCCCCCTTCCTGGTCTACCAGGAAAGCGACGCGGTGACCCGCGTGCTGCGGGATTATCTTTCCGACGACATCGGCGAGATCCAGGTCGATGACCCGGCCGCCTTCCAGAAGGCGCAGGAGTACATGCAGCGCTTCATGCCGCCCGAAGCGCAGCGCCGGCTGAAGCTCTACCAGGAAGACGTGCCGCTGTTCACGCGCTTCCAGATCGAGAGCCAGATCGAATCCGCCTACGCGCACAAGGTGCAGCTGCCCGCCGGCGGCTCGCTGGTGATCGACTACACCGAGGCGCTGGTATCCATCGACATCAACTCGGCGCGCGCCACGCGCGGCTCGGACATCGAGACCACCGCCTTCAACACCAACCTCGAGGCCGCCGACGAGATCGCCCGCCAGCTGCGCATCCGCGACGCCGGCGGGCTGATCGTCATCGACTTCATCGACATGGAGTCCTCGAAGAACCAGCGCGAGGTCGAGGAGCGGCTGCGCGATGCGGTCAAGCAGGACCGCGCCCGCATCCAGATCGGCCGCCTGTCGCGCTTCGGGTTGCTGGAGATGTCGCGCCAGCGCCTGCGCCCGAGCCTGGACGACTCCAGCCACGTGGCCTGCCCGCGCTGCCAGGGCCTGGGCACGATCCGCAGCGTGGAATCCATGGCGCTGGCCATCCTGCGCCTGGCCGGCGAGGACGCGCGCAAGGAACGCACCGGCCGGCTGATCGTGCAGGTGCCGATCAACGTGGCCACCTACCTGATGAACGAGAAGCGCGCGGCGCTGGGCGACATCCAGGAAAAGTGCGGCGTCGAGGTGGTGCTGGTGCCGAACAAGGACATGGAGACACCCGAGTTCGCCATCCGCCGCGTGCGCAGCGATGAGCTGGGGCTCGCCGAGAACGTGCAGTCCTCCTACAAGATGCCGACGCAGGCGGAAACCCCGGACGTGGCGCTGCAGGCCCGGCGCCCCCCGGCTCCGCAGCCGGCGGTGACCACCATCATTCCCACGGCCCCGGCACCTGCGCCCGAACCGGCGCCGGCACCGGTGATCGTCGTGAACGCCCCGCCTCGCCGCGGGCTGGTCGGCTGGCTCAAGACGGCCTTCTTCGGCGATGCCCCGCCCGCCGCAGCCAATGGCCGCGACGCGGCCGGCACCGCCCCACGCGCCGATCGTGCCGGCCGGGACGAGCGCGGCCATGGCCGCGACCGGGATCGTGATCGTCACGGGCGCCGCGGACGCGACGAGCGCCAGCGGGAACGCCACCACGGCCGCGATGGCGAGCGGCGACCCGCTCGCCCCGAAGCCGATGCGGCACGCGGTTCCCAGCAGCCTCGCGGCGAACAGCGTGGCGGCGAGCACAGGCCGCGCCGCGAACAGTCGCCTGCACAGAAGTCGCCGGAGGCCGCAACCCCGGCCGTAGCGACAAGTGCACCGGAAGGCGGTGCGGCACGGCCCGAAGGGGAAAAGCGCTCGCGCCGCGGCGGGCGCCGCCGCCGCGGTCGCGGCGGACGTGGCGGTGAAGGCGCGGCCATGGGCGGCCTTGCCGCCACGGGCCGTCTGCATGGCGAGGCTGGCGGTGGACATGCCGAGGAGCCCGGCCAGACTTCCCGACCGGACATCGGCGAATCGCCAGCGACAGCCGCACCCCGCCATGACGAAATGCCGCCCGCACCCGCGCAGGAGCGCATCGCGCCGCCGCCGCCCCCACCTCCGGAGCGCCCGGCAGTGGTGTGGTCCTCGTCAGCGGGCTCCGGCTCCTTCGGTGGCGCGGACCGCAGCCAGCGCGAGGAATAACTCCCTCGCGCCCTGCTCGGCCAGGTCGAGCACGGCCTCGAAACCCGCCGGCCCGCCGTAATACGGATCGGGTACGGCGCGCTCGCCGCGCTGCGGGTGGAACGACAGGAACAACCGCGCGCGGCCGGCCGCACCGCGCGGCGCCAGCGCGCGCATCGCCGCAAGATTGTCCTGGTCCATGGCCAGCAGCAGGTCGAAGCGGTGGAAGTCCTGCGCGGTGAGCTGCCGCGCGCGCAGCCCCGAGATGTCGTAGCCACGGGCCAGTGCCGCGCGCTGGCTGCGCGGATCCGGCGCATCACCGCTGTGGTAACCGGCGGTGCCCGCGGAGTCGAACGTCAGTCCGAGTTGCGGCGCCTCGCATGCCGCCAGATGGCGCGCCACACCCTCCACCGTGGGCGAGCGGCAGATGTTCCCGAAGCAGACGAACAGGATTTTCACGGACACGGGGGAGAATCCTGCAGCCCATCCAGCGAAGTCAGCACCGTGTACAGCTCGGGGCGGCGGTCCCGGAACACGAACCAGTTGTCGCGCAGCTCGGCGGCGGCGGCCAGGTCGAACTGCGCCAGTACCACTGATTCGCTCTCCTCGTCCGCCTCGGCCACCTTCGCGCCCTGCGCATCGGCGATGAACGAGGAACCGTAGAAGCGGATGTAGAGTTCTTCCGGCGCCTGCAGCGAGCGTTCGGTACCGATGCGGTTGGCGGCGATGAGCGGCATCAGGTTGGCGGCCGCATGACCCTGCTGCGTGCGCTGCCAGTGGTCGCGCGAATGCACCGGCAGCGCCGGCGGCGGCTCGCTGCCGATCGCGGTCGGGTAGAACAGCAGCTCGGCGCCCATCAGCGCCATGGCACGCGCGCTTTCCGGGAACCACTGGTCCCAGCAGATGCCCACGCCGATGCGTCCGAAGCGCGTGTCCCACACGCGAAAACCCGTATCCCCCGGCGAGAAGTAGGTCTTCTCCTGGTACCCCGGGCCGTTGGGAATATGCGCCTTGCGATAGATGCCGAGCACCGCGCCGCCGGCATCGATGATGGCCACACTGTTGAAGTAAGCCTGCCCGGCGTGCTCGAAGAAACTTACCGGCACGACCACGTCCAGCTCGCGCGCGAGCTGCGCCATGCGCTTCACAGCCGGGTTGCCGGCCAGTGAAGTGGCCAGCCGCAGGTGCCGCGAATCCTGTTCGATGCAGAAGTAAGGGGTTTCGAACAGCTCCTGCAACAGGATGAGCTGGGCTCCGTCCCGCGCCGCGCGCCGTACCAGCGCCTCGGCGCGATCGATATTGGCCGCCCGGTCCCAGCTGCAGGCGAACTGGGTGGCCGCCACGGTTACCATGCGGGGCGCCCGGGAAAAATGGCCGGGCCGCGGCGGCGAAGACCTGCTGTTGCTCATGATCCGGTATTATGCCGCGCCGTGAGCAACGCACTGGCCCGCACCCGTCGCCGCTTCCGCGGGCTTTCTCCCCTGAAGCATGAACTGGTCGTTTTCGCACTGGCGCTGCTGTTTGCGCTGGCGATTCTGCCGTTCGTGATATGGCTTGCCGGCCGGCTGTTCCTTGGTGATTACCTGCGGGACTACTCCGACAGTCCCGAGCTGGCGCGCCATGGCGGGCCGTTGGCGCTGCTGCTGGATTACCTGCGCGGGATTGCTGCCGGTTCGCCCGGACACTGGCTGGTCCTGCTGGGTCCTTATGTGCTGCTGTGCATCTTCCGGCTGGGCCGCCGGCTGAGCTGAACATTACATAAATTCACAACTTGCTTGAAGTTAATTACTGAAAACCCTGGATACAGGATGTAGTTGTATACTCGCCCGGCCAGATGAAGCCGCGCACCGACAATTTCAATCGCAGCCCGAACCAGGCCCGGCCGGCTGCCGGGGCTGCTGCCGGTGGCGACCAGCGCCACCGGGACACACTGGCGCGGCTCCGCGACGCCCTGGTCCAGGACCGTCTCAAAGTGATGGACCTGAGTGGCGAACGTACCGGCACGGATCCCTACAACAGCGGCGTGCACCGCGCACTGGGCAACGGGCAGGTCTGGGACAAGCGCTCGCGCTAGGGGCCTGTACACAGACTTCCGTGGCTGGCGCCGCGCGCAACCTCGATGTCGCCACTCAGGCCGGCCAGTATTTCCAGGCGACGAACACGATCGAAGCCGCCAGCGCCAGCTGTGGGCCCAGCCGCCAGCGACGCATCCTGAGCTGGCCGAGGAAGGAAGCCGTGGAAAGGACAGCAAGCAGCATTGCCCAGGCAATGGCCACGAGCAGGGGCGCGAACTCACCGGCGAGCCGGTCGCGGAATTCGGGCATCAGCAGGAACACCGCCAGCGTCATGGTGAGGCCGGCCAGCAGTGCCACCGACGAGCCCATCACGACACCGAGCAAGGCAGTCAGCGGCTGCACGGCCCCTCCTGCGGGTGAATGGAGAAATTTCGCTTCTGAAAATACGCCATCGGGACAAACGGACTTGCTGACCAGCCCCCGCGCCGTCTAGCCTCCAGCATCATGACTTTACCTGAAATACCGCGGCGCCCGCGCCGCTCCATGGGTGCCCTCGCGCTGGCCGCGTTGCTGGTACTGACCCTCACCGGCGCGGGCTCGACCGGGGCGCCCGCCGGCTCCAGCCTGCTGCCGGCCGGCGCGCTGGCTCCGACCGATCGGCAGCACCTGCTCGCCCGCAAGGTCGGCGCCATGCTCGAGGACGCGCACTACAGCCACATCACCATCGACGACAAGATGTCCGCGCAGGTCTACGACCGCTACCTGGATTCGCTGGACAGCCAGCGCAGCTATTTCCTGGCCAGCGACATCGCCGAATTCAGCCGCTACAAGGACCGCTTCGACGACATGATCCACAGCGGCGCCATCGAACCGGCCTTCGCCATGTACGCACGCCGGCAACAACGCGATCGTGAACGCATCGACTATGCGCTGTCGCTGCTGGCCACCGAACCGGATTTCACGGTGGCTGAATCCTTCGAGTTCGACCGCAGCAAGGCCGCCTGGCCGGCCACCGTGCAGGAAATGAACGAGCTGTGGCGCAAGCGCGTGAAGAACGACGCGCTGTCGTTGATGCTGACGGGCAAGAGCTGGACCGACACCGCGGCGCTGCTGAAAAAGCGCTACGAACACACCCTGCAGCGGGACGGCAAGGTGACCGTGGACGAAGTGTTCGAAAACCTGATGAACGCATATGCGCGCAGCTTCGATCCGCATTCGAACTATTTCTCGGCGCGCAATTCCGAGGAATACAAGATCCAGATGAGCCTCAGCTACGAGGGCATCGGCGCCACGCTGGAATCCGACGACGACTACGCTTCCATCGTGAACCTGGTGCCGGGCGGCCCGGCCGCCGTGGCCGGCACGCTGGGCATCAAGGACCGCATCACCGGCATCGCCCAGGGCCGGGACGGGGCGTTCGAGGACGTGGTCGGCTGGCGCCTGGACGACGTGGTACAGCTGATCCGCGGCAAGGGTGGCACGCAGGTGCGCCTGCAGATCCTGCCGGCCGGCGCGGCTCCGGGTTCACCGGAGAAGGTCGTCGAGCTCACGCGCGGCAAGGTCACGCTGGAAAACCAGGCGGCCAGGCAGGAGCGGCGCACGGTCACGCGCAATGGCCGCAAGCTCAATATCGGCGTGATCAACGTGCCGAGCTTCTACAGTGACACCGACGCGGAAAACCGGGGCGACCCGGACTACCGCAGCACCACGCGCGACGTGGCGCGCCTGATCGGCGAACTGAAGAAGGAAGGGCCGCTGGACGGCCTGGTGCTGGACCTGCGCGGCGACGGCGGCGGCCTGCTGCAGGAAGCCCAGGGTCTGGTCGGGCTGTTCGTCGATTCCGGCCCGGTGGTGCAGCTGAAGGCCGCCGACGGCAGCGTGGAAGCGCTGTCCGACCCGATACCCGGCATCGTCTACGACGGGCCGCTGGTGGTGCTGATCGACCGCTACAGCGCCTCGGCTTCGGAGATCTTTGCCGGCGCGATCCAGGACTACGGGCGGGGTTATATCGTGGGCCAGCGCAGCTTCGGCAAGGGAACCGTGCAGCAGCTGTTTCCGCTGGACCGCTGGACGCAGAAATCCGTGGACGGCCAGCTGACCGTGACCATCGGCAAGTTCTACCGCGTGACCGGCGAGAGCACGCAGCATCACGGCGTCGAGCCGGACATCCAGCTGCCGTCCGCGATCGACATCAATGAGGTCGGCGAGAGTTCGCTGGATGCGGCCCTGCCGTGGGATCGCATCGCGCCGGCGAATTTCAAGCGCTACAAGGAGGCCAGGGCCGTGCCCACCGCGGCAGTGCTCACCTCCAGCGAGACCGAGCGCGATCGCGCGGATCCGAACTTCCAGTGGCTGCTGGCCGGCCTCGCTATGAACGAGCAGCTGCGCAGCCAGAAATCCCTGTCGCTGAATCTGGCCACGCGCAAGGCCGAGCTCGCCAGCCAGGACGCCGAGACCCTGCGGCTCGAGAACGTGCGCCGCAAGGCTTTCGGCAAGTCGCCCTTCGCCACGCTGGAGGAGATGGAAAAGGCCGAGGGCATCACATCCGACGATGCGAACCAGCCTGCCGCCGACCAGGGCACGCCGGCCACGGAGCCCAAGGCCACGTCCGACAAGGACGATCCATCCATTGAGTCGCCGGAGCAGATCGTGCTCGACCGCACCACGCAGATCATGGCGGACATCATTGCCGATGCGCCGGGCATCGCCGCGGCGCCCGCCCTGGCGCGGCGTGACCCTGGCTACTCGCCCACGCCGTAGAACAGATCCGACACTCCCCACAGGTCGTCGGTGAGCAGGTTCCAGCTCATCCGTTCGCCGCGACCGAGGCCCGAGCGCAGCGCCGCCTGCAGTGATTCGTCGCCCGGCAGCGAATCACCGTCGCGCACATAGCGCACACTGGCGGCCAGGTGGTCCGCCAGGCGGCGCACGTCGGACTGCATCGCGGCAGCGTTCTGCATCATCGCCGCCTTGGCACGCACCACTTCCTGCATCGTGGCCAGCGCCGCCGCGGCATCGCCTGCGCCTTCGGTCCGCGGCTCGCTGCGCGACATCGCTTCCACGCAGCGGGCCATCAGCGACTGCGGTACCAGCCGCAACGCCTGCAGCTGCGCGCAGGCGATGCCCATGAGGTTCAGCATGCGGCGGGCTTCCAGCGACAGGCCGGGATATTTCGCTCCACCCTGCTCCTCGATCTGCGACAGCCGGGCACGCGCCTGCTGCAGCTCTCCAGCCGCGCGCACCGCTTCGCCGTGCAGCACCTGCAGGCGGCGCAGCAGTTCGCGGCGCCGGAAGTACTGCCACCAGCGCTGCGTTTTCGCCACCTGCGCCTGCAGCGCCGCGAGCCGGCCGCGCACCTCGGCCGCCACCTGCTCGGCCTGCGCGCAGTCCGCCCGGACCTGCTGCGAGCGCTCGAACAGCTGCCGGTTCAGGTCGGCGAGAAACTGGCGCCGCTCGCGTTCCTCGCGCAGCTGGGCCTGTTCGCGCAGCAGTTGCGCAACCTGGCCATGGCCGGTGGCCCACAGGTCGCGCAGCTGGTAGTGCACCAGGCTGTGCAGGCCGGACAGCGGTGCTCCCAGCCGCGCCTCCAGGTGCTCCAGCTGTTCGCGCACGCGCGCGGTGGCGGCCTCCTGCAGCTTGATGCGGTCCTTGAGCCGGTGCACCTCGTCCTGCGCGTCGCTCAACGCCTTCTTCATCTCGGCGCGATTCCTGAACAGGTGCAGGACGCGCTCGTCCTCCGGATCGTCCGGATGCTCCAGCACGATGCGCGAGCGGGCCAGCTTGGCGAACCAGTCGGTGACTGCGCGGGTGAATGCGGACGCCAAGCGGAGAGACTCCCAGCAGTTTTTCTATGGGACCAGTGAATGCCCGAGGTCGAGGCAGTATTCCAGCCACTTGTTTAGCATGTTGTTGAACAGCCAGCGCTGCTCCAGTTCACGCCCCGCCTCGCCGGGATGGCGGCCGTAAGGCTCCGGCCGGTCTGCCGGCCAGTGCTGGGCCTGGGCCATGCGGGCGTCGCGGTAGATCCGGATGCGCACATCGGGATAGGTCAGGAAGGTGTCGAGGGCGGGCCCGACCGCGGCGGGATCCTGGAACAGATGCGTCAGGCCGACCGTGGTGGTATAGCGGCACCGTTCCAGGACAGTCAGCCGCAGATCGCATCCGGCCGCCACCCGCGACAGGCGCTCGCCATCCAGGCGCGCCGGATCACCGGCCAGGCGTGCCAGCCGCAGGTAGTTGCTTTCATACAGCGCCATCAGCGCGGCGAAGCCGCGCGGCCGGGCCTGCCAGCTGGTGGGCAACAGCGTCTCGTTGCCGCCCGCCGCACTCATGCCACCGCCAGTGGGGCCTGCGCGGCCGGCACGAACAGCTGCGTGCGGTACCAGGCCAGCTCGCGGATCGAATCATGGATGTCGGCCAGCGCCAGGTGCGCGGCCTGCTTGGTGAAGCCGGCCGCCAGCTGCGGCGCCCAGCGCCGCGCCAGCTCCTTCAGGGTGCTGACATCGAGGTTGCGGTAGTGGAAGTAGCGTTCCAGCGCCGGCATCTGCCGCGCGAGGAAGCGCCGGTCCTGGCAGATGCTGTTGCCGCACATCGGCGAGACACCGCCGGGCACCCAGGCCCGCAGGAACCCGAGCGTCTGTTCCTCGGCGTCGGCGAGCGTGACGCTGCTGGCGCGCACCCGCGCCGTCAGGCCGCTGGCGGCATGCTGGCGCGTATTCCATTCGTCCATGCCGGCGAGCAGTTCCTCGGCGGTGCGCACCGCCAGCACCGGACCTTCCGCCAGCACAGTCAGCTGCGCATCAGTGACGACGGTGGCGATCTCGATGATCGAATCGGTGTCAGTGCGCAGCCCGGTCATCTCCAGATCGATCCACACCAGGTTGTCACGATGCTGCACAGTCATCCTCATGTCCGGCATGCCAGATGTCCCTGTGGCATTCTAGAGAGACCGCGGGCAAGTTGCATGAACCGTCACTCACATTTCCGCGTGCGCGCGCCCGCATGATCGCCGAGGTCATCGCCGCGTACGGCCGGCACCTGTTGCTGCGCGATGCGCAGCAACAGGTGCACAAGGCGCGTCCCTTCGGCCGCGCGCTGGAAATCGTGTGCGGCGACCGCGTGCAGTGCGAACCGCATGGCACCGAGCTGCTGGTCTGCGCGGCGCTGCCGCGCGCCTGCCTGCTCCGGCGCAGCAGCGCGCGCGGCCGCAGCGAGCCAGTCGCCGCGAACTTCACGCAACTCGCCGCCGTCGCGGCGCCGGTGCCGGCGCCGGACATGTTCCTGCTCGATCGTTATCTCTGTGCCGCCGCATCCCTCGGCCTGCAGGCGCTGATCGTGATGAACAAGAACGATATACCCGAGTCGCGCGCATTGCGCGAGCAGCTGGCGGCGCACGCCGCGCTGGGATACGATCTGCTTTCGGTCAACGCTGACAGTGCCGCCGGCGCTGCGCCGCTGCGCGAACGACTGCGCGGCCACACCACCATCCTGGTCGGGCAGTCCGGTGTCGGCAAATCCTCCCTCACGCGACTGCTCACCGGTGAGGAGGGCGACATCGCCATCGGCGCACTGTTGCGCGACCAGGAAGGCCGGCACACCACTACCGCATCGCGGCTCTACGACTGCGACGGCGACCGCATCATCGATGCCCCCGGCGTGCGCGACTTCGCGCCTGCCATCGACGATCTGGACGCAACCACGCTGGGCTTCAGGGAAATCGCGCGGCTCGCCGGCCAGTGCCGGTTCCTCGACTGCCGTCACATGCAGGAACCGGGCTGTGCGGTGCGTGAGGCGGTCGCGACGGGCGCCATCGACGCACGACGCTACGAAAGCTACCGCCGGTTGCGCCGGTTGTACGAACAGCTCTGGCGGCAGCGCCCGGAACGCGAACGCGCCGGCAGGCGCTGATTCCGGTCAGCCGACGTTCTGCCTGCCCGCCAGCGCGTGCGCCAGCGTGCCGCCGTCCACGTACTCGAGCTCGCCGCCGAACGGCACGCCCTGCGCGATGCGCGTCGCGGTGAGGCCGCGGGCGCGCGCCATCTCGCCGACGACGTGCGCGGTGGCCTCGCCCTCCACCGTGGAATTGGTGGCGAGGATGACCTCGCGCACCTGGCCTGCGGCGAGCAGCAGGTCCAGCTCGTGCAGGCCCAGCTCCGCCGGACCGATGCCGTCCAGCGGAGAAAGGTGTCCCATCAGCACGAAGTAGCGGCCGCGGAAGGCCCCCGAGTTCTCCACGGCGATCACGTCGGCGGGAGATTCCACGACGCAGAGCAATGCATCATCGCGCGCAGCCGAGGCGCACAATGGACACAGCTCGCCTTCGGCCAGCATCCGGCAGCGGCGGCACCGGCCCACCGCGGCCAGCGCAACGTCCAGCGCCTGCGCCAGTTCGCGCGCCTCGCCGCGCCCTTCCTGCAGCAATCTGAAGGCCAGGCGCTGCGCGGTCTTCGGCCCGATTCCGGGCAGGCCGTGCAGGGCCTCGATCAGGCGCGCCAGCGCCGCAGGATGCTGCATCTGGTGGTCCGCTAGAACGGCAGCTTCATGCCCGGCGGCAGCTGCAGCCCGGCCATCGCGCCGGCCATCTTCTCGCTGACCGCGGCGTCCACCTTGTGGGTGGCGTCGTTGATCGCAGCGGCGATGAGATCCTCCAGCACTTCGCGCTCCTCGCCCAGCAGCGCCGGTTCGAGCTGCACGCGCGACACCTCATGCTTGCCGTTCATGGTCGCCTTCACCATGCCGCCGCCGGACTCGCCGGTGGCGGTGATCTGCGCCACCTGTTCCTGCGCCTTCTGGATGTTCTGCTGCACGGCCTGCGCCTGTTTCAGCAGATTGCCGATGTTGCCACGCATGCGCCTAGCCCTCCTCGTCGATGGTCGCCCGTATGGACTCCGGAAAGATCGTCGCACCCATCTCGTTGCGCAACGCCTGGATGGTCGGATCGGACTCGAGCAGCGCCTGCGCCTGCGCGCGGCGCTCGCCGGCCTCGCGGTCGCGATCGCGCGCCGGCGTGACCGCGGCGGCATCGGGAGCAGCCAGCTCGAAGCTGAGCTTCACCGGCTCGCCGAGGTAGTGCGACAGCGCCGCGGCGAGCTTCTCCTCGGTGCCGCGATTGCGCATCGAGACACCGCGCGGGTCCAGCAGCAGCCGCACCTGCGCGCCCTGCCGGCCCAGCAGCGCGCAATTGGCCGCCAGCTGCCCGGCCAGCGCGGTCAGACCCAGCTGCCGCACGATGGCTGCCCAGTTGTCCGGTGCGAGCGGCAACCCCGTGCCTGCCGCCGGCGCGGCCTCGCGAGCCACCGCGGCCGGCACCGCGCGCGGCGCAGTGCCGCGCACGGCTGTGTTCCCCGCCCCAACGCCCGGCGCAGCCGCGCCGCCATCCGGCCGGAACAGCAGCATCCGCAACAGCGTCAGCGCGAAGGCGGTGGCCTGATCGGTGACCA
>DATJXQ010000113.1:0-9105 GCA_035500015.1 Steroidobacteraceae bacterium
GGTCAAGGCTGGCCTCGCAAGTCGGTGGAATGTGCGCTTGGTAACGAACATCCTACCAACCCGGAGCCAGCCTTCTCCTTCCACTTCAATCCCTTGCACCCACTGGCGCTGGGCACTATCGGCTTAAGTAAGCGCCATTGGCCCTAGCGCCGATCTGCTAGACTGCGCGCCAAGGTTTGCTCGTCCGTCTACAACTTCGGGGAGGATTGCTCATGAACCGTCTGACTCGCCTTGGTGCTGCCGCGTGTATCGCGCTGGTCTCGATCGTCGCCTATTCGCAGATGCCGCAGCAGAATCCCGACGATGTCGCGATCAAGACGCGCCAGGGCCTGTTCAAGCTGATTTCCAACCAGTTCGGCGGCGTGGCCGGCCTGCTGCGCGGTGGTTCCGTGGATCCGGAAGTCGCCGCGCGCAATGCCGAGCGCATCAAGGTGCTGGCGGGGATGATTCCCGAGCTGTTTGCGCGCGATACGCGCCAGTTCAAGGACACGCCCACCAAGGCGCTGGATGGCATCTGGAACAGCCAGGCCGATTTCAAGACCAAGGCCGATGGGCTGGCCAGTGCGGCGGATGAGCTCGCCACTGCGGGAAAGAGCGGCGACAAGGCCGCCATGACGAAGGCCGCCCAGGATGTGGGCAAGGCCTGCGGAGCCTGCCACGATTCGTTCCGCGCCAAGTAAGCAGCACGCGGCACAGACAGCATGGGCCGGAAGCGTGGAGCTTCCGGCCCATTTCATTTTGCGGCCGGCCGATTCAGCACCGGTTCAGTGGTTCGCCGCCACCATGGCCGCGAGTGATCGATTTGCTAGACTGCGCGCGTCGAATTCTACGCAAGCTGGAGAAGAGCATGAGTCGTGGTAAACAGTTCGGCATGGTCGCCGCGTTGGCGGGACTGGCCGCGTTTGCGGGAGTGCACGCGGCGACAGTGGCCGGTTCGGAAGCAGACGCCGGGAAGGCCATTGAAGCGCGTCAGGCGGTATTCAAGCAAATCAAGGATCTGTGGGATCCGCTCACCAAGATGCTGACGCACAAGACGCCGGTGGATCCGGCACTCATCGCCACGAACGCCGCGAAGATCCAGGAGCTGGCCGGCAGGATTCCGGCGCAATTCACCGTCGACACCCGCAATTTCAAGGGCACCAAGACCAATGCACTGGATGGCATCTGGGGCAGCGAAGCGGATTTCAAAGCCAAGGCAGATGCGCTGGGAACCGCAGCTGGCGAGCTGGTCACGGCAGCCAAGGGCGGCGATACCGGGACAATACAGAAGTCGCTGATCGCCGTCGGCAAGTCGTGCGGCAGCTGCCACGATTCCTATCGGGCCAAGGTGGACTGAGAAAGACGCGCAGGTCGCGACAAAGGCCGGGCATCGCCCGGCCTTTCCTTTTGCGGGACCCTACTGGTCGAGGCTCGGCGGCGGCGGAGCCTGTGAGAGCACCAGCCATACGATGCCGGCCGCCAGCAGCGCCACGATCAGCGCCTTGAACAGCTGCGAGCCGCTGATCGCCTCATCCGCTGGTACGAGCTCCATGTCCTTGCGGCCGGTCAGCATCGCGCCGATGAGGTTCTGGCGCTTGTAGAAGTGGTAGAACAGTATCGCCGCCACGTGCAGCACCACGATCCACTGCAGCATCCTGAAGTTGAAGTGGTGGAAACTCATCAATTTGCCGGCGGTCGCTTCGCTGACCGCCGCGTGATATGGCGCGGTGAAGATATCGGTGTTGTCCACCAGGAACAGGCCGGTGACGGCCTGCGCCCCGACCATCAGCAGCATCAGCAGCACCACGGCCGCGCCCATTGGATTGTGGCCGACCGCGGGCGGTGAATCGCGCCTGAAGAGCTTGCCCGCATAGGCGAAGAAGCGGGCCGGGCCGGGAACGAAACCGATGAAGCGGGCGTGTTTCGGGCCGACGAAACCCCACAGCAGGCGAAAGCAGATCAGCCCCAGAGCCCAGTAGCCGAGCCAGAAGTGCACTTGCGCGTAGCCATAGGACTGGCTGCCCAGCTGAAGAAACTCGCCCTTGGAGCTCATCCTGGCGGTGTACCAGGAGGCAACCAGCGACAGCACCAGCAACCAGTGGAACAGACGCAGCGGCAGATCCCAGACCAGGCGCTTTTCGGACATGAATGAATGCCTACCGTGGAGTTGTTGATTGGAACCGGTGCAATTCTAGCCGACGCGCACTTCCACCAGCATCGGAGCCGTGCTTGCCAGCGCGGCGCGCAGCGCCGGCCGCAGCTGCGCCGCGGTGCTCACCCGACAGGCCTCGCAGCCCTGCGCGCGTGCCAGTTCGACGAAGTCCAGCCCGGGAAGTTCCACGCCCACCGGCTGCGCATTGCCCAGCCGCGCGCCGATCTGGCGCAGCGCTTCGTAACGACCGTTGTTGATGATGATGAATGTCATTGGCAGCCGCAGCTGCGCGGCACTCCACAGGCCCTGGATGCAATACATCGCCGAGCCGTCGCCGAGCAGCGCGATCACCCGGGAATCCGGCCGCGCCAGTGCGATGCCGACCGCGGCCGGCAATGCGTGACCCAGACCGCCGCTGCTGCAGGTGTAGAAGGTATCGGGGCGCAGGATGGGCAGATGATCGTGCATCGGCTCGCGCGAGCTCGGCGCCTCCTCCACGATGATGGAATCCGGCGCGCGCAGCTCCGCCAGCATCTGCAGCAGCAGGCGGTCTGTCAGCGGATCGGCCAGCGGGAGCAGCGGCACCGGTGAGCGGCCGCGCTGCACTCCGGGCGGCGTGGTGCGTCCCGCCGCCACCAGCTCGCGCAGGGATTCGCGGATGCCACCCACCACCGACTCCCCGGCCAGCGCCGCGGCGGCCATGGAAGGTTCATCGGTGAGCTGGTGGACCGCCAGATCCTCGGGCAGGCAGGGTCCGGTACCGGGTGCGTGATAGGTGAATATCGGAGCGCCTACGGCGAGCAGCAGATCGTGCCCGCGCAGCCGCCGGTGGATCTCCTCGCGGAAGGCCGGCAGGAAGCCGGCGAACTGCGGATGATCCTCGGGGAAGGAGGCGCGCCCGATCAGCGGGCTGGCCCACACCAGCGCCCCATGCAGCTCGGCCAGCGCCACGATTTCCTGCCACGCCCCGTCGCGATCCACGCCGGCGCCGACCACGAACACGGGGCGCCGGCTGGCCGCGAGCGAGTGAGCGAGCGCGGCCAGCGCCCGGCTGTCCGCCCGTCCCGCTGCCGCCACGGCGTGCGGCGCCACCGTTTCCGCCGGCTCATCCCAGTCATCGCTGGGAATGGATACGAACACCGGCCCATGCGGCGGCTGCATGGCGATGTGCCAGGCACGCTGCAGCGCGCGCGGCACGTCGGCGGCGCGCGCCGGCTCGATGCTCCATTTCACGTAAGGCTGCGGCAGTTCGGCAGCGCGCTCGGAGAACAGGAAGGGATCCAGCTGCAGCAGCGAGCGGGCCTGCTGCCCGGCAGTGATCACCAGCGGCGTGCGATTGCGGTACGCGGTGAATATGTTGCCCATCGCATGGCCCACACCCACTGCCGAGTGCAGGTTTACCAGCGCGGCACGGCGCGTGGCCTGGGCATAGCCATCGGCCATGCCCACGGCCACCGCTTCCTGCAGGGCGAGCACATACTGGAAATCGGCCGGAAAATCGCGCAGGAACGCCAGCTCCGTGGAGCCCGGATTGCCGAATACCCGCTGCATGCCGAGATGCCGCAGCAGCCGGAAGGTCTCCTCGTGTACCGTCGTCACTTCGCCCCCTGCCGCAGCGATCCGATAGAATGCATGGATTCTAGGGCTTTTGGATGAGTTGCCGTGAGTGAGACCCGCGAAGCCGGCCCCGTGGTCATCGGCCGTCTGACGGTCGACGCCGGCCTGCGTGCGTTCGTCGACGGCGAAGCCCTGCCCGGCACCGGCATCGAGCCGGCGCGGTTCTGGTCCGGCTTCGAGGCCATCGTTGCCGGATTCGGGCCGCGCAACCGCGCGCTGCTCGCGCGCCGCGACGAGCTGCAGGCGGCCATCGACGCGTGGTGGCGCGAGCACAAGGGCCGGAAGTTCGACGTGCAGGCGCACACGCGATTCCTGCGCGACATCGGCTATCTCGGCGAGGCTCCCGGCGCATTCCACATCGACACGGCCAACGTCGATCCGGAGATCGCCGTCATCGCCGGCCCGCAGCTGGTGGTACCGGTGGACAACGCGCGCTACGCGCTGAACGCCGCCAATGCGCGCTGGGTCAGCCTCTACGATGCGCTGTACGGCACCGACGCGCTGCTGCCGGTGGATCCTGCCGCGAAGGGCTACGACGCCGCGCGCGGCGCCCGCGTCATCGCCCGTGGCCGCGAGCTGCTCGACGAGATCGCGCCCCTGGTCAGTGGCAGCCATGCGGATGCCTTGGGCTACGTCATCGAAGGCGGCGAGCTGGCCGTGCGCCTGCCGGCTGGCCGCTCGTCCGCATTGCGCGATCCGGCCTGCTGCACCGGCTGGCGCGGCACGCCCGCACAACCCACCGCCGTGCTGCTGCGGCACCACGGCCTGCACGTGGAGATCGCCATCGACCGCGCGCACCGCATCGGCGGCAACGATGCCGCCGGCGTGGCCGATCTCATCATCGAGGCGGCCATCACCACCATCCAGGACTGCGAGGATTCGGTCGCCGCCGTGGACGCGCACGACAAGGTCGGCGTGTACCGCAACTGGCTGGGCCTGATGAAGGGCACGCTCGAGGCGCAGTTCAGCAAGGGCGGCGCCACCGCGGTGCGCAGGCTCAGCGAGGATCGCCGCTATGCCGGTCCGCAGGGCGGCGAGTTCACCCTGCCGGGACGCAGCCTGATGCTGGTGCGCAATGTCGGGCACCACATGATCACCGAGGCGGTGAAGTTCGACGGCGCGCCCATCCACGAGACACTGCTGGATGCCGCGGTGACGCTGGCCATCGCACTGCACGACGTGCATGGCGCGCGGCGCAACAGCCGCTCCGGCTCGATCTACGTGGTGAAGCCGAAGATGCACGGCCCGGAGGAAGTCGCCTTCGCCAACGACCTGTTCGACCGCGTCGAGGACCTGCTCGGCCTGCCGCGGCACACGGTCAAGATGGGCGTCATGGACGAGGAGCGGCGCACCAGTGCGAATCTTGCCGCCTGCATCGCGGCTGCCCGCCACCGCATCGTGTTCATCAATACCGGCTTCCTCGACCGCACCGGCGATGAGATCCACACCTGCATGGAGGCCGGCCCGGTGTTGCCGAAGGAAGCAGTCAAGGCGCAGCCGTGGATCCGCGACTACGAGAAGCGCAATGTGCAGATCGGCCTCGCGGCCGGCTTCGCGGGACGCGCGCAGATCGGCAAGGGCATGTGGGCGATTCCGGACCGCATGGCCGACATGCTGAAGAGCAAGCTCGCGCATCCGCAGGCGGGCGCGAACACCGCCTGGGTGCCCTCGCCCACCGCCGCGGCGCTGCATGCATTGCACTATCACCGCGTGGATGTCGCCGCGGTGCAGGCGAAGCTCGCGGCCGAGCCGGTGCCGGGCACGGACAACCTGTTGACCCCGCCGCTGGCAACTGCATTGCCAGCGGCCGAAGATATCCAGCGCGAGCTGGACAACAACATCCAGGGCATCCTGGGCTACGTGGTGCGCTGGATCGACCAGGGCGTGGGCTGCTCGAAGGTGCCGGACATCCACGACACCGGGCTGATGGAGGACCGCGCCACGCTGCGCATCTCCAGCCAGCACGTGGCCAACTGGCTGTACCACGGCGTGTGCACCGAGGCGCAGGTGCGCGCCACGCTGCTGCGCATGGCGGCCGTGGTCGACAAGCAGAACGCCGGCGATCCGCACTACCGGCCGATGGCGCCGAATCCGGACTACAGCCTGGCCTACGCCGCCGCCGCGCAGCTGATCTTCGACGGCCGCGCACAGCCCAATGGCTATACCGAATTCATCCTGCACAGGCGCCGGCGCGAGTTCAAGCAGCGCCACGGCGCCGCGTGATCCACCAACGGGGAACTACATGCTGATCCGCAAGACCATCTCGCTCGCCGATGCGAAGAAGATCGCCGCGGCCGCCTCGGTGAAGGCACAGGCCGAAGGCTGGAACGTCGTCATCGCCATCCACGACAACGGCGGCAACCTGGTTTACCTCGAGCGCGCCGACGGCACGCAGCTGGGTTCCATCCAGGTGGCGCAGGAAAAATCGCGCACCGCGCTGCGCTTCAGGCGGCCCACCAAGGCGCTGGAGGATTCCGTGCTCGCGGGCCGCGTGCACATGATGTCCCTGCCGGGCATCACCTCGGTGGAAGGTGGACTGCCGCTGATCCTCGACGGCGAGGTGGTGGGCAGCATCGGGGTTTCGGGCGTGCAGTCCAGCCAGGACGGCCAGGTCGCCGCGGCCGGTGCGGCCGCGCTCACGCAGCCGTAAGGCGCGCGCTTCTTCCGGTCAGGGCTGCAGCCGCAGCCGCGCGCCGGAAAAGTCTTCCTCGAATTCGGTGTCGCTGAGGCGATTCACGCGCTCGCCGGTGCGCAGGTCGTAGCGGCGATTCACCACCGCGGGTTCCGCAACCGCGGGGCGCCGCTCGTAGGTGATCCGCTCCAGGATCTCGCAGGGCTTGCCTTCTTCGGTCAGGGCCTGGTGGCGGACGACCTGTTCGCTGTAGCGGTGCATGGCTGCAATGTTACAGCAGCCAGGCGCGCCTCCCGCGACGCTTCACCGCTTCAGCACCCGCCGCGCCAGCCAGAGGCCGAGACCGAGTTCGGCCAGCGCCAGTCCGCGGGTCATCGCCGGGCGGCGCTCGAAGCTGCGCATGAAGTCGCGCCACCATCCCGGGCCGCCGGACCAGAGACGCGCATGCCCGGCCGGATTGCCGAGCGCGATGATGCCTTCGCCGATGGCCGCAATGGCCAGGATTTCCAGTGCGCGGGAACCGTTCGCGGATTTCATGGTGCCTCCTCATCTGGCGAACAAGTGATGATCGGCGGGCGAACCCGGACCCGGCCAGCCGTGCAGGGCCAGCCAGCGCGGGATGTCCTCCAGCTGCAGCAGGCCGCGCAGCCTGCCCTGTTCGACCACCGGCAGGCGGATCTGTTCGCTGCCCCGCACGGCCGACAGCACTTCCAGCGCGTGATCGCGCGGACTCACCGTCCTGAGCTTCGCCAGCGGAGTCATCACCTCACCCACGCTGCGCTGCTGCCACGCAGAGCGGTCGAGCCCGCGCACCTCCGCGAAACCCACCAGCCCCAGCAGGCGGTCGTGGTCGACCACCGGATAGCTCTGCTGCGGCCCGCGCAGCAGGCATTCATCGACGAATTGCGCCAGCGGCAGCTCCGGCGGGACGTTCTGCACATGCGTCTGCATCACGCTGGAAACCAGCAGGTCGCGCAGGGTTTCCTGCACGACCAGCTGCCGGTAGCTCTGCTGCGCAGCGTTGTTCAGGAACCAGCCGATGAAGGCCAGCCACAGGCCGCCGACGAGCCCGGTGCCGAAGAAAGGCAGACGCAGCCCGAGGATCATCGCGAAGCCGGCGGTAATCAGCACCCAGGCAAATACCTGTCCCGCGGCTGACGCCCAGCGCGTGGCCGTGCGCAGATTGCCCGTTGCGCCCCAGAACAGCGCGCGCAGCACGCGGCCGCCGTCCAGCGGAAAACCAGGCACGAGATTGAACAGCGCCAGCACGATGTTGATCTGACCCAGCCACAGGAACAGCGTCGGCCAGGGACCCAGCGCCGCGAGCCAGAGCTGCGGATGCCGCGGATCCAGCGGGATGCCCGGCGTGGCCAGCAGCGCGCCGATCCACATGCAAGCGAAACCCAGCACCAGGCTGGTCAGCGGACCAACCACCGCCATCCACAGCTCGGCGCGCCACTGCCGCGGCTCGCTTTCCATCTGCGCGATGCCGCCGAACACGAACAGCGTGATCCGCCGCACCACGATGCCGTGGCGCCGGCCCACCAGGGCATGCGAGAGCTCATGCAGCAGCACCGAGCCGAAGAACAGCACCGCCGCCGCCAGCGCCGTGAGCCAGGAACGCGCCACGCTCCAGTCCGGATGCCACGCCGGAAATACGCCGGCCGCCAGCGTGCCGGCAATCAGCACGAAGATGATCAGCAGGCTCCAGTCGATCCTGATGCCGATGCCGGAGATCCTGCCGAGGTCCAGGCCGCCCATGGATTGGCACCACGTCGCTGCGCGGGTTGCGCAATACAGATGAGATTCCTCGTGGACGGGTGGGTCAACCGTATTTCCACGTAGTCCAATTCCGTCCAGATGCCGGGAGGCGAGGGAAATCCGCCTGCCGACGTCACTCGGCTCGGTGCGCCCTGGCAATGGCGTCCTGTGCGTCCTGCCCCGTGATCTTCGATTCCTCAGGCTTCGCGCGAGCAGCATCAGCCGGTGCCTCCAGCACCCACTTCGCCGAGCGCCCCTTGCCCGTCGAAGCGATCAAACCTTCGCGGCTCATCTCGCGCAACACGTTTCTTACCGTCTCGCGCGATACGCCCGGGCAATCCGCCTCGACTTCCGAGATCGAGAACAGTGCCTGTTTGGCGAGCACGGCTTCACGCACCTGCTCCGACTTCGAGCCCCTGCCCTTGCGCACCTCGCCAACACGCTCCTCGAACTCGCGATACGCGCGCAGCAGCACGCCCCAGAAGTAGTTCAGCCACGGGTTCGGATCGTGCTGGCCTTCGTGCCAGCCCTGCGAGCTGGTCTCCAGCATCTCGTAGTAGCCTTCCTTTGTCTCCTCGTACACACGCTCAATACTGATGTAGCGACCGACTTCGTAGTTGAAGTGGTACAGCAACATCAGCGTCAACAATCGCGACATGCGGCCGTTGCCATCCGCGAACGGATGGATGCAGAGGAAGTCCAGGATCGCCAGCGGCACGACGATCAGGGAATCCAGATCGTGCTTTTGCGTGGCCGCGGCGTAGTTGGCGGTGAGCCGATCCATGGCCGTCGGCGTGAGGTGCGCGGCGACGGGCCTGAACCGCACCCGCGAGGTGCCATCGGGCCGGTGCTCGACGATGTCGTTGTCGGTCGGCTTCCACCGGCCGCCGGGGTTCGGCATGTAGCGGTAGAGCATGCCGTGCAGCTGCAGGAGTACGTTCGGGGTGAACGCCATGTCGCGCCC
>DATJXQ010000114.1:0-30820 GCA_035500015.1 Steroidobacteraceae bacterium
TGCTCGGGCAGGATACCGGTGGCGCCATCCGCGGCGCGCTGCGCGCGGATTTCTTCTGGGGATGGGGCGTTGACGCCGGGAAAGCCGCCGGCGCGATGCGCGAGCAGGGCTCCTTCTGGCTGCTGTGGCCTGTGGACCAGGCGCCCCCGGCGCCGGCTTCGTGAAGCGTAATGTTCCCTCCGTTGACGGAACCCGTGCTGCTGCCTAAGGTCTGTTCCTCCATAGCCACCGTGGGCCACGGAGGGTAGTCATGGGCAGCAGCACGAACGGGATATTCTCGCGCCGGCAGGTGATGCAGGCCGGCGTGGCCGCGGGTGTGGCGCTGGCCGCGCGCGGCTCGCCGGCCGCCGACGCGAAGGCCGCCGATGCCAAAACGCTGCCACTCATCCTGAAGACCATTCCCTCCACCGGCGAGCAGCTGCCGGCAGTGGGCGTGGGCACCAATGCCTTCGGCTTCGGTTCCGACGCACAGATGGCCGAACTGAAGCAGGTGCTGCAGGGGCTCACCGACATGGGTGGCAAGGTCGTGGATACCGCGCGCGTGTACGGCGACTCGGAGCTGGTGATCGGCAAGCTGCTCGCCGAAATCGGCAACCGCGACAAGGTGTTCCTCGCCACCAAGCTGCCGATGGGCGGTGGCGGCTTCGGCGGCGGCGGTTTCCGCGGTTTCGCGGGCGGTGGTGGAGGCGGTGATGCCAAGTCCGTGCTGGATGAATCCTTCCGCCGCCTGCAGGTGAGCAAGCTGGACCTGCTGCAGCTCCACAACGTGGGCGGCGTGCGCGAGTACTTGCCAGCGATGCAGGAATACAAGCAGGCCGGCAAGATCCGCTATCTGGGCGTCACCACTTCGGTGGATGACCAGTATGGCGAGCTCATCGACGTGCTGAAGAACAACAAGTTCGACTTCGTGCAGGTGGATTATTCCATCGGCAACCGCGACGCCGCCCCGCAGGTGCTGCCGTTCGCGCAGGACAAGGGCCTGGCCGTGCTGATCAACCAGCCCTTCGGTGGCCGCGGCAAGAGCTACTTCGGGCGCCTGGCCGGCAAGCCCGTGCCGGAATGGGCGGCGGAATTCGACGCCACCACCTGGGCGCAGTTCATGCTGAAGTACATCATTTCGCACCCGGCGGTCACCGCGGCCATCCCCGGCACCACCACCATGGCCTACCTGCAGGACAACCAGGCCGGTGGCCGCGGGCGCTTGCCCACGCCGGCGCAACGCAAGAAGATGGAAGAGTACTGGGACGCGCTGCCGTCCTGAAGAAAACAAGGGAGCTTCTCATGGCCGCACAGATCGACAACGGCATCAGCAAAAAGGATCGCGCGCAGATTGCGGATGGCCTCGGGCATCTGCTGGCTGATACCTACACGCTTTACCTGAAGACACACAACTTCCACTGGAACGTCACCGGCCCGATGTTCCAGACGCTGCACCTGATGTTCGAAACGCAGTACAACGAGCTGTGGCTGGCGGTGGATACCATCGCCGAGCGCATCCGCTCGCTGGGGCATCCGGCGCCGGCCACCTACGCGGAATTCGGCAAGCTCAGCTCCATCAAGGAAAAGCCCGGCGTGCCCAAGGCGCGCGACATGATCAAGCAGTTGGTGGAAGGCCACGAAGCGGTGACCCGCACGGCGCGCGCACTGTTTCCCGCGGCCGACAAGGCGGGCGATGAAGCCACCGCCGATCTGCTCACGCAGCGCATCCAGCTGCACGAGAAGACGGCGTGGATGTTGCGCGCGCTGCTGGAGGAGTAACGCACGCAGCGCGCTCGAGCCTGCGCGGCTACTCCAGCGCAAACGCCAGCAGCACGTTGCCCGCGTGGCCCACCAGCCCGCCATACCCTGAATTCACGAACAGCATGCCATTGGCCACGATGGGGCCCGGACCATCCATGCTGCCGCCCTTCGCCTGCACGCCGTTGACGGTGTCGAAGCTGCGGTTGGTGTCGAAGGTCCACAGGATCCTGCCGTCGCCGGTGGCATAGG
This sequence comes from Steroidobacteraceae bacterium, assembly GCA_035500015.1. GTDB lineage: Bacteria > Pseudomonadota > Gammaproteobacteria > Steroidobacterales > Steroidobacteraceae > ZC4RG30. The sequence goes on from DATJXQ010000114.1 coordinate 1,990, forward strand.
CACGCAGGCCGCCATCCAGCCCGCCGCTGAACACCGCGCCGGGAATGGCCGTGGCGGCCGAGCCCTGGCCCGCGACGCAGCCCATCTGGCTCCTGTCGCACAGCAATGGCTGCGGCGGCTGTTGCCACGCGATGCTGCCATCAGTGAGTCGCAGCGCGGTGAAGCCGCCCGGCGTGGACTGGAAGCCATTGGTGCCGGTGTAGAAGTTCACGCCATCCACCGCGCCGCCCCACTGGCCGCCGAGGCCACTGGGTTTGCCGAAGGCGGTCTTCCACACCAGCTCGCCCTGCTTGTCCGCGTCGATGGCATAGGCGACGCCGGATTTCTGCGGCAGCACCAGCAGGTCGCGCTTGCCCACGTGTGTGAGGATGGGTGTGGCCGAGAAGTCGTAGTCGGGCCCGAGCGTGGCGGGGCAGGCGGGGTTATCCGGGTTGCTGGGCTGGCAGTTCATCACCCACGCATCGCCCGCGGTCAGCTGCTTGTACCAGCGGATGGCGCCGGTCTTCTGGTCGAAGGCGATCACCGCATCGGTCATGGGCTGCGGCGGGTCGGCGTAGTTGTTGCCGGTGGCCGCGTACACCAGGCCGCGCTTCACGTCGATGGAGGGCGCGGACCAGATCGAGCCGCCGGCGGGGCCGTACATCTGCACGCCTTCCTTGCTCTTCCCGCGCGGCTGGGGTTCATCGATGGTGTAGGTTTTCCACAGCAGCTTGCCGCTGGCGACATCGAAGGCGGAAAGACTGCCGCGGAAGGTGCAGCAGGCATAGCCGCCGGTGTTGCCGCGACCTTCCTCGCTGATACCCTGCACGCCGATGAACACGCGGCCGTCGTAAATGATGGGCGAGCCGGAGATACCGGCCACGGGGTGCGTATCCACCTTGGCGGTCCACAGCTGCCGGCCTGTGTCCGCGTCGATGCCGTAGAGGTTGGCGCGCGTGTCGCCGACCACCACTACGTAACCACTGTGGCCTTGCGACTTGTAGGCCGCCACCGCCGGGGCAGTGCGCACGCCGGCCTGCGCCTTGTAGGTCCAGAAGGTACAGCCGGTGGCGGGATCCAGCGCGTGCACTTCGCCGTTCTCGCTGGCGATGAACAGCCGGCCGCCGGCCAGCGTCGGTTGCGTGCGGGCTTGCGCGACGCCGGCATAGCCGAAGGCCCACTTGAGCTTCAGCCGCGGCAGATCCGCGGCGGTGATGCCGCCGGCCTTGGCATCCTGGAAGCGCGTGGCGGCCGGACCGTTGCCGTGGCCGTTCCACCCGGCGCCCTGCGCCGGGTCGCGCATGGGGCGTTTGAAGGCGCACGGGTTCACCACCTGCGGCGTGTCCGCGGCGGCGGCAGGCAGGGTTTTGCCGGTGACGTATTCGGCCACCATGCGCTTCTGCGCATCGCTGAGCGGCGAGCCCTGCAGCTTCATCTTGCCGTCGGTAAGCGCGGCGAGCACGGCTTCGGCGGGGAAATCATGCAGCTGCGCGCGCGTGGGAGCTTTCTCGTTGGGGCTGCCCCTGGGCGCGGGGTTGGCCATGTGACACAGCGCACACTGCACGCCGAACAGCTGTTCGCCGCCTGCGCCCTCCGCGGCAAATGCCGCCGGCGCGACGCAGCTGAACAACAAGGCCACAAGGCCGGTTACGGCGTGGCGCATGAAACCCCCTCAAGATATCCGCGATGGCTGCCGATTATAGGGGAGCGGCACATCATCCTGGCGCCATATGACCACGGATCGGGAAGCATGGGAGCCGGCCACGGCCGGCGACCTCAAAATCGGCGATTACATCCGGATCGATCACCGCTGGTTCGATCATCCGTTCGAGCGCCGCATGTTCCGGATCGGCTCGGACAAGGAAATCGCCATCATCCGCGAGCAGGAACTCACGCGGGTATTCGTCGATCGCACGCCGGTGCTGGACAAGGCCGCCCCTGCCGCGCCCCCGATGGCCGCCCCGGAAAGCACTGCGCCCGCAAACGGCGACGCGCCAGCCGGCGATGCCGCGCCGGTGGCGGCCGCTGCTTCGCCGGACGACGAGGCCGCGCGCCAGCGCGCGCTGCGGGCCGAGCAGCGCATGGGGCTGGAAGCCGCGAAGGCCCGCGACCGCCACACGCGCGAGCGCGCGCAGCAGACGCTGGGCATGCTCAGCGCCGGCAACCAGGATGCGGCCGTCGCGGTGGCCGGCTTCGTCGATTACCTGCTGGCGATGCTCAACAACAGCACTGCGCCGCTGTCGCCGATGGCGCCGGCGGCACCGCGTCATTCCCCGGTGCGGCTTGCGCTGCTGGGCAGCGATGCCGTGTGGCTGGCCGCGGTGATCGGCAAGCGCATGGGCCTGGCCAAGCCGGAGCTGCACGCCCTGACGCATGCCGCGGCGGTGCACGCCGCGGGGCTGACGCGCATGCCGCCCAATCATCAGGAGGAAGAACCCGGCGTTCCCGTGCGCGGCACGCCGCTCGCCCGGTATCCGGCCTACAGCGCACTGATCCTGGAACAGTGCGGCGGCTTTCCCGCCGAGGTGCTGCGCATCGTCGCCGAGCACCGCGAGCGACCCGACGGCAGTGGTTTTCCGCGCGGACTGCGCAGCGAACGCATCCATCCGCATGCGCTGATCCTCGGCGCGGTGCGCGAGCTGCAGATACGCTGCGCCGGCAGCGAGGTGTCGCCGGCGGTGGCGCTGGCCGGCGTGTACAAGTCGCTGCGCGAGACCTGCGGCGCGATCATCGCCAACCATCTGGCCGCGGCCGTGCTGCTGATACCGGTGGGCACCTATGTACAGCTGTCGGATGGTTCGGTGGCGCGCATCGCGCGCGTCAACGAGGCGTCGCGGCTGGCGCCGGTGGTCGAGAGCTTCGGTCCGAACGGCGAGCTGCGCGCCGCGGAAACCATCGACCTGTCGCAGCGGCCGGAGCTGTTCATCGTGCGCGCGCTGGATACCTCGCGCTTGCCGCCGCGGATGTTCGGCGCGGCGCGCAATACCGCTGCGGATACACGGCCGCCGCAGCCGGCGGCAGAGGCGCCTGCCGGGGCGGAGCAACCTGCGGCGGCGGAAAACACTGCAGTGCCCGAAAGGGCTCAGGCATCCGGGGCGTAGTGTCCCCAGAGGCTCTTGAACGCGGCGATCACGAAGGCGTGTGAATCGCCCCACTGGCCCTCGTATTCCTGCGCGGGCCCCGACTGAAAAGCCTCTTCGGGCCCCATGCCCTTCACCAGCTGTTTCACCAGCCGGTCGAAGATCTGGAAGTACATGTCGCGCTGGGCCTGCAGTTGCTTGCGGCCGATGATGGGGCCATCAGCCGGGACGATCCTCGTGCCATCGTTGGCGATCTTCAGCAGCCGGTCGTGGGCGCCGACCAGGCCGCCAATCCAGCCACCGGTCTGCCAGTCCATCAGTGGCCAGCCGGCGCTCGAGACCACGCCACCGGCCACCAGCACATTGGCCTTCGGCAGGTAGGCGTAGAGATCACCGTCGGTATGCGCCTGTCCCAGATGGCCGAGCGCGATGCTCTCGCCGCCGAAGTCGAGCTGGTCGGTGGTGTAGAAGGTCTTGTTCGGCTGCGCCACCTTCGGCAGCGCGAGGAAGGGCTTGGGTGCCCAGTCCACGATGGTGTACTTGCGCGCCAGCCACAGCCGCGTGTTCTCGTGCGCGATGATGGGCAGGCCCAGCTTGCCCAGCGTCTCGTTGGAACCGGTCTGCTCGGGATGCCAGTGCGTGTTGACCAGCGTATGCACCCGCTTCGCGCCCACAGCTTGTGGAGCCAGCTGCAGCAGCGCCTTCGAGTGCGCACGCGCGCCGCCATCGAACAGCAGCGCGCCGTCGGGCGAACCGAAGGCCAGTACATTGGCGCCGGCGCCGGTGATGAAGGCGAGGCGGCCGCCCAGGTCCTGCGCGGCGAGCTTCGGTTCCTTCGCCTGCAGCTTGCCGAGCGGCAGGCCGGCGAGGGCCGCGCCCGCGCACGAAGCGGCGGCGGCTTCGAGGAAGCCGCGACGGGTGGTCATCGTCTTACAGCTCCGCGAACTGGCCCGTGCTGTTGCCCAGCGAGGGCGTCTCCACGCCGGCGCGGTTCAGCAATGTGAGCAGCAGGTTGGCGTGCGGGGTGTCCTGTGGATAGTGCAGGTGCTGCCCGCCAGTGATCCTGCCGTAGCCACCGCCCAGCACCGCGTTCGGCAGCGGATCGTTGTTGTGCAGGTCGCTGTTGGACATGTTGCTGCCGTACAGGATGATGGCATGGTCCAGCATCGTACCGTCGCCGTCGGGCATCTTCGCCAGCTTGTCGATGAACTTCGCGAACAGCTGCGTGTGGTAGTTCTGGATCTGCACCAGCTTCGCCAGCTTGTCCGGATCGTTGCCGTGGTGCGAGAGCGGATGGAAGGCCTCGGTGATCTGCAGGTTCGGATAGGTGCGCATGCTGATTTCCTTGGCGATCATCATCGAGGCCACGCGCGTCTGGCCGGTCTGCCAGGCCAGTGCGATGAGATCGAACAAGGCGCCGACCTCGTCGGCGAACTGGTCGGGAATGCCTTCGGGCGCGTTCGGCAGGTCCATGGTCATGCTCTTGCTGGTCGCGAGGCGCTGTACGCGCTGCTCCACCTCGCGCACCGAGTCCAGGTAGTCGGAAAGCCGCGCGCGGTCGGCCGCGCCGATGCGCGTGTCCAGGTCCTTGCCCTGTTCCATCGCATAGTCGAGCAGCGAGCCGGTTTCACCGAGGATCTGCTTGCGTTCCTTCGTGTCGTCGCCCTGGCCGAACAGCGTGAAGAACACCTTGCGCGGGTTGTCCTCCATGGGCAGCGGCTGGAAGGGCGTGCGGAACGCGGTGGTGCTGCCATAGCCGCAGCCGCCGCCGCTCTGGCTGCAGGTGGCCGCGCCGCCTTCGCCGGTGAGTTCCAGCGAGGGCAGCGGCGTGCCGGCGCCGAACTTGCGCGCAGCCAGCTGGTCGGCGGTGGTGCCGAGATCGTCCTTGCGGTCCTTGATGCCATAGCAGGACAGCCAGGTGCCGGCCATGATGCCGTGCGGATCGGAGCTCTCGCCGCCCTTGTTGCGCAGGCCGCTGACGATGGTCAGCTTCGAGCGATACGGCTCCAGCGGCTTCAGGATGGGCGACATCGTGTAGCCGGTGCCGGTCTGCTCCGGCACCCAGGATTTCATGACGGCGCCGTGCGGGAAGTAGATGAAACCCATGCGCGGCATGGGCGCGGCGGCCGTGTCCGCCAGCGCGGTGGCCGCGGGGATCATCGCATCCAGCAGCGGCAGCGCGATGGCGGCGCCGGCGCCGCGCAGCACGGTGCGGCGGGAGATGAATTTCTTGCTGATGTACATTGGCTGGCCTCTGCCTTAGTTGAGCACCGCTGCCGTCTTGATGGCCGGATCCTTCGGAGGTTCCGGAACTTTCGCCTTCAGGAAATCGTCGCTGAGCACGATGTTGGTGAGCAGCGTGTCGAACCTGTAACCATCCGCCGCCGAGGCCCGCACGATGGCGCGCACGAACGGCATGTCCTGCGCCGCGACGACCCGGCCCAGCGAATAGGCGATCAGCCGCTCGGTCAGATTCTGCACGAAGGGCACGGGATCGGCGAGCAGCGCCGCGCGCAGCTCATCCGGGTTCTTGACGATGGTGCCGTCCGGCAGCTTGCCCAGGCTGTCGATCGCGGTGCGCGCGTAGCGGTCGATGCTGCGCTCCTTGCCGGTGGCGTCGAATCCCTCCAGCGTGAAGCCGATGGGGTCGATGGCGGAATGGCAGGAGAAGCATTGGGGCTTCTTGCGGTGCTCCTCGAGGCGTTCGCGCACCGTGGTGGCCTTCTTGCCGGGCTGGTTCTCCGTCAAGGCCGGCACGGCCGGCGGCGGGGTCGGTGGCGGCGTGCCGAGGATGCGCTCCAGCACATAGGCGCCGCGCAGCACCGGCGAGGTGCGGTTGGGATAGCTGCTGGCCATCAGCACGCCGCCCTTGCCCAGCAGGCCCCAGCGCTTCGAATCCTCGAGCCTGATCTTGCGGAACTGGTCGCCGCGCACGCTGTTGATGTCGTAATGCAGCGCGATGCGCTCGTTCACGAAGGTGTACGGCGAGGACAACAGATCCAGCACGCTGCCGTTGTGGCGGATGATGTCGTCCATGAACAGCGTGACTTCCTGCACGAAGTCATCGCGCAGGTCCGCGGAGCCGCTGGCATACGGGAAGATGGTGGCGTCCGGATTGATCTCCGGCAGCCGCGTCAGGTTCAGCCACTGCGCGCCGAAGTTGTTCGACAGCGAGATCGAGCGCGGATCGGCCAGCAGCCGCGCCACCTGGCGTTTCAGCTCGGCAGGCTCGTGCAGCCGGCCGGCCTCGGCCAGCCGCAGCAGCTCATCGTCCGGCAGGCTGCTCCACAGGAAGAAGGAAAGACGCGAGGCCAGCGTGAAATCGTCGATGGGGTAGATCGTGCCCGGTGGCAGCGGCCTGGCCGGCGCATCGGTGCGGAACAGGAAGTTGGGGTTGGCCAGCACCGCGGTCAGCGCGCGGCGGATGCCCTCGTCGAACCCCGCCTGTTGGTAGCCGGTTGCGTAGAAATGCATCAGGCCGTGCATGTCGGCATCCGTGACCGGCCGGCCGAAGGCGCGACGCGCGATGCCGGCGATTACCTTGTTGGCGCAGGGGGTTTCCTCCGCGGCAGCCTTGGGATAGCAGGCGGCGAAGATGCGCCGGCGCGCGGCGGTCTGGCTGACGCCGGTGGCGTTGAACGGTCCCTTGATGTCGAAGGAGGTCACGCGCAGCACGCGGTCCTGGCCGCCGCCGGGCGCATACATCTGCAGGCGATCCTCGGATTCGGCGAAGCTGCGGTGGCGGAAGGCCACGACGAAGTGGTGCACGCCGGCGGTGGCGTGGAAGCGGATGTCCTTCAGGCGCTTGTTGATGGCCTCGACCGCCACGTCCTGCTTCTGGTCGATGGCCTTCATGTCCTCCTCGCCGCCGATGGAGGTCTCGTAGATCGGCTTGCCGTCCAGCGTGACGACCAGCGGATTCTCGAACTCCATGTTGTAGACCCACAGCGCCTGGGCCATATTGGCGATGTTCAGCACGTATTCGCCGTCGGCCGGGAAATTGTGGTCCACCGCGATGCCGCCGCGCGTGCCGAAGGGCAGGCCATCCTCGTGGAACAGCTGCGTGCTCGGCTTGGTGGCGCGGTAGGTGGTGCTGGCGGGCAGCGCATCCTTGTTGCCCATGGCCGCGACCACCACGGTGCGGGCCGCGGCGATGTACTGGTCGAGGAAGGAGGGCGTCACCTGCAGCGCCGCGGCGATGTTATCCAGGCCATCGCGCGGTTCGTCGCGCGGCAGCAGCGCGGCCGGATCGATGTCGATGCCGAGCAGGTCGCGCACGGCGTTGGCGTATTCCTTGCGGTTCAGGCGGCGCAGGCCGACATTGCCGGGATCCTCATGCTGTGCGCCGGCCTGGTCCAGCCGGCCCTCCATCCAGGAGATGAACGCGGCACGGGTGGCCTTGTCCGGCATCTTGTGGCCACCCGGGGGCATCTGCTGGCCACGCAGCTTGCGCACCACCTTTTCCATCACGTCGAGGTTGTCAGGGATGTCCCGTTCGCTCATGGCATCGAAGGCAACACCGCCGGCCCAGTCATCGGTGTTGTGGCACTCGGTGCAGTAGGCCGAGAACATGCTCCAGCCGACCGCGTTGCCGCGGGCGGCCGTGGTGGCGGGCGCATCAGCCGCAGCCACGGCCTGGCAGAAGCCGGCCGCGAGAAGCCCAGCGCCCAGCACGGCGTTAATGCGAAAATCATTCACCAGAAAAACCCCAGGCATTCCGCTGCATCGCGAGAATAGGCGATCGTTTTGGCCCGAACCATCGCGTATTTCCCGTCAGGCAAGATAGACCCGACGATCTCGAGGGGGTTCCGGTCCGAGGCGTCCCGATAATCGAAATGAGATCGTTTATTGTTTCAATAACGTGATAATTACGATCAATATCCCTCGAATTGTAGATAATTAGGTTATAAAACTGGCATGGATAGTCTCAAATGACGCGGGCGGTATCGGTGAGTGGTCATGGCGAGGCTCATGCGGCCGCCCGTTCCGGCTGGCTGCGCGCCGGGGTGCTGGGGGCCAATGATGGATTGATCTCCACCTCCAGCCTCATCATCGGGGTTTCTGCGGCGCAGCTTTCCGACGCGGCCGTGTTCATGGCGGGTCTTGCGGGTCTGGTGGGCGGGGCCCTGTCGATGGCCGCCGGGGAGTTCGTCTCGGTCTCCTCGCAGGCCGACAGCGAGCGCGCGGACCTGGCGCGCGAGCGCCTGGAACTGGCGACCGAGCCCGAGGCGGAGCACCGCGAGCTGGTGGGCCTGTTCATGCAGCGCGGTCTGACGCGCCCGACCGCCGAACAGGCCGCGCGCGAAGTCGAGGCAGTGGACGTGCTGGCGGCGCACGCCCGGCTGGAGCTGGGCATTTCCGAGGAGACGCGGGCGCGACCAGCGCAGGCGGCATTGTCATCCATGGGGTCCTTTGCGTTCGGCGCCGCGGTGCCGCTGGCGCTGTTCAGCCTGGTCCCCATCGCCGCGCGAGGCCTGACCATGCCGCTGGCCTCGTTGCTGCTGCTGATGCTGCTGGGAGCACTCGCCGCCCGGCTGGGTCGCGCACCGCTGCTGCGCGCGGCGCTGCGCGTGGGTTTCTGGGGCATCGCCGCCATGGGCGTCACCGCGCTGGCCGGCCGCCTGTTCCATACCGGCGTGCTGTAGCCATGCGGGCGCATGGCTGAATCGGCCACTTCGCTGCGCGTGCGGCGCGCCTCTCCAGCCGATGCCGCTCGACTGTCGCTGCTGGGCCGCGCCACCTTCCTCGAAAGCTATGCGCACCTGCTGCCCGTGGAGGACATCCTCGCCCACGCCGAAGAGCAGCACGCGCCGGCCAGATACCAGGCCTGGCTGGCCGATCCGGCCTGCCGCGGCTGGCTGGCCGAGGCGGCGGGCGGCGCGCCGGTGGGATACCTGGTGGCGGCGCCACCCGAACTGCCTCTGCCGGACCTCGGTCCCCTGGATGTGGAGATCCGCCGCATCTACGTGCTGCACCGGTTCCAGCGCCTGGGAGTGGGGCGCTGGATGATGGAGGAGGCACTGGCCGCTGCCGCGGCCAGCGGGCGGCGCCGCGTACTGCTGGGCGTGTATTCGCGCAACGAGCAGGCGCTGGCGTTCTATGCGCGGCTGGGGTTCGTCCAGGCGGGCACCCGCGAATTCCGGGTGGGCGCGCACGACTACCATGATTTCATCCTGCAGCGCCTGCTCTGACGGAGCTATTTCGCCGTGACAGCGGGAAGTAACCGTGTGGTAGCTTGACCGGCTCATGAAGAACCGGCGTTCCCTCAAGGCCCCCGCCGCGAAGCGTCCGCGGCCATCACGCGCACCGTCGCCGCTGCTGTCCATCGTCATCCTCGCGGCCGGCAAGGGCAAGCGCATGCATTCCGCGCTGCCCAAGGTGCTGCAGCCCCTCGCCGGCCGGCCACTGCTGCGCTACGTGCTCGATACCGCACGGCAGCTCGAGCCGGCCGCGCTGCATGTGGTGTACGGCCATGGCGGCGAAGCGGTGCGCGCGGCCTTCGCGGACCAGGACCTGCGCTGGGCGTTGCAGGCCGAACAGCGCGGCACCGGCCACGCGATGATGCAGGCCATGGAGGGCATTCCCGACGGACACCTGGTGCTGGTGCTGTACGGCGATGTGCCGCTGCTGTCCGCCGCGACGCTGCGCGGACTGCTGGGGCTGGCGGATGAACGGACGCTGGCAATGCTGACCGTGCAGCTCGCCGAGCCTGCCGGCTACGGCCGCATCCTGCGCGATGCGCGCGGCCGGGTGAAAGCCATTGTCGAGGACAAGGATGCCAGTGCGGCGCAAAGCCGCATCACCGAGGTCAATACCGGCGTGATGATCGCGCAGGCGGGCCGGCTGCGCGCCTGGCTGGGCCGGCTGCGCAATGACAATGCGCAGCACGAGTACTACCTCACCGACGTGGTGGCGCTGGCCGTGAAGGACCGCGTGGCCGTGCGTGCGCTGCTGGCTGCCGATGAGGCCGAGGTGCTGGGCGTCAACGACCGGCGCCAGCTGGCGCAGCTGGAGTCGGTGCTGCGCGCGCGGCACGCCGGCGCCGCGCTCGTGGCGGGCGCGACGCTGGCGGACCCGGCGCGCTTCGACCAGCGCGGCGAGCTGGTGCTCGGCAACGACGTGTTCATCGACGTCAACGTGGTGTTCGAGGGTCGCGTGGTGCTGGGCGATCGCGTGCGCGTCGGTCCGAACTGCGTGCTGCGCGACATGATCGTCGGCGCCGACACGCAGATATTCCCCGGCTGCGTGCTGGAGCAGTCGCAGATCGGCGCCCATTGCAATGTCGGTCCGTTCGCGCGCCTGCGTCCCGGCGCCGCGCTCGCCGACGGCGTGCACATCGGCAATTTCGTCGAGGTGAAGAACAGCCGCGTCGGCAAGGGCTCGAAGGCGAACCACCTCACGTATATCGGCGACAGCGAGGTCGGCGCGGGCGTCAACGTCGGGGCCGGCACCATCACCGTCAATTACGACGGCGCCAGCAAGCACCGCACGGTGATCGGCGACGGCGCCTCCATCGGATCGGGCAACATGCTGGTGGCGCCGGTGACCATCGGCGCGAACGCGACCACGGGCGCGGGATCCACCATCACGCAGGATGCACCGGCCGGCAAGCTGACCGTGGCGCGCAGCAGACAGGTGACCATCGAAGGCTGGCAGCGCCCCGTGAAGCGCGGCCCCGGGAAGGAGTAGCGGAATCATGTGTGGCATCGTCGGGGCGGTCGCCGGGCGGGACATCGTGCCGGTGCTGATCGATGGATTGCGGCGGCTCGAGTACCGGGGCTACGACTCGGCCGGCATCGCCGTGGTCGGCGAGCGCGGCAGGGTCGGGCGCCTGCGCACCGTGGGCAAGGTCAGGATGCTGCAGGAGGCCCTCGACGAGGCGCCGCTGCGCGGCGCCACCGGCATCGCGCATACACGCTGGGCCACGCACGGCGTGCCATCCGAGCGCAACGCGCATCCGCACGTGTCGCGCGATGGCCTTGCCATCGTGCACAACGGCATCATCGAGAACCACGAGGAGCTGCGCCGCGAGCTGGAGGACGCCGGTTACGTGTTCTCCTCCGAGACCGACACCGAGGTCATCGCGCACCGCATCCATTTCCACCTGCAGACCCTCGGCGACCTGTTCAAGGCCGTGCGCGCCACCGTGGCCGAGCTGGAGGGCGCCTATGCGCTCGCGGTGCTGTCCGAGCAGGAGCCCGACCGCGTGATCGTCGCGCGCATGGGCTGTCCGGTGGTGATCGGCATCGGAGAGCACGAGAACTTCATCGCCTCGGACATCGCGGCGCTGCTGCCGGTGACGCGCCGCTTCCAGTTCCTGGAGGAGGGCGACATCGCCGAGGTGCGGCGCGAGGGTGTGCGGGTCATCGATGCCGAGGGCAACACCGCCGAGCGTCCGGTGCGCGTCAGCGAGCTGTCGGCCGAGGCCGCCGAGAAGGGGCCGTACGAGCACTTCATGCTGAAGGAGATCCATGAGCAGGCGTGGGCCGTGGCCAACACGCTGCAGGAGCGCGTGGCCAACGGCCGGCTGCTGGAGGCCGCCTTCGGCCACAAGGCGCAGGCGATCTTCCCGGAAGTGGAGTACGTGCACATCGTCGCCTGCGGCACGAGCTACCACGCCGGCATCGTGGCGCAGTACTTCATCGAGCAGCTCTGCCGCATACCGTGCCGGGTGGAGATCGCCAGCGAATACCGCTATCGCAACCCGGTCGTGCCGCCACGCGCGCTGTTCGTCACCATCTCGCAGTCGGGCGAGACCGCCGATACGCTGGCGGCGCTGCGGCATGCAAGGCGCTCCGGATATCTGGCGACGCTGGCGGTGTGCAATGCGCCGGAGAGTTCGCTGGTGCGCGAATCGGACCTGGTGATGCTGACGCGTGCCGGCCCGGAGATCGGTGTGGCCTCGACCAAGGCGTTCACCACGCAGCTGACCGCGCTGTCGCTGCTGGTGATCGCGCTGGCCAAGACGCACGGCTCGGACAGCGAGCGCGAGCGCGGGCTGGTCGCGCGGCTGGTCGAGCTGCCCGGGCTGATCGACAAGACGCTGCAGCTGGATGCGCAGATCCGCGCCATGGCGGCGCGCTTCGTGGACCGGCACCACGCCTTGTTCCTCGGCCGCGGCGCGATGGCGGCGCTGGCGCTGGAAGGCGCGCTGAAGCTCAAGGAGATCTCCTACATCCACGCCGAGGGCTATGCGGCCGGCGAGCTCAAGCACGGCCCGCTGGCGCTGGTGGATGCCGACATGCCCATCATCGCGGTGGCGCCGAACAACGACCTGCTGGAGAAGCTGAAGTCGAACCTGCAGGAAGTGCGCGCGCGCGGCGGCGAGCTTTATGTGTTCGCCGACCCGGATTCAGGCATCCAGGAGAGCGACGGCGTGCACGTGCTCACCATGCCGCGGCACGTGAGCTACTTCCAGTCGGCCATCATCTACACCGTTCCGCTGCAGCTGCTGGCCTATCACGTGGCCATCCTGCGCGGCACGGACGTGGACCAGCCGCGCAACCTCGCCAAGAGCGTGACGGTGGAATAAGGCGCCGCGGCGCGCCCTGCGCCGCGGCGCCCCTTGCCGGACCTCAGTGGTCCTTGCGCAGCGTGCCGGCCACGGAACTGCTGCCGCCGCCGGCCGCGAAGAACGTGTATACGCCCTTGGCCTGCAACAGCACCGAGTCGCGGCTGATCAGCGCATCCAGGGTCTGCGCGTTGAGCAGGTCGAGGTGATAGCCGTTGACGTTGATGGTGCTGGGCTCGAGCTCGAAGTAGTCGGAGGCGGCGCCGACCACCACGTATTCCGCCACCGGCGCGAAGTCGATCGACAGGTTCAGCGGCGCCCCCAGGCCCGACATGCCGTTGATGAGCCGCAGCTTCACCTCGCCCTTGATGTCGAGGCGGTTGTCGTCGGGAAGCAGCGTGATCTGCGGCACGCCGGCGGTATCCCAGATGAGCATGGTGTAATCCATGCCGGGCGCCAGTGTGCGCGTGGCGGAGGCCACGGTGGCGCCGTCCACCGACACGTTCACCAGGTCATTGCCGGACGGCAGGATGGTGTAGGTGTCGGCGATGTAACTGCGCGCCGGCTTGCTGGTCACGATGGCGGTGCCGCCGACGGTCAGCGAGGCCGCCGAGCCCGTCGACAGGCCGACCGCGCCGCGGATGCGCACGTTGTTGTTGATGTAGAAGGCCGGAGTGCCCTGCTGCGGTATCACCACGGCATTGACCAGCACGCCGCCCGGGCTTTCGCTCACCACGATGGACACGATATCCGTGCTGGCCAGCGTGATTGCCGGCACGTCGAGCCGCAGGTCGGTCTTGTCGCCCGCCAGCGTGACCCGCAGCCGGTAGGTGCCGCTGGTGTAGATAAGGGGTCCGGTTATCGCGCCCGCCGCCGCCGCGCTGACCGTGGGTGTCAGGTTGTCGAGCGAATCGCCCGCGCCGCTCAGGTAGATGTCCAGGGCGTCGGAAGCGGTGGCGTTGACGATCTGCACCTGCGAGAAGCCGGCGTCCGCCGGATCCGTGTCCTCGGTGATCGGCAGCATCGCGAACTGGTTGATCCCGCCATAGGCGACGTAGGTCACATGCGAGCTTTCGGCCACTGTCGAGCCCGTGACCAGCAGGTTGCCGGTTACCCCCGTCTTGCGGAACTTCAGCGCATAGGTGTCTGCCGACACGGGCGCATAGTCGCTGGCGGTGTTGAGCGCGACGCCGGCGAACTGCTGCACGTCGGGGGCGTCGGTGGTGCTGCTGGTGGTGTACAGATCCAGCGGGGCATAGCCGCTGCTGACGTTCAGTACCCGCATGTTGGCGCTGGCGGCGTTGCCGTAGAAGGTGGGCTGGCCCTGTTGCGGCAGCAGCACGGCATTGACGAGCACGCCGCCGTTGGCGGCCACGAGTATCAGCGACACCACGCCCTGGCTGGCCAGCGTGATCGACGGTATGTCGAGCCGCAGGTCGGTCTTGCCGCCATCGCCGACGACCCGTACCCGGTAAGTGCCGCTGCTGACCGTGGCCGTGCGCCCCGCGCTGGGCCCGATCGAGCTCAGCGCCGGCGATACGTCGTCCAGGGAATCGTCCGCGCCCGTCAGGTAGACGTCGAAGTGGCCGGAAGTCGTGGTATTGAGCACCTGCAGGGAGGTGTAGCCGCTGTTCGGTACGTCGGTGTCCTCGGCCACCTGCAGCATGTTGAAGCCGTTCTGCGGCCCGTAGACGACGAAGGTCTGGTGCGAGTTGCTGGGCAGCGTCGCGGGGATCGACAGCAGGTTGCTGGAGACGCCGGTCTTGCGGAACTGGAGCGTGTACTCATCCGCCTTCAGCGTCTTGTAGTCGCTGATGGTGCTGCGCCCCACCGCGCTGAACTGCAGCGTGTCGGTGCCGTTGTCGCCGTTGTTGGTGTACAGGTCGACCGAGTCGTACCAGCTGCTGATGTTCAGCACCCGGATCCGTGCCGGGCCGGACTTGCTGTCGGCATTGCCGAAGCAACCGGCGAGCAGGATGGCGAGGACGGCGGGCAGCAGCCCGAGGATTCTGCGGAGGTGATGGTTGCTCATGTGTCTTTCCGTGGTCATCGGTAATGGTTAGAACGCGCTGCCGACCGAGAACTGGAACCGTTCCCGTTCGTCGCCATAATACTTGGTGGTGGCCCTTTGCCAGGAGAGCGGTACCGCGTAGCTGAAGCGGAACAGCCCCATCGGCGCGAGCCATTCGAGGGAAATGCCGGCGGAGCTGCGCAGCCGCCGCAGATCCAGGCTGGTGTCGGCGACGGTGCCGTCCTTGTTGCGGAACAGCGTATTGCCCAGGTAGAAGGCCTGGCCGAAGTCATAGAAGAGGCTGATCCGCGCGCTGGTCTGCCATTTGGTGGGCGTCGGCATGATGGCCTCGGCGGTGCCGTAGATGGCGGTGTCTCCGCCATAGGGATTGCCGATGGAATCCCGCGGCCCGAGGGTGCTGTCCTTGAAGCCGCGCACCGAATCCGGGCCACCGACGAACCACAGGCGGTTGGGCGGCATGGAGCTGGTATTGCCGAAGGCCCGGCCGTAACCCAGCGTCGAGCTGATGCGCAACGGCACCTTGTCCAGCAGCGGCACAGGTATGCGGAAGTAATGCTGGAAGCGGTACGAGGCCGTCATGTATTCGAGGCCATTGCCGGGCAGCGTGGAGGTGAGGTTGAAGGATTGCAGCGTGCCGTAGGTGGCAAACAGCGCGTTGTTGCGGTTGTCGTAGCTCCAGGAGGCGCCCAGTTCGAGCAGGTTGGAGATGGTGCCGCGGATGTACGAGTTGCCGTTGGCGAGCAGATAGGTCGTGCCGCCGTTGTCCCGCGCCCACTCCCAGATCTGGTTGGAGGTGCTGCTGTCGGTCGCGAATTCCACCCGCTCGAGCGTGCCGCTGAGGTGCACGCTCTGCCACAGGGAGACCGGCCAGCCGTAATCCAGGCCGGCCAGCGCGGTCTTGGTGGAGAAGTCCGAGTAGCTGGCCGTGAGCTGGGTCTGGCGCGTATAGGACAGGTTGGTGGTGCGGCTGATGCCGTCGGCCGTGATGTAGGGCGTGGTGTGCGAGAAACTGTAGACTTGGGCGTAATGTCCCGCATTCAGCTCGATGGCCAGGCGCTGGCCGGTGCCGAGGAAGTTGGAATCGGCGAGGCTGCCGTTGAGGGAGAACGATGTGCCCTCGGAATAGCCGATGCCGCCGCTGAGCGTGGCGCTCGGGCCTTCCTTGATCTTGTACTTCACGTCGACAAGGTCGTCCGTGCCTTCCACCTTGGTCTTTTCGTAGTCGACCGACTCTATGTAGGGCAGCCGCTGGATGCGCTGCTTGGAAAGATCCAGGCTGATGTTCGAGACCCAGGCGCCCTCGAGCTGGGTCACCTCGCGCCGCAGCACCACGTCCTGCGTGCGCTCGATGCCCTCAAAACTGATGTGGCGGACGTAGACGCGCTTGCCCGGATCCACGAAGAAGGTCACCGCGGCTTCCTTCTTCTCGTCGTCCGTCTTTTCCACCGGATCCACCTTGGCGAAGGCGTAGCCATCCTGCCCCAGCCGGTTCTCGATGGCCTTCTGCGTGTCGGAAATGGCCTGCTGCGAGTAGATCTGCCCCTTTTTCACCTCCACCAGCTGCTGCAGCACCGGCAGCGGCACGATGGTGTTGCCGGCGATCTTTGCGTCGTCGGCAATCTTGTAGATGTCGCCTTCATGGATGCTGATGGTGATGAACATGTCGTCCTTGTCGGGCGAGATGGTCACCTGGGCGGATTCGACGGCGAAGTTGGCGTAGCCGCGATCCTGGTAGAAGGATTTCAGTTTTTCCAGGTCGCCCTGCAGCGATTCGCGCGAGTAGCGGTCGTTCTGCTTGTACCAGGAATTCCACTGCGGCGTGTGCAGCTCGAAGCTGTCGAGGATGTCGGCTTCCTTGAACTTCGTGTTGCCGACGATGCTGATCTGGCGGATCTTCGCGCGCTCGCCTTCGTCGATGTCGATCTCGATGTTCACGCGGTTGCCTGGCTCATCCTGCACCTTGGTGTCGACCGTCACGCCGTACTTGCCGCGGCTGAAGTACTGGTCGATGAGGTAACCCTTCACGTCCTCGAGTACCGAGCGGTCGAAGGTCTTGCCCTGCGCGAGGCCCACGTTGCGCAGCGACTTGGTGAGATCCTCGGTCTTGATGTCCTTGTTGCCCTTGATCTCGAAGCTGTCGATCGACGGCCGCTCGGTCACCACCACCACCAGGGCGTTGCCGTCGCGCCGCAGCTCCACGGTGCGGAAGAAGCCGGTGGCGTACAGCGCGCGCAGCGCCTCGCGCAGCTTGGTCGGGGTCATTTCGTCGCCGGGGTTGACCGGCAGGTAGTTGTAGACCGTGCCTTCCGACACGCGCTCCAGCCCCACCACGCGGATCTCGGACACCGTGAAGCGCGCAAGGGAATCTTCCGCGGCCCTGGCCGGCACCTGCATCAGGATCAGCAACATCACAGAGGCGACAAGCCCGGACCTCATTTGCACATTCGCTCGCGTATTGATGCCGACTGCCCGTGCTGGCGACCGTCCGGGAGGCGGAAATACGTATGCTCCGGAAAAAGTGCGTATCGGGTCGAGGGTGTAGTGGCGCACGTTGACATGTCTTGCCGTTTTTTACAATTGCCGCGCCATTCCGGCCGTTACCTGAACGGCACGGAGGCGAGCGGCGCAATGTCCTCGGATGAACGCAGCCCCATTCGGGCAACGAAATATACTGGACAGCAAGGCCCGCGGGAAATACAAGCCAGGCTGTTCCGGCAGCGACAGGAGGATGCACGATGAACCGGTGGCGGCCCATCCCGGCCAGTTGCGTGCTGTTCGTGCTGGCCGCTTGCGGCCAGGAGGCGCCGCGCGCGCTCGGCACGCTGGAGTGGGACCGCATTACATTGCCGTCACCTGCCGCCGAGCGCATCGTCGGCATCGAGGTGCGCGAAGGCCAGAGGGTGCATGGCGGCGACCTGCTGCTGCAACTTGAACCCACGCTGAACGAGTCGCAACTGGCCGCAGCCGCCGCGCAGGCACGCCAGAGCAGTGCGGCGCTGGCGGAGTTGAAGGCCGGTCCTCGCGTCGAAGAGCTGGCGCGCGCGCGCGCCACGCTGGCCGCGGCCGAAGCCGAGGCCGTCGATGCGCGCGCGCAGTTCAACCGGGTGGAACCGCTGGGCAGGCAGGGCGTGGTTGCGGCCGCCGACGTGGACGCGGCGCGTGCCGCCGCCGACAACGCGGATGCGCAGGCCCGCGCCGCACGCGAGGCGCTGCGCGAGCTGGAGAATGGGTCGCGCGCCGAGGACGTGGCGCAGGGCGAGGCCGCGGCGCAGGCGGCGCAGGCGCAGGCCGGCGCGCAGCGCGTGCTGCTGGGCAAGCTCACGCTGGCGGCGCCGCGCGACGGACAGATCGACAGCATCCCGTACAAGCTCGGCGACCAGGCGCCGGTGGGTGCACCGCTGGTGGTGATGCTGGCCGGGGCTGCGCCGTTCGCGCGGGTCTACGTGCCCGAGCGGCTGCGCGCCGGCGTGCACGTGGGCGATGCGGCCACCGTGCACGTCGACGGCAGCGCCACCGCCTGGCCCGGCACAGTGCGGATGATACGCAGCGACCCGACCTTCACGCCCTACTACGCGCTGACCGGCCAGGACGCCGACCGGCTGAGCTACCTGGCGGAAATCCAGCTCACGGCCGCGGCGAATGCACTGCCTGCCGGCGTGCCGCTGTGGGCGGAATTCCGGCGGTGAACGCGGCGCCGGTGGCGGATGGCGACTTCGCGATCCGCGCGCACGGCCTCACGCGCCGCTTCGGCGACCTGCTGGCGGTGGATCGCGTGGACCTCGCGGTGCCGCGCGCGCACGTGTACGGCTTTCTCGGGCCGAACGGTTCGGGCAAATCGACCACCATCCGCATGCTGTGCGGCCTGCTGCTGCCCACCGCCGGCCAGATCGAGGTGCTGGGGCTGAGGATCCCGCAGCAGGCCGAGGCGCTGCGGCTGCGCATCGGCTACATGACGCAGCGCTTTGCGCTGTTCGAGGATCTCACGGTGCGCGAAAACCTGGAGTTCCTCGCGGCCGTGCAGGGCGTGCCGCGGCACGACACCCGCCGCCGCATCGATGAACTGCTGGCGCAGTTCGACTTCACCGATCGCGCGGGGCAACTTGCCGGCACCATGAGCGGCGGCCAGAAGCAGCGCCTGGCGCTGGCCGGCGCGGTGATCCACAAGCCCGAACTGCTGTTCCTCGACGAGCCGACCAGTGCGGTGGATCCGGAATCGCGCCGCGATTTCTGGGAGAAGCTGTTCGACCTGGCCGACGCCGGCACCACGCTGCTGATCTCCACGCACTACATGGACGAGGCCGAGCGCTGCCACCGGCTCGCCATCCTCGACCATGGCAGGCTGGTCGCCGATGGCACGCCGGCCGAACTCACCGGTGCGCTGGCCGGCCGCAGCCTGCTGGTGCATGCGGCGCAGCCGCGGCGGGCGCAGCAGCTGCTGACGAAAATCGACGGCGTGCGCAGCGTGGCGCAGATCGGCAATTCGCTGCGCGTGCTGTGCGACGATGGCGGCGCGGCCATCGAGCGCATCCGTGCCGGCCTGCGCCAGGCCGGCCTCACGGCCGAAGTGGAGCCGGTGGCGCCGAACCTCGAGGACGTGTTCGTGGCGTCCACCGCGCGGCACGCGCCCGCCGCCGCGGAATCCGCCGCATGAAATGGCGGCGCCTGTTCGCGGTGATGCTGAAGGAGCTGCGGCAGCTGCGCCGCGACCGCATCACGCTGGCGATGATCCTCGGCATCCCGATCGTGCAGCTGGTGCTGTTCGGCTACGCCATAAATCTCAATCTGCGCGGGCTGGCGGCCGGCATCGCCGATGAGGCCAACACCGCGGCATCGCGCGAGCTGGTGATGGACATGGTGGCCTCGGGCGTGATCGCGCCCAGGCTCGCGGCAACCTCGCCGGCCCAGCTCACCGATGCGCTGCGCCGCGGCCGGATCAGCCTCGGGGTGGTGGTGCCGCCGGATTTCGAGGCGCGCCGCTTCGACGGGCGCGAGGCCGTGCAGGTGCTCGTCGACGGCAGCGACACCGTGGTGCAGAGCGCCGCGGTGCAGCTGGCGCAGCTGCCGCTGGACAGTCGTCCGACGGCGAACCTGGCGCCGCTGCTGCAATCTCCCGGACAGATCAGCGTGGTGAGCTTCTACAACCCGCAGCGCCGCTCGGCGGTGAACATCGTGCCGGGCCTCGTGGGTGTGATCCTGACGATGACCATGGTGCTGTTCACGGGAGTGGCCATCGTGCGCGAGCGCGAGCGCGGCAACATGGAGCTGCTGATCGCGACGCCGATCAGCCGCAGCGAGCTGATGGTGGGCAAGGTCACGCCCTACGTGGGTATCGGGCTGGTGCAGACCACGGTGGTGCTGATGCTGGGCGCGTGGCTGTTCCATGTGCCCATCGCGGGGAGCGTCGCGGACGTGTATGCCACCGCCATGCTGCTGATCCTCGCCAACCTCAGCCTGGGCCTGCTGATCTCCACGCGCGCGCAGTCGCAGTTCCAGGCCATGCAGATGACCTTCTTCGTGTTCCTGCCGTCGATCCTGCTGTCGGGCTTCATGTTCCCGTTCGCCGGCATGCCCAGGGTGGCGCAGTGGATCTCCGAAGTGCTGCCGCTGACGCATTTCCTGCGGCTGATCCGCGGCATCATGCTGCGCGGCGCGAGCCTCGCCGAGCTGTGGCCGGACGCGCTGGCGCTGCTGGCCTTCAGCGCGGTGATGATGACGGCGGCGATCCTGCGCTTCCACAAGCGGCTGGACTAGCGGCGCGGCCAGGGCGCGCGCCGCTTACTTCAGCACGCCGGAGAAGAAAGGCAGCACCTTGTCCGCGAACCGCTGCGGAATGCGGTTCATGTGGTCGCCATCGTACATTTCGTAAATGTGCTTCACGCCCAGGCGCGTGAGCTCGGCATCCAGCGGTGTGGTACCCGCGCCCAGCGTGTCCTTGTCGCCAACGTCCATCTTGATGGCCCCGTTGTACCGCCGCAGCGCGGGTACATACTGGCTGGCCATCACCAGTGGTGAATTGGCCGGCCAGCGTGCCGCCACCAGCGCTGCCCGATCGCCGGCCGTGGCCGGCAGGTCGAAATAGTCTGGAGCGTTCTGTGGATCGGGCGCCCATGCCGCCGCCTGCGCCTTCAACGCATTGGCGAAAGCGGCGCCCGCGCCCGCTGCAGCCGCGGGGCCGGCACCGGGAGGACCGCCAGCGGCTGGCTGGGGTGCCGGACCAGACGGGCCACCCGCGCCAGGCGTCGCGGGACCGGTGGCCGGCGCCGAGTTCATCACGCAGCAGGAACTGGCCGCATAGAGCGCGCCGAACACCTGCGGATACTTCATGCCGATGCGCAGCGTGCCGTAACCACCCATCGAGTGGCCGGCAAGGCCGCGGCTGGCGCGTGCGCGGACGGTGCGGTAGTGCTTGTCGACATAACTCACCAGGTCCACGGCGATGAAGGCCTCCCAGTCGCCGGTGGTCGGCGAGTTGGAGAACATGCTGCCGCTGTACACCGTGTACGCGTCCGGAAACACGACGATCATCTGCTTCGCGCCGCCCGCGATGGCACGGTCGATCGAGCCCGGAACGCCCAGCGTGCTGACGTAGTTCTCGGCGTGGGCGAGATAGCCGTGCAGATAATAGATCACCGGATACCGGCGCGGTGCCTGCTTGGCGTAGCCGGGCGGCAGGTACACCACCACGTCGCGGTTCGGGTCGTCGCCTTCCAGGTTGCCCTGCAATGAAGGGCCGGGCACCTTGATGCGCTCGAGTGTCCCGGTGTCCGGCGCGGCGGCGACGCCGGTCGTAGCAAGCGCCAGCACGGCGATGGTCAGCATGGTTCTCGCAAGTCTATGCATATGTCCCCCGGCGTCAGCTTGCCACGATGCGCGGCGCGGCGCGTTCCGGTGGCTCACACCGGCTCCGCAGCCAGGTCGTAGGTGCCGGCGGCGGTGACGCGCACCCGTGCGAATTCGCCAGCCTTCAGTCCCTTCGCCTTCTTCACGTTGACGACGCCGTCGATCTCCGGCGCATCACCGGCCGTGCGTGCCACGGCTTTCGTTCCATCCACCCGGTCCACCAGCACCGTGATCTCGCGGCCGACCTTCGCCGCCATGCGTTGCGCCGAGATGGCCGCCGCCTTTTCCATGAAGCGCCGGTAGCGCTGCTCCATCACCTCCGGCGGCACCGCGCCGGGAAGCTCATTGGCGGTGGCGCCATCCACCGGGGAATACTTGAAACAGCCCACGCGATCCAGCTGTGCGGCGTCGAGCCACGCCAGCAATTCCCCGAACTCCGCCTCGGTCTCGCCGGGGAAGCCGACGATGAAGGTGCTGCGCAAGGTGAGTTCCGGTACCGCGCGGCGCCAGGCGGCGATGCGTGCGAGCGTGTCCTCGGCATGCGCGGGGCGCCGCATGCGCCTGAGCACCGTGGGGCTGCCGTGCTGGAAGGGGATGTCCAGGTAAGGCAGCACCTTGCCTTCGGCCATCAGCGGCAGCACCTCGTCCACATGCGGGTAGGGATACACGTAGTGCAGCCGCACCCAGACGCCGAGTTCGCCCAGGCCGCGCGCGAGATCAATGAAGCGCGTCTGGTATTCACGGCCACCGAAGGTGACCTGCTGGTAGCGCAGGTCCACGCCATAGGCGCTGGTGTCCTGCGAGATCACCAGCAGCTCCCTGACACCGGCAGCCACCAGCCTTTCGCCTTCCGCGAGCACGCTGTCCAGCGGCCGCGAGGCCAGCCGGCCGCGCAGCGCCGGGATGATGCAGAAGCTGCACTTGTTGTTGCAGCCTTCGGAAATCTTCAGATAGGCATAATGGCGCGGCGTGAGGCGGATGCCCTGCGCGGGCACCAGATCCGTGAACGGATCATGCGGCCGCGGCAGGTGCGCGTGCACGGCCTCGAGCACCTGCTCGGTGGCATGCGGGCCGGTGACGGCCAGCACCCTGGGATGGCGTTCGAGGATGCGCTGCGGGTTGGCGCCGAGGCAGCCGGTAACCACCACCTTGCCATTTGCGTCCAGCGCTTCGCCGATGGCCTCGAGGGATTCATCGATGGCGCTGTCGATGAAGCCGCAGGTGTTCACGACCACGAGGTCGGAAGCCGCGTAGCTCGGCGCGATCTCGTAGCCGCGGATGCGCAATTGCGTCAGGATGCGCTCGGAATCCACCAGCGCCTTGGGGCAGCCGAGGCTGACGAAACCGATGCGGGGAGCTTGGGCGGGCATCCGCCGATTGTAGTTATTCAGGATTGGCGAATGACAGCACAGTTTGACCGGGCCTATTACCAGCGCTTCTATTTCGACCCGCGTACCGCGGTGACCAACCGCGCCGAGATGGACGCGCGCGGCCGGCTGATCGCGGCCATGGCCGATCATCTGGGCCTGCCGGTGCGCAGCATTCTCGACGCCGGCTGCGGCGTGGGCCTGCTGCGCGCGCCGCTGCGGCGCGGCCTGCCGCAGGCCGGCTACACGGGCCTGGAGGTCAGCGAGTACCTGTGCCGGCGCTATGGCTGGATCCAGGGCGGCATCCAGGATTTCAAGCGCCGCGGGTCCTTCGACCTGGTGATCTGCTACGACGTGCTGCAATACCTCGATGCGGCCGCCACGCGGCGCGCGCTGGCCAACCTCGCCCGCGTGTGCCGCGGGCTGCTGTACTTCGGTGTGCTGACGCGCGAGGACTGGGAGGAGAACTGCGACCAGTCGCGCACCGATCCGGCCGTGAGCCTGCGTGGCGGGGCCTGGTACCGCCGGCAGCTGATGAAGGACTTCCGACAGCTGGGCGCGGGCTTCTGGCTGCGGCGCGACTGCCCGGTTACCGTGTGGGAAATGGATACCGCGGGACACAACCGATGAACAAGACTGCGCGCATTCCGGTCACGGTGCTCACTGGCTTTCTCGGCGCCGGCAAGACCACGCTGCTGAACCGCATCCTGTCGGAGCAGCACGGGCGGCGCATCGCGGTGATCGAGAACGAGTTCGGCGAGGTCGGCGTCGACCAGGCGCTGGTCATCGGCGCCGAGGAGGAGATCTTCGAGACCAGCAACGGCTGCATCTGCTGCACCGTGCGCGGCGACCTGATCCGCGTGCTCGGGCAGCTGGTGAAGCGCCGCGACCGCTTCGACCACATCCTCATCGAGACCACCGGCATGGCCGACCCGGGCCCGGTGGCACAGACCTTCTTTCTTGATGACGACCTCAAGGAGCAGTTCGTGGTCGACGCCATCGTCACGGTGGTGGATGCACGGCATTTCGAGCGGCACCTGGCGGAACTGAAGGAGCCGGCCATCCAGGTGGGTTTCGCCGACGTGGTGATCCTCAACAAGTGCGACCTGGTGGCGGCGACTGACCTGGCGCGCATCGAGCAGAAGATCCGCGGCATCAACGGCACCGCGAAGATCCAGCGCGCGGTCAATGCGCAGGTGCCGGTCGACGCGGTGCTGGGGCTTGGTGCCTTCGACCTGGATCGCGCGCTGGCCGTGGATGCCGCCTTCCTCGAGCCGCAGTATCCCTTCGAATGGGCGGGTGCATACCAGCTTGCCGCCGGCCGGCACATCCTGAAGGCCACCGGCGAACACGGCCACGATCACCATGACCATGACCACGATCAGGCCCATGGTGAGCATGGTCACGGGCACCACGCGCACGGGCACGCGGCGCTGAAAGTGGCGCTGCTGCCGATGCCCGAGGCCACTGCCGGGGCGCTCGCCGCGCAGATCGAGCCGGCGGTGCGCGTGTTCGCGGAGCCGGCGCAGCCGGTGGAGAGCGGTGGCCACCTCGCGCCGGGTGCGGCGCCCTTCGCGCTGGAAATGCAATGCATGGGCGGACAGTACGCCATCGACGTCGCGCAGCCGGGTGCCTATGCGCTGTTCACCGAGCACGCGCCCGGCGAGTTCGGCCTGTCACTGAACGCCAGGCCGGCGGCCGAACGCGCCTTCGCCTCGCATCATCACGATGAGGAGATCGGCTCCATCGGCTTCGATGAGGCGCGCGCCCTCGACGCCCGCAAGGTCAACGACTGGCTCTCGTACCTGTTGCAGAACCGCGGCGGGGACATCCTGCGCATGAAAGGCGTGTTGAACATCGCCGGTGACGCGCGGCGTTACGTCTTCCACGGCGTGCACATGATGTTCGATGGGCGGCCCGACCGTCCGTGGGGCGAAGCACGGCGCGGCAGCCAGCTGGTGTTCATCGGCCGCAGGCTTGATCGCGCGGAGCTGCTGGCCGGCTTCCTCGGCTGCGTCGCGTGAGTGCGCGCCTGCTGCCCGGCGCGGCGGCCACGATAGAGGATTTTCCCGTGGCGCTCGCGTGGTCGCCGGATGGCACTACGCTCGCCATCGGCGGCGGCGAGGGTGGCCTGTACCTGCTATCGCCGGAAGGCACCGTCAGATCGCTGGGCCGCCATGCGCCGGGTGTGCTGCAACTGGCTTGGCAGCCGCGCGGCACATCGCTGGCCAGCTCCGGCCAGGACGGCGCCGTACTGCTGTGGCAGGCGGCAGATCCGCAGCAGGCGCCGCATGTGCTGGCGCGCGCGACGCGCTGGCCGGCCGGCCTCACGTGGCGTGCCGATGGCCAGTATCTTGCCTTCGCGCAGGGCAGGGACGTGCTGCTGTTCGACGCGGCCGGACAGCCGGCGGGTCAGCTCGGCGGACACGGCGTTGCGCTGTCGCACCTGCTCTGGCGCGGCCGCGACGAACTGCTCGGCGCAGGCAACGGCGCGCTGTTCGTGGATCGCGTCGGTGGCGCCATCGAGCAGTTCACGCTGGAAGGCACGCCGGTGACGCTGGCGCTGTCACCGGACCTGAAGGTCGTGGCCAGTGGCCTGGCGGACGGCGCAGTCAATTTCCGCCACCTCAACAGCCGCAAGCGCTCGCGCATGAGCGGCTACGCGGGCAAGGTGCACCAGACTGCGTGGAGCGCCAACAGCCGCTGGCTGGCGACCGCATCCACGGCGGCCAGCAGCGTCGTGGTCTGGGATTTCAGCGGCCGGGGACCGGAAGGCAGCGAGCCGCTGCAGCTGGAAGGGCACCAGGACCGCATCGAGTGCCTGGCGTTTCAGCCGAACGGACCCCTGCTGGTTTCCACGGGCCGCGACGCGCGCGTGGTGCTGTGGCGGCCGGGGCCTGGCAATCGTGCGGCGCTCGACAGCCATTCGCTGGAGGCCGCGACGGGCACGGCCGCGTTTTCGCCGGATGGCCGCACGCTGGCCGTGGTCCAGGATTCCGGCGCCGTCCGTTTCTTGCGCGTGAGCGAGCAGTAGAACGCCAGCTGCTTGCCCAGGGTGACGTCCCAGCTGTAGCGCTGCTCCACGCGCGTGCGCGCCGCGCGACCCAGCGATTCGAGGTCGCGATCATAGAGTTCGCGCACGGCGCCGGCGAGCAGCCGGCCTTCGGCGCGCGCAGCCGTCACGCCCACGCTGTCGTTGACCAGCTCGGCCACCGCGGCAGCGTGTACGCCCACCACCGGCCGGCCGCAGGCCATGGCTTCGAGCACCACCAGGCCGAAGGTCTCGGAGGTGCCTGCGTGCACCAGCGCGTCGCCCGATGCGAGCAGTGTCGCCAGCTCCACGCTGTCGCGGCGATAAGGGAGCAGCGTGATGTTTGCGGCCACGCGCCGCCGTTCGCCGCCGCCGACCAGCAACAGGTGATACCGCGGGCCGAGCCGCGCGAAGGCATCGTGCAGGATGCGGATGTTCTTCTCGGCGGAGAACCTGCCGGCGTAGACCAGCAGGCGGGTATGCGCGGCAAGGCCCAGCTGCGCGCGCAGCAGCGTATCGCGCCGCTGCGGATGGAAGATGCCGGCGTCCACGCCCAGCGGCTGCAGCGCCACGTTGGCGAGGCCGAGCGAGCGCAGGTATTCGCACATCACGCGGCTTGGGGCGAAGACCAGGTCGAAGCGCTCGTACAGTCCGCGCAGGTAGCGGCCGGCGAGGCGGCCCGCCGCCGCTCCCATGCGGATGCGCACCAGCCGCGGCAGGTGCGAATGGAAGAAGCCCACTGCAGGAATATTCCGACGCCGGGCCACGCGCAGTGCGCACCAGGCCGGATGGAACGCGTCGCCCGCTTCCACCAGGTCCGGTTCCAGCGCTTCGAGCAGCCGCGACCAGCGGCGGGGCTGCAGCGGCAGGCGGTAGTTGAACGTGCCCGGCACCACGGGGCCGGCGACGGTGCTCACGTCGCCGGGCACGAGCGCGGTGCGGCGTCCCGGCACCAGCAGCGAATGGCGCGGATCCGCGCCGCGCGCCGCGTACCAGGCGTGCTTGGCGTTCAGGTACCGCCGGACGCCGCCGCTGGTGGGCGAATAGAACAGCGTTGTATCGACCAGATGCATGCCGTCCTCATCGCGTGAGTCCATGGCATAGCATCCGGCGCCGCGCCGTCTTGTCAAGGCACGGGGGTCAAATGGCGGTGGTGCCCGGTGTCGCTGCCGCGGGCAGCTCGATCACGAACTGTGTGTAGCGTCCTGGTTTGGTGGCGACGGTAATCTGGCCATCAGCGCGCGCGACGGCACGGCGCAGGAAATCCATGCCGCGCCCGCGCCCGCTCTCGCCTTCGAGGTTCTGGGTAGAGAAGCCGGGCCTGAAAATGAGTCCCACGATCCGGCCCGGATCGTATCCGGCCAGCGATTCCTCCGACAGCAGCCCGGAACGTACGGCGGCGCGCCCGATGCGTCCGATATCCAGGCCGCGGCCGTCGTCGCGCACGGTCATCGTGACTCCCTGCGGCCCCTTGTCCGCGAATTGCACGATGATCTCGCCGGTGGCCGGCTTGCCGGCGGCCAGCCGCTGCTCGGGGGTTTCGATGCCGTGCTCGATGGCGTTGCGCAGCAGGTGCTGCAGCATGTCGTCGACGGCGCGGCGCCGGGCCGCCGGCACCAGCCGCGCGTCGCGCATCCGCAACTTGACCAGCGTGCCGGTCTCCTCGTTGCGCCGGCGCAGGAAGCTGTTCCAGCGCCGCTCGGCCAGTTCCGCCCAGTCCTGTGTCTTGCCACCAGCAGGCGGGTCATCCCGCCGTGCCTTCGCAGCTGCCGCCGGCGGGCTGTAGCGCTGTTCCTCGATGCGGATGGCATTGCCGAAGCCGGATGCGACGCGATCGAGGAGCGGTGCGATCGGCAGCAGGTCATCCCCGCTGAGCTGCGGCCTTTGCCGCAGGCCGGTCAGGTATTGTCCGAGGTCGGCGCATGCCTCGGTCACCGTCGGCAGATCCGCGGCGCGCGCATCGGCTTCCAGGGACTCGACCCCTTGCGCGAGCCGGGCCAGCTTGGCGCGCAGCGCTTCTTCATCGCGCGCCTGCAGCTTCATCATCGCGCGCAGTTCGCCGACCGATGCCATTCCCGCCGCCAGGTACATGCGCAGGGCCTGCGGCGGCGCGCGCAGCGAGGCCATGGCGGCGGTCAGCGAGTCGCGGGTCTGCGTCAGCGCGTGCTGCACAGCTTCGAGAGCGGTGACGTCGCGCAGCAGCAGCAGCAGCGGCAGGCTGTCGCCCTCGGCGAGGCGATGCAGGCTCAGTGCCGCGTACTGTTCCGGGCCGCTGTCCTGCGGCACACGCAGGGCGCCAGTGCCGAGCGCCACGCCGGCTTCATCGACCTCGTTCGCGGCCGCTGCGATCCGCTGCGCAATCTCCCGTGCCCGCGGCGGCTGCAGCAACTCCTCCAGCAGCAGGTTCAGCGACCCGGGCAGGGCGTCGCTGCGGCCGCGCCACTCGATCAGCAGCGGGGCATTGTGCACCACCCGTACCGCCAGCTTCTCGTTCAGCTGCAGGGCCAGGGTCCGGCCCGTCGCCAGCAGGATCTGGATCAGCGCCGGAAAGGAGGCGTCCATGGCGGCTGATATGCTTTACGCGGCCGCACCGCGAAGGTACTCGAGCAGGGCCTCGGCCGATTCGAAGCGATCGGCGCGGTCCTTGGCCATGAGGCCCGCCAGCAGCGGCTGGTAGTGCGCGAAGCCGGCTTCGAGTTCGGGTATCGCACCGTCCACATGCTGCTGCAGCACTTCCATCGCAGTCGCGGCCAGGTACGGCTTCGTGCCGGTCAGCATTTCATAGAAGATCACTCCAAGGCTGTAGAGATCGCTGCGTCCGTCGAGATCCCCGCCCTTTGCCTGCTCCGGACTCATGTAGTACGGCGAGCCGCGCAGCACGCCGGTATGGGTGCTGCCGGCGCCATGCTCGATGTGCCTGGCGATGCCGAAGTCGATGAGCACGATCGCGCCATCCTCGCGCAGCATGATGTTGGGTGGCTTCAGGTCGCG
>DATJXQ010000115.1:0-5711 GCA_035500015.1 Steroidobacteraceae bacterium
GGGCAATGTGCTGAACCCGGATCTGGTGGCACAGCTGGAACCCGGCATGACCCGCTCGCAGGTAATGTTCCTGCTGGGCACGCCGATGGTGCCCAACGGCTTCGACACCGACCGTTGGGACTATTACTACTACATCAAGAGCCCCAGCGGCCAGATAGTCAGAACGGAACGCCTGACCGTGTGGTTCAAGAACGAGAAGGTGGATCACTTCGACGGCGACGCGGCACCCAAGGCCGGCGCAACCGCCCCGCAGGCATCCGGTTAGGCAACTGCGCGCGCGCGCGCGACGAAAGCATCCACCAGCGACCCGGCGACGCGTTCTATCGCCGGCCCCAGCGCCAGCCCCGCAAGGCCGCGTTCGACCTCGAAGTCCAGATCCAGCTCCACGCGGCAGCCCGCCACGCTGCCCGCAGCCACCGGCACCAGGCGCCACTTGCCCGTGAGGCTGCGCAGCGGTCCTTCGTCCAGCTCCATGTCGATGGCATGCGGCGGACGCAGGTGGTTGCGGGTGACGAAGGAAGTGCGCAGCAGCCCGCTGCCCACCGTCAGGCGCGCACGCAGTGAATCGCCGTCGCGCTCCAGCACGCTCGCTCCGCTGCATCCGGGCACGAACTGCGGGTAGCTCTCCACGTCGTTGATGAGTTCGAACATGCGCTGCGGGCTCACCGCCACCAGCGCCGAGCGTCGTATGTGGCGCATGCCGCATAATAGCGCATGGCCAGACCCGCCCTGCAGGAAGGCGCCGCGACGATCGCCGAGAACCGCAAGGCGCGGCACGAGTACTTCATCGAGGAGCGGCTGGAAGCCGGGCTCGCGCTCGCGGGCTGGGAGGTCAAGTCGCTGCGTGCCGGCCGCGCGCAGCTCGCCGAAAGCTACGTCGTGGTCAGCCACGGCGAGGTGTTCCTGGTCGGCGCGCATGTCACGCCGCTGGTATCGGCCTCCACGCACGTGATCGCCAATCCGGTCCGCCAGCGCAAGCTGCTGCTCAATCGCGCCGAGATCGACCGCCTGGTGGGTGCCGTCGAGCGCGCCGGCCATACCCTGGTGCCGCTCGAGCTGTACTGGAAGGCCGGCCGGGTGAAGCTGCGCATCGGCCTTGCAAAAGGCAAGAAGCAGCATGACAAGCGCGCCACCGAAAAAGAGCGGGACTGGCAGCGCGACAAGGCTCGTCTGCTGCGTGCCCGATAGGCTCGCCTCGGCGGCGCCTCAGCTTGGTGCAGCCGGGCACGGAACTGCCCACGCGGGGTGCAACGCGAGAATTGTGAATCACACCCGCCTTTATGTCAGCGCCCCCCCCACAATGATCCGAGCAATTGCGGATGGGACATGGCCGTTACAGCGACACCCAGGACCCGGGTGCAGCCACTGGAAGACACCGAGCAGAACGCGACGGAAACCTCGCGCATGCTCCGCACGCTCATCGCCAACATCGATGGGATCGTGTACCGCTGCCTCATAGACGCGCAGTGGACCATGGAATTCATCAGCAGCGGCTGCCTCGCGGTGACCGGCTACAGTCCCGAGGAACTGCTGTTCAACAACAAGACCAGCTTCGAGCAGCTGATACATCCCGAGGACCGCCAGCGCGTGCGCGACGCCACCGAGGCGGCGCTCTCGCAGGGCCGGCGCTTCGAGGCCGAATACCGCATCATCCACCGCAGCGGCGCCGAACGCTGGGTGTGGGAACGCAGCAGCGGCCTGCATGACGCCGACGGCCGCGTCATCGCGCTCGAGGGCATCATCCAGGACATCAGCTCGCGCGAGTCGACGTATCGCGCGCTGCGCAACGCGGAACGGCGCTACCGCAGCCTCTTCGACAACGCCATCGAGGGCATCTTCCGCACCTCGCCCGACGGGCGCTACCTGGACGCCAATCCGGCGCTGGCGCGCATCTACGGCTTCGATTCGCCGCTGGACCTGATGAACAATCTCTCCGACATCGGCGCACAGCTGTACGTGGACCCGGGCCGGCGGCAGGCATTCATCGACGCCATCCAGCGGCGCGGCTCCATCAGCGGCTTCGAATCGCAGGTGCGGCGCCGTGATGGGCGCCTGATCTGGATTTCGGAAAACGCCCGCGCCGTGCACGACGAATTCGACCGTCTCGTTTGCTACGAAGGCACGGTCGAGGACGTCACCGAGCTGCGCGAATACAAGGAACGCATCGAGCGCCAGGCGCGCTATGACGACCTCACCGGCCTCGCCAACCGCTCGCTGCTGCGCGAACGCCTGCAGGAGGCCATCCGCGAGGCCGAGACCAGCCGCGGCCGCTTTGCGCTGGTGTTCGTGGACCTGGACCGCTTCAAGCAGGTGAACGACAGCCTCGGCCACCAGGCCGGCGATGAGCTGCTGTGCACCATGGCCGACCGGCTGCGCGAGGCCGCGCCGTCCGGCAGCACCATCGCGCGCGTCGGCGGCGATGAGTTCGTGCTGCTGGTGGGCAGCACCGATGCGGCCGCGGCGCAGGCGCTGACCGCCAGCATCGTGCGCGCCACCAGCGAGAGCTGGCAGTACCGCGGCAAGCGCATTCCCGTGAACGCCAGCGTGGGCGTGGCCTTCTATCCCGAGCACGGCCGCGACGCCGAATCGCTGCTGAAGAACGCCGACGCGGCCATGTACATCGCCAAGGACCAGCGCGACGGCTCGCTGCAGTTCTACAG
The DNA here is from genome assembly GCA_035500015.1 of Steroidobacteraceae bacterium. Classification (GTDB taxonomy): domain Bacteria; phylum Pseudomonadota; class Gammaproteobacteria; order Steroidobacterales; family Steroidobacteraceae; genus ZC4RG30. Next base: position 2,661 of record DATJXQ010000115.1, read on the forward strand.
CACCCAGCTGTGCCGGCAGCTCAACGAGCGCGTCATCATCGAGCAGCGCCTGCGCGAGGCCGTGGAGCGCGAGCAGCTGGTGGTGCACTATCAGCCGCGCTTTGCCATGTCGAGCGGCCGCATCACCGGCGTGGAGGCATTGGTGCGCTGGCAGGTGCCCGGCGAGGAGGGACTGTACCCGCCGAGCTTCATCCCGATTGCCGAGGAAACCGGGCTGATCGTGGACATCGGCCGCTACGTGCTGCGCGCCGCCTGCAGGCAGGCGCGGGCCTGGATCGACGCGGGCCACACGGGCCTGGTGGTTTCGATCAACAGCTCGCCGCGCGAGCTGCAGCAGGAGCGCTTCGCCGAGCAGGTGGCCGAAGCGCTCGCCGAATTCCAGCTGCCACCCGGCTCCATCGAGCTGGAGATCACCGAGAGCATGGTGGTGCAGGACGCCGCCCGCCTGGTGGAGCTGCTGCACCGGCTGCGCGAGACCGGCGTGCGCATCGCCATCGACGACTTCGGCACCGGCTACTCGAACCTGCGCTACCTGCAGAGCTTCCCGGCGCAGTACCTGAAGATCGACCGCTCCTTCATCACCGACATCCTGCGCAGCGCCGAGGATGCCGCCATCGTGCGCTCCATCATCACGCTGGGGCACAGCCTCGGCATGCTGGTGGTGGGCGAAGGCGTGGAGACCCAGGGACAGATGGACCTGCTGCGCTCGCTGGGCTGCGACGAGGTGCAGGGTTTCCTGCTGGGCCAGCCCATGGCCGCCGACCTGATGAGCGCACAGCTCGACGCGCTGCGCTAACATCGCCGCCCGTGACCACGGGCCTCCCCGACCCCATCGCCCTCAGCGCGTTCCGCGAGCTGTGGGTGCACACCGGCACGGCGTGCAACCTCAGCTGCCCGTTCTGCCACGAGGGCAGCAAGCCGGGTGACACCCGCCTGGAGGCTCCTTCACTGGCCGAACTTGCGCCGCTGCTCGACGAGGCGGCCGCGCGCGGCGTGGCACGCTTCGCCTTCACCGGCGGGGAACCGCTGATCCTGAAGGGCATCCGCGAGATCCTGCTGCATGCGCTGGCACTGCGGCCGGTGCTGGTGCTGACCAATGGCACCGCACCTTTCATCCGCCGCAGCCACCAGCTCGCCGGGCTGGCCACCGCGCCGCATGCGCTCACCTTCCGCGTCAGCATCGATTATCCCGAGGAGGCGCGGCATGACGCCGGCCGCGGCCTGAGGAACTTCCGCAAGGCACTCGAGGGACTGGGCCTGCTGCACGCAGCCGGCTTCGCGGTCGGCATCACCAGGCTGCATACGCCCGGCGAGGATGCGGCCGCGATCGATGCCGCCTTCCGCCGGCTGCTGCGGCGCCAGCAGCTGCCGCCGGATCTGCCCATCGTCGCGCTGCCCGACCTCGGCCCGCCGGCCGCGGCGGATGCACCGGCGGCGCCGAACGCGGCGCCGAGTGCCGGGCATCCGCTCCCTGCGTGCGGGGTGAGCCGCATGGCGCTGCGGCGTAACGGACTGCTGCGCCTGCACGCCTGTCCGCTGACCGACGACACGTCGCGCTTCGACACCGGCGCGACACTGGCCGCGGCGCTCGCCGCGCGGGTGGTCCCCGATCATCCGCGCTGCACGTATTGCTTCAATCCCGGCGTGGACTACAGCGGCGAACGAGGCCGAACCCAATGATCGACTTCCGGCGGCACGTCAGCGAAACGCCCGATTTCCCGCAGCCGGGCATCCTGTTTCGCGACTTCAGCCCGCTGCTGCGGCATCACCTGGGCGAGACACTGGCCGGGCTCGAAACGCTGCTCGGCGAAGCCGAGTGGCGGGACATCGAGGTCATCGCGGGAGTGGACGCGCGCGGCTTCATGCTGGGCGCGGCGCTGGCGGCGCGGCGCGGGATGGGCTTCGTCGCGGTGCGCAAGGCCGGCAAGCTGCCGCCGCCGGTGCAGCGGCTCAGCTACCGGCTCGAATACGGCGAGGCCACGCTGGAAATCCACCGCGGCTCGGGTCGTGTGCTGCTGGTGGACGACATCCTCGCCACCGGCGGCACCCTCGGTGCGGCGGCGCGGCTGTGCCGCGCGGCAGGCTACGATCTGCGGGCCATCCTGGTGCTGGCGGACCTGGGCCTGCGGCAAGGCCCGATTGAAGGCCTGCCGGTACGACGGCTGCTGCAATACTGAAGCTGAAGCGCGGTATAATGCGGGCATCCTGAAGGGGGTGACTGGCTTCGACGTGGGTCGCGAAACTTCAGGGGCGTACCGAGGCGCATGGCCCTCGTTAATCACTGTGCAAACTCTAGTTGCCAACGACGACAACTACGCTCTGGCGGCTTAATCCCGCCTAACCTCCGACCCGCTGGTGCCTGTGCCACGGACCCGGGGGACGCGCTCACAGGATCGCCATGCACCGTGCTACGGGATGCATGGTTAAGAGACACCGTCAGCTGGCCAAGCGTCTTCCCTGCTGCTCGGGTAGCGCGCGGCGAGAACCCAAAGAGACAGCTACGTACGTAGATCCTGGAACGTAGGTCTTGCGGACGGCGGTTCGATTCCGCCCACCTCCACCATCAATGGGCCGGCGCTCTTGCGCCGGCCCGCGGAGCGCCCGCGCGCCTGCAGTACAATCCGGCCGGCAACTGACAGTCAATGGGGGTCGCATGAGGGCTGCAATCCGCGCCGCGGGCGTGGCGCTGCTGCTGGCGGCAGTGGCCGCGCAGGGGACCAATCGCTGCGACAAGGCCTGCCTGGAGCGCATCGCCGACCAGTACCGCGCGGCCTACGTGAAGCACGATCCGCACGCGCTGCCGCTCGCGAAGCAGGTGCGCTTCAGCGAGAACGGCGTGATGATGGCCTTCCCCGATGCCAGCTGGGATACGGTCACGCGCGAGGCAGGTCCCGCCACCACCATCTCCGACGCGCAGACCGGCCAGGTCGGCATCTACACCGCGATCTGGCAGAACGACACGCCCGGCTTCCTCGCCATCCGGCTGAAGATCGAAAACGGGCGCATCACCGAGATCGAGCACATGCTCACCACCAAGCGCAACCTCAGCGG
>DATJXQ010000116.1:0-19066 GCA_035500015.1 Steroidobacteraceae bacterium
TGAACGAGGCCGGTGTCGAGTACGCGCTGGCCGGAGGTTACGCACTGGGCGCTCACGGTTACAGCCGCTTTACCGAGGACATCGACATCCTGGTCGACCCCTCCGCAGAGAATTCCCGCCGCTGGGTAGTGGCGCTCTCGCATCTTCCCGACGCCGCCGCCGCCGAATTCGGTCCGGATGCCGATGTTTTCGCCGACGACCGGCGTTACGCCGTGAGGATCAACGACGAATTCACGGTGGACGTGATGCCATCCATTGCCGGGCTCACCTGGGACGAGATGAAGCCGCACGTGACGACGCTGAACATCGATGATGTTCCCGTCCGCGTGCTCGACCTTCCCGGTCTGCTGAAGACCAAACAAGGCGTGCGACCCAAGGACCGCATGGACGCCGCCATCATCGCCGAGGCGTTGCGGCGACTTGGAAAACCGGGATAGGAGATCATTGAGACTTCAGCGCAGGGGAAAGGGCCCCTGGAGCAACGATTGCACAAACTCCGCAGCCTTTTCGGAGGCGCTGTAGTGAGGTGCGCGGTCTGTCACCAGATCCCTCGTAGCCTCCGAGTACCCGCCCTGCGGCTGCGCCGACCGGATATCACCCAGGATCTGCACGACGCCGGAGTCCCGGGTATCCCTGCTGGTCATCGCCACCACGTAGTCGGCCGCGTGTCCTGGTGACGCAGCAGCCTCATTCTGCAGCAGCAGGCGCAGCTGTGGTACTTTCCGGAATTCCTCGATCATGGCGGCGTAGTAGGTTTCCGCGAGGGCCTTGTCGGTGGCGTCCTGGGCTTGCTGATTCAGCGGCAAGAGCAGGATGGTGAACCGAACTGGCACGTCCACCGGCTGCGGAGGTGGCGCCGGCACGGATGCTGGCGACGGCGCTGCTGGCGCCGCAATCCGGCCGGGCTTGTCAGGCCTGACTCCAGCCGTGATTCGGGTATCCGGCGCGCTGGTGGCGTCGGGCGTAACTACGACCCCTGGTCCCGGAGCGGAAACCGGGGCGGGCATCGGCGGCTCTGGCACCCTCGCCAGGCGTTCCGCCAGCATCGCCGCAGCCACACCCGCCGCGGCCATGATCCCGACGAAAATGAATCGGGTCAGCCAGCGACTCCGGCGCCGCGCTCCGCCGGAGGCGGAGATGCCGCCTGGCCGGCGTCCGGCGCGCGCCACCCGCGCCATCACGGCGTCCGTGAACTGCGTTCCGGGATCCGGCGCGGCCAGGCTCGCACGCAGTTGCTCCTCAAGATCCATGCTGTCCTCCCGCGCACTGCGCGCGCAGCCACTCCAGCGAGCGGCGCAGATGGCTCTTCACCGTGGCCAGCGGCATCTCCAGCACCGCGGCGATGTCCGTGGGGTCCAGGTCCTCCTGGTAGCGCAGCAGCATCACGGCGCGCGCGTCGGGCTGCAGCTGCAGCAGCAGGCGCCGCAGCTGCGCGGCGGCCAGCGGGTCGTGCGTGGATTCAGGAGCGAGCGCCTGCGGATCCTCGCCGAGCACTTCCAGCGACACGCGTGACCCCTGTCGCGCCTGCTGACGCAGCCGGTCGATGGCCCGGTGCGACACCGTGCGCAGCAGCCAGTGAGTGAGATGCGCGGCGCTGGTGATTCGCACCAGCGCGGCGTGCAGTTTCACGAACACATCCTGCGCCAGCTCTTCCGCATCGGAACGCTGGCCGGTGAACCGCAGCGCAATGCCGAACACGCGCGCCTGGTGCTGTATCACCAGCTGCCGGAAGGCCTCCCGGTCACCGTCCTGCGCCAGCTGCAGCAGCGACGCCTCGCCGGCCGGTGCCGGAGCCGCGCTCGCGCTGGATGGGGCGGATTGGGAGTCCATACTTGTTCTATACGCTGGCCGACATGCCGGCGAACGCGGCTTCCCGGCAGGCTACCGCCGTGGTGGTGTCAACCGCTGCAGCTGCTCGATCATCGCCTCCAGCTGCGGATCCGTGTTGCCGGCATTGATCTGCTGCAGGATCCAGCGCACCCGCGGGTTGTTCCGGTGGTCCATCAGCCAGGCCATCTGGGCCGCGGAAATCTGCTGCACGGGGCGCGGCGCGGGCTCGGGCCGCGGGGGCTCGGGCCGCGTGCCCTCCGGCTGGATCTGCACGAAGAGGTCGAAGGCGGCCGGATTGCCGGCATTGGCCAGCAGCCCCAGCGCATCCCGGTTCGCCTCGCCCTGCGTGGCGTCGAACCAGTCGTCGCGGATCATGCCGGCCAGCAGGCCGGAGACCTGCCGGTCGTTGACGAGGCTCTGCACGCTGGCCGCCTCGGCGGGCGTCACGGCCGAGCGCACCGCGGTGAGCAATGGCGCGAGCCTGTCGGCCGCCGCAAGATCCGTGTTCTTCAGTGTCGCGATTACGTAGCTGCGCCATGCAGCCTCGCCATCGAGCACGCGCCGCGCCGCCATGCGCACCAGTTCCTGCGCATCCTCGCGGCTTGCTGTTTCGATGGCGGCGCGCACGCGCGGCTCGTTGCGATAGTTCGCCGCCAGCGTCGCCAGCGCCTCGAACCTGACGCGCGCATCCGGATCGCGGCGCAGGGAATCCATCAGCGGATCCACCAGGTCGGGATGGGAAAGGTTGCGCAGGCTCCGCCACAGCTGCGCCCGCTGGCTGCCATGCAGCACCGCGGCGTACTCGACGATGGTGTCGATGCCGACCGTATCCAGCCCCTGCGCGCGCCCGTGCAGCTGCGTGCCAAGCAGATCGGCCAGTGCGCGGTTGCGCTGCGCATCGGGCAGGTCATCGTCGCGCACCTCGGCCAGCAGCTGCTGGTTCGCCAGCAAGTCGGGAAAGAAGCGCGTGCGCAGCATCTCCACCTGCCTCGCGGCCAGCCTTGCGGCCGTGATGCACGCCGTGCCATCGGCTTCGGGATTCACCAGGCAGTCCGGTGCACCCGCGGCGCCGTCCGCGCCCACTTCGAAGGTGGAGGTGAAGCTGCCGGATTCCGGCTGCCCGATGGGCTGCATCCGGATCTCCACCGGCCACTGCCGGCTGGACGCGGGCGCCGCCGGCGAATCCGCGCTGCCACCTGGCAGGATCATCACGCCGGCGGACAGCAGATTGTTCGGCGGGAACGCGGCGCCGGCGCCCGCACCCTCGGTGAAGTGGAAGTTCAGGTCGCCGGAGGGCAGCGCCGTAGTCGCAAGACCAGTGACCGTCAGCAGGTAGTCCGCCAGTCGCCCGCCATCCACCGGCGCCGCCGTGATACCCGGGACCAGCAGCGTGAGATCCGGCACCTTGCGCAACTCATCCAGCAGCGCGGCGTAGAACATTTCCATGGACAACCGGGCGGCCGGATCCTGTGCCTCCTGTCGCAGCGGCATGACGATCACCGAGTAGTGCGGATAGATGTCCGCCGCCGTCATGGAGGATGGCGCACCTGTCGTATCGCCGGTCCTGGCGGCCGCGGATTCCACCAGCGATGTTGCGGACTGCCCCGGCGCCTGCCTCACGACAGCGGGCTTTGCCTTCGCGGAGCCGGCCGGCAGCGGCCGCCATGCAATGGCCGGCCAGCGCAGCGCCAGCAACGCCAGCACGGCAGCCAGGACCAGCAGCGCCGCGAACAGCACGCCGTGATTGCGCCGGCGCCGATCCGTGGACCTTGCCGATGCGGTCGCCTGCCGCCGATGCGACCACCGCTGCTCCACGCGTGCCATCACGCTGGCGGTGAAATCCGCCCCGGGTTCCAGCGGCAGCAGCACCTCGTCCACGCCGGCCTGCGCGCGCAGTCGCCCCAGCCCCTGCTGCGACACCGCGCGCGCGAGCCAGCGCGCCAGATGCGCGGGGCTTGCGATCCGCGCCAGCGCCACATGCAGCTTCACGAACGCGTCGCGTGCCAGTGCGGCGGCCTCGAGAGGCTCGCCGGTGAGTCGCGCGGCGGCGGCGAATACCTGTGCCTGGTGCCAGGTCACCAGCTGCCGGAAAGCCTCCGGCTCGCCGGCGCGGGCGCGCCGCAGTACGGCGCTTTCCCCGGCCGCAGCCGGTGACGGATTCCTCGATCGGTCGGGCTGGGTCTCCACACTACCCCACGCGCTGGTGGCTGCGGCCGCAGCTCATGATTATGGTGCGCAGCATAGCGCTTTAAGATGCGCGGCCGCGGGAATCCCGGCGTATCCTCGCTGGCGCGGGCCATGCACCCGCAGACGGGGGAGAACATGAAGAGAATCCTTGCATCGGTCTGTGCAGCCGCCGCACTGGCATGCCCGGCGTTCGCAGACGCGAAAGACTGCGACCGCGCCTGCCTGCAGCAGCACCTGGATACTTACCTGCGCGCCGTGACCAGCCACCGGCCCGAGTCCGGCAGGCTGTGGGAAGGCTTCCGCCAGACCGAGAATGCCGTGGTGATCCCCGAGGGCCAGGGCGTATGGAAGAACGTGACGGCGCTGGGCTCCGTGCAGCGCCACTACCTGGACCCGGTGCAGGGCCAGGCCGGCTACTTCGGCACGGTGATGATGGGTGATGAGGAAGCGGTCGTGGCGCTGCGGCTGAAGGTGCAGTGGGACCAGGTCACCGAGGCCGAATGGTTCATCGCGCGCAAGGGCGACCCCGGCATGACCGGCGAACCCGGCAGGACGCCATTCGACCTGGACACGCTGCGCAAGACGCTGCCCGCGCAGCGCGTGGTGCCGAAGAACGAGCGCCTGTCGCGCGCCGCGCTGCAGGCAGTGGTCAACAGCTACTTCGACGGCATCACCAGTCACAACGGGCTGATCGTCAAGGGACATCCCGGCTGCTCGCGCTACGAGAACGGCTTTCCCACGTTCAACACGCCCATGGGCCCGGGCAACGACATCGGCAACGACGGCAGGACCGACTGCCGCACGCAGGCCGACTTCGGCGTGGCCATCGTCGCGATCCGCAATTTCTACGTGATCGACGAGGAATCGCAGACCGTGATGGTGTCGGCGATGTTCCGCCGTACGCAGAAGAACCCCAAGCTGCGCAACCACTTCACCGAGCTGTTCCACGTCGACCACGGCAAGATCCGCGACATCCACGCCTGCTTCTACTACGCGCCGGAGGATCGTCCGGTGCCGAACTGGCCGCCGTACGACGGGCTGTATCCGCTGCCGGCGGATTACCACTGACACCGGCGCGGCCCCCCATGCTGGAAATCAGGTGGAGCTCGCTGTCGCTGCGCCAGAGCCTGGCGCTGTGCATGGCGCTGACGCTGCTGCCGCTGCTGCTGGCCGCCGGACTGGGTTACTTCATCCTGCACCGCACGGTGGTCGGCGACTACCAGGACGTGGCGCGCCGGCAGCACGACCTGCTGCTGCCGGTGCGCAACCTGCAGCTGCTGATGCTGCAGGTGGAGATGCCGCTGGAGGAGTACCTGGCCTCCGGCTCGCAGGAACGCATCGGTGATTACCGCGCGATGCGCCGCGAAGTCGAGTCCACCTATCCGCGCCTGCTGCCGCTGCTGGATGCCCCGCTCGCCTCGCTGGTCGCGCGCTCGCGCGAGGACTGGAGCGCGCTGGATCGCGTGGTGGGCGACCTGCTCGCGGCGAAGCAGGCCGGCAACACGGCCGCGATACAGGCGGCGCAGGGCCGTTTCGACACGCTGCAGGCCGCCGCACACGACAAGCTCGATGCGGCCGGCGACTTGCTGGAGCGGAAAGTCGAAGCGGATTACCGCGACGCGGCGCTGGGACTGGAGCGCTCGGAATGGATTGCCGCCATCGCCGGCGGCATCTCCCTGGTGCTCATGGCCGCCGGCCTGGGCCTGTTCCATCGCACCATCGTCAACAGTATCGACCGGCTGATCGAGGGCGCCGACCGTTTTTCGCAGGGCGACCGCGAGCACCGCATCGAGATCCAGATTCCGCGCGAGCTGCACCTGGTGGCCGAGGAACTGAACAAGATGATCGGCACCATCCGCGCCTCGGAAGACCGGCTGGTGGAGATGGCGCATCGCGACAGCCTCACCGGCCTGCTGAACCGCACCACGTGGGACGAGAACATTGCCACAGCGCTGCAGCGCCAGAGGCGGCTGCACGAGGGTTTCGCAGTGGTGGCGGCGGACCTGGACCACTTCAAGAAGGTCAACGACAGCCGCGGTCACGACGCGGGCGATGCCGTGCTGCGCATCGTCGCGGGTATCCTTGCGGAATCCGTACGCCTGATCGACAAGGTGTTCCGCATGGGTGGCGAGGAGTTCGTGATCCTGCTGCCGGCCTGCGACGCAGCGGCGGCCGCGGTCACCGCGGAACGCATCCGCCGGACGGTGGAGCAACGGCAGATCCATGCCGGCGGCGGCCCATTCCAGGTCACCATCAGCCTGGGCATCGCGGTGGCAGCGCCCGGTGTGGATGCCACGACGCTGCGCAAGTACGCGGACATCGCGCTCTACAAGGCGAAGGCCGGCGGGCGCAACCGGGTCGTCGTCTACGAAGACGGCATGGCCTGAGGTTGACAGGACCGGAGCAACGCGATTCCATGCTCGCTTCCGGAAGCGGAGGGGAAGACATGCAAAGGACGCCCGTAGCGGTCGCGCTGGTCGCGGCCACGTTGGCCGGTTTGTGCTCGAACGCCTGGGCGGCCGATGCCGGCAAGGCGGCGCCAAAGCGCCCCCCGAACATCCTGCTGATCATCGGCGATGACTTCGGCCTCGACGTCACCACCGACATGTATCCCGGCCTGATCGATGGCCTGGTGAAGCAGTACGGGCCGACGGGCCTGAAGAACCCGAACTATCTCGCGATCAGGGGCAAGCCCGCCTCCACGCCGGTGCTCGATAATTTCGCGCGCCAGGGCATGACCTTCTCCAACGCCTGGGCCGAGCCCTTCTGCTCGGTGACACGCTCCTCCATCCTCTCCGGCCTGTTCGCCGCCAAGACCCGCGTGCTCACCTACAACGACGGCCTCGACACGCACCATCTGTCGTTCGTGAAGCTGCTGAAGGAACAGGCCGGCTACAGCACCGGCATCTTCGGCAAGTGGCACATCGCCGGCATGCCCGGCCGGCAGGTGAGCTACCCGGGCATGAAGCCCAAGCAGGCCGGCTTCGACCTGTTCCGCGGCAACCTTGGCGCGGCGATCAAGAGCTACTGGGACTACGAGTACCTGGTCCAGGATGGCGACACCGCCCCCGACAAGTGGCGCTCCGAGACGGACCCCACGCGCTCGCTGCCGGGCGTCGCGGCGACCAACTATGCGCCGGTGGTCAAGGCGGCCGATGTCATCGAGTGGATCACCTCGCAGCAGAAGGCCGGCAAGCCCTGGTTCGCGTGGATGGCCTTCAATCTCTCGCATGCCACGGCGCAGCGCATGCCCAGCCAGATGGCCATTCCCAATCCCGACACCCTCGATCCGGCGGCCTACAAGGAGCTCAAGGACTGCAAGGGCGTCTTCGGCAGCGCCGACACCGGCCAGTGCAGCGGCGAGGCGCAGATGCGCGGCATGACCAATTCCGCCGACACCGTCATCGGCAAGGTGCTCGACGCCGTCGACAAGCTCGACCCGAACACCTACGTGATCTACATCAGCGACAACGGCACGCCGATGTATGGCCGGCCCAAGCTCGATTTCATCGACAACATGTACCTGACCAAGAAAGGCCGCGGCAAGGGCACCGCGTTCGAGAGCGGCTCGCGGGTACCCATGGCCATCCGCGGGCCGGGCATCCCGAAGAACACCAACAGCGATGCCTACGTGGACACGGTCGACCTGTATTCCACCATCCTGGATCTCGCCGGGCTGAAGGCGCCGCAGATGGTGCCCAACAGCGGCGGCACGGGCATGGTGTCGCTGGATTCCGTATCCCTCGCCCCCATCCTGCTGCACAACGCCAAGGAAGTACGCGACCCGGACAAGGGCTATCTGCTGTCCGAAACCGTGAACCTGATGGCCGCCGACAAGACCCGCCAGGCCGGCGCGCGCAATCGCGACTTCAAGGTGGTGTGCACCAACGGCTACGCCACGAACGACTGCCTGTTCTACAACGTCACGAAGGATCCGCTCGAGGAATATCCGCTGGACAAGCCTGCCAGCTGCGACGATTACAAGGCCGGCAAGCTCAAGCCTGACCAGCAGCAATGGCAGTACTGCCGGCTGATCGAGGTCGTGGCGACCGAATCGTTCATGCGGCCGGACTTCGTGCCGCAGACCACTTCGCTTCCCTGGACGCGGCCGGAAGGAATGCTGGCGGAGCTGTTGGGGGGTGAGGGCGGTCCGGCCGACTGACGCACCCCGGAAGCGGCCCGGGCCGGCAACACCGGGCCGCGAGCGTCGATCGCTCTTTCGACCCATGCTGCCGGCTGATTGCAGTCGCCTGCGCGTCATCCCCATGAGCTATAGTCGCCCGCAATGCGGTTATTTCTCGAGGGAGAGTTCCATGCGGCGATTCATCCTGGCACTGGCGGGCGCGGCGGTTCTGGCTGGCGCCACCACCGCGGCGCGCGCCGATTCATACAGCGATGCGCTGGCGAATTTCCGCAAGGCCGGCGCGAGCGCCAAGTTCCTCGACTCCGCCTATGGTTATGCGCTGTTCCCCACCATCGGCAAGGGTGGCATAGGCATCGGCGGCGCCTACGGCAAGGGACGCGTGTACGAGCACGGCAAGGTCGTAGGCACCACCACGCTGGCGCAGGCGAGCGTGGGATTCCAGCTCGGCGGCCAGGCGTACAGCCAGATCATCTTTTTCCAGGATGCGAACGCGCTGAAGGAATTCGAGCGCGAGGGCTTCGAATTCGGCGCCGATGCCAGCGCGGCGGTGATCACGGCCGGCGCGACCGCCACCGCCGGCACCAAGGGCGCCAGCGCCGGCGCCAGCGGCGACCAGAAGGATGCCACCAACGCGGGGGCCTACTACAAGGGCATGGCCGTGTTCAGCATCATCAAGGGCGGGGCGATGTACGAGCTGTCGCTGGCCGGCCAGAAGTTCACGTTCAAGCCGGGCGGCGGCTGACGAAAACGCGGCGGTCGCGGCGGCCTCAGGATACTGCCGCGTCCAGCAGCTGCCCGGCGAGCGCGCGGGCGCGCTCTGCGGCGCTCATGTCCCCATCCATCTGGGCGGCGACGGCCGCGCCGTCGTAGAGCAGCACCAGCTGCGCCGCCAGTGCTTCCGGATCGCGCGCACCGGCCTCTTTGGCCAGTCCCGCAAATAGCCCGCGCAGCCAGCCGCGCGACACATCGCACACCGATTTCACCGCGCTGCCCGCCTTGAGTTCGGCGCTGGCGCGCAGAAACGCACAGCCACGAAAGCCGGGCCGCGTGGCGTTTTCGCGCATGGAATCGAACACCCCCAGCAGCCGCGCGCGCGCATCCTGATGCCTGGCCAGATGCGCGCTGATGCGTGCCTGCCGGGCCTCGTGCTGCGCGCCCAGGTAGGCGCGGATCAGCTCGTCCTTGCTGCCGAAGGTGTTGTACAGCGATGCCTTGGCGACCCCGGCGCGCTCGATCACGCGGTCGATGCCCACGGTATTGACGCCTTCCTCGTAGAACAGCTCCCCGGCCGCCTCCAGCAGGCGCTGGCGGGCGGAAAGGCGTTCCGAAACAGCTGCTTTGCTCATGCCTTGACCATACTAGACAGATCTGTATACTGCAAGCCTGATTGAACAGACCTGTCTATCTAACTTCGTCAGGGAGAAAGCCGATGAATGCGACTGCCACCACCTCCGCGGTCTCGCGCCCCGGATGGCGCCTGCCGCCACGGGCCGCGTTCGTGTTGCAGGCCTCCCTGACCGTGGGATTCCTCGCCGGGGCCAGCGCACCCACGCCGCTTTATCCGCTCTATCAGGCGCAATGGGGGTTCTCGTCGCTGGCGGTGACGGTGATCTTCGGCATCTACGCCCTGACCGTGCTGGCGACGCTGCTGCTGCTCGGCCGGCTGTCGGATCACATTGGCCGCCGTCCCGTGCTGCTGGCGGCAACGCTGGCACAGGCGCTGAGCATGCTGATGTTCGCGAGGGCGGACGGACTGCATGCGCTGCTGGCAGCGCGCGTGCTGCAGGGCCTGGCAGCGGGCGCCGCCCTCGCCGCCATCGGCGCCGGGCTGCTGGATCTCGATCGCGAACGCGGCGCCATCGCCAATGCCGTGACGCCACCCATCGGCACCGGGCTCGGCGGCCTGGTCTCGGGACTGGTGGTGAGGCTGCTGCCGGCGCCCACGCATGCCATCTACCTGTTGTTCGGCGCGCTGTTCGTCGTACAAGGCATCGCGCTGCTGTTCATGGACGAGACCATGGCGCCGCGCGGTGGTGCGCTGGCTTCCCTCAAGCCGCAGTTGCGTCTTTCCAGCCGGACACGCGCGCCGCTGCTGCGCGCGGCGCCGGCCATCATCGCGAGCTGGTCAGTCGCCGGCTTCTTTGCCGCGCTGGGGCCGGCGATGGTGCGCAATGTGCTTGGTGTGGAATCCCCGCTGCTCGCAGGCCTCGCGGTATTCGTCTTCGCCAGCAGCGGCGCTGTCGCCGTGCTGCTGTCCGGACGGCGGGATCCGCGGCGGATGCTGGCCCTGGGCGCGGCCGCGCTGCTGGCCGGCGTCGTGGTGGTGTTCACCGCGCTGCCGCGGCATTCGCCGCCGCTGCTGTTCGCCGGCAGCATTGTCGCGGGCGTCGGCTTCGGCGCCGGCTTCCAGGGCGCGGTGCGCGGCGTGCTGGCCACGGCATCCGCCACGGAGCGCGCCGGGGTGGTGGCGGTGGTGTTCATCATCGCCTATCTGGCAATGGGACTGCCGGCCATGGGTGCGGGCTACCTGCTGACGCATGGCGGCGGGCTGGCCGGTACCATGCGCGATTTCGCCGCACTGGTGGCAGTGCTGGCCGGCGCCGCCCTGTTCGGTAGCCTGCGCGGCGCTGCGGCTTCCGCGCGCGGATAAGCGGGGACACAATATCCTGCCGGCCCATCCGTCTAACCAGGTGATGACCTCCGCGATCACCAGCGCGCCGATGCTTCCCGAGCAGAACCGAGCGATCACCGACGCCGTAGGCCGCGAGAAGGCACGGCTGAAGGCGTTCATCCGTCGTCGCGTGTTCGACGAAAGCGAGGCGGAAGACATCCTGCAGGACGTGCTGTACGAGCTGGTGCTCGCCTACCGGCAGTTGCAGCCGCTGGAGGAAATCGGGGCGTGGCTGTTCCGGGTGGCGCGCAACCGCATCATCGACCTGTTCCGCCGCAAGCGGCCACTGCTGCCGGATCGTCTGGACGCCTCCGGCGCGGGTGACGTCCCCGCCGATGCCCCGGGGGAAGACTGCGTGCTCGACGAACTGCTGCTGCCCGCCACACAGACACCCGAGGCCATGCTGGCACGCGAACTGTTGCTGAAGCAGCTCGCTACCGCCATCGACGCACTGCCCGCCGAACAGCGTGCCGTGTTCATCGCGCACGAACTGGAAGGCGCGAGCTTCCGCGAGATGGCCGCGCGCACCGGCGTGCCGCTGAACACCCTGCTCGCCCGCAAGCACTACGCCATGCGGCAACTGCGCCGCAGCCTGCAGGGCACCTATGACGAATGGTTCGATTGAGGAGCTGACATGAAACGTGGATTCTGGATCGCAAGGGCCGTGAAGATCGTGGTCATCGTGGCCGTCGCGCTCGGTGTGCTGGGCTTCTTCACGATGCAGCTGTGGAACTGGCTGGTGCCGGCGTTGTTCGCCGGGCCGGTCGTCACGTACTGGCAGGCACTGGGCCTGCTGGTGCTGGCGCGACTGCTGTTCGGCCTGCGGGGCCATGGCCGCGGCCACTTCGGCCCGTGGGGACATCGCGGCTGGCAGCACTGGCGCGAACGCTGGGAGCGGATGACGCCAGAGGAACGCGCGCAATTCCAGCAGCGCTTCGGGCAACGCTGGAAAGGCCGCTGCGGTTCTCTTGATGACCGCCCGCCTCCGGCGGACGCGCCGCAGGCATAGGCCGCGATCAGCCCGACAGCCGCAGCCGCGGCACGGTGAGCGTGCGCTCGGTCTGCACCAGATCGGCCTCGGCCACCGGCGAGCCGAGGAAGTGGCCCTGTGCGTAGTGGCACCCCAGCGACTGCAGGATGGCGAGCTGCTCGGGCGTTTCCACGCCTTCCCCGACGCTGGTCTTGCCGAGGTTCTCGATCAGCGTGATGGTGGCGTGGATCACCGCCAGCTGGTCCGGCCCCTCGGCAAGCCCCTGGATGAACGAGCGGTCGACCTTGATCACGTCGAAGGGATACTCGCGCAGGCAGCCCAGCGAGGAGGTGCCGGTGCCGAAATCATCCATCGCCAGGCGCACGCCGATGGCGCGCAGCTCGTGCATCAAGGCCAGCGAGGCGGCCGGATCGCGCATCACCTCGCGCTCGGTGACCTCCAGCTGCAGGCTCTGCGGCGGCAGGCCGGCGAAGGCGAGCGTCTTGCGCACCAGGGCGAGCAGCCGCGGTCCCTGGGCCAGCTCGGCGCGCGACACGTTGACGCTGACCACCTCCGGCGCGCCGCCGGGATCGGCCCGTTGCCAGCGCGCAAGCGCGGCGCAGCTCTCGCGCATCACCCACTCGCCCAGCGACACGATCAGTCCGGACTCTTCCGCGATGGGCACGAATTCCGCCGGCGAGATCGCGCCGAGCACGGGATGGTTCCAGCGCGCCAGCGCCTCCACCGAACTGCGTCGGCCGGTGTTCAGGTCGACGATGGGCTGGTAGACCAGCGACAGCTGGTCCGTGCCCAGCGCCTCGCGCAGGCTGGATTCGATCGTCAGGTGGCGCGCCAGTCGCGTGTGCATCACGTCGCTGAACAGCACGGCGCGGGCACGGCCGGCACGCTTGGCCTCGTACATCGCCAGGTCCGCATTGCGCACCACGGTCGCGGCGTCCTCGAAACCCTGTTCGCTGGACACGATGCCGATGCTGGCCGGCGTGCTCACTTCGCGGCCGTCGATCCGGCACGGACGCGATAATCCGTCCAGCAGGCGTTCGGCGATGCGTACCGCATCTTCAGTGCAGGCGACATCGTTGAGCAGCATCAGGAATTCATCGCCGCCGAAGCGCGCGATCTGGTTGCCGGACGCGGCGGTTGCGCCATCCACGCGCAACGACTCGCGCAGCCGGCCGGCCATCTGCACCAGCAGTTGGTCGCCGGCCTGGTGACCCATGGCGTCGTTGACGACCTTGAAGCGGTCGAAGTCCAGGAACAGCACGGCGAACATCTTCTGCCGGCCCGCCCTCACCCGCTCGATCGCTTCCCGCAGCCGCTCCATGAACAGCAGGCGGCTGGCCAAGCCGGTCAGCCGATCGCGGTGCAGGGCCTCGTCCAGTTCGCACTCCAGCGACCGCACCCGGGCGCGGTAGTGGCGCACGGCGGCCACCAGCGACAGCACCCTGTTGCGCGCTTCCTGCAGGCGCTCGGAGACAGTTGAAGGCATCACCGGCATATCGACCAATGAGACCGGTACTGGAGCCCCGCCGCGCGGATATGTGATACGGTTCTCACCCGCATGAGCATTGCCGACGCCGACATCATCCGGGCAGCCAGATCCCTCGGCGTCATCGGCGGTGGCAATCACTCCGCTCCGGCCATCCTGGCGGCGCTGTGTGACACAAGTCTCGATGCGCGACAGATCGCCGCGGTGATCCTGCGTGACCCTGGCCTCGCCGCCCGCGTGCTGAAGGTCGCGAATTCGGCCTTCTACGGCAGGTCGCGCAACATCGGCTCAGTGGATCGTGCGCTGATGCTGCTGGGCCTGGACGCCGTGCGCACCATCGCGGCCGCGGCCTGCCTGGAGCACGGCACCCCGCGCACCAGCATGCAGGCCCCGATCGATCCGCGCGCCCTGAGCCGCCATTGCGTGGCCAGCGCTTTCGCGGCCGAGTCGCTCGGCAGGCAAAGCGGTCGCGGCACGCCGGCCGAGGCGTTCATGGCGGGGCTGCTGCATGATTTCGGCGTGCCGGTGCAGGAGCGGCTCGACTCCGCGGGAGTAATCGGGCTGCTGCAGGCACTGGCGGCGGATCCGCAAGCCTCGCCGGCGGAGCTGGAGGAAACACTGGTGCAGGTCGGCCACGCGCGTTGCGCAGCGGTGATCTTCGAGGACTGGCGCCTGCCGGAAGCAATCGTGATGGCGGTGCGCCATCATGACGCGCCGACCCGCGCGCCGCCGCCGCTGCGCGACATGGCGCTGCTGGTCCACCTCGGTGTGCAGCTGGCGCTGCAGGCCGGCTTCGCGCATCCGCTGGAGCCGCGGCCGGGCCGCACCGCCCACGAACTGCTGCTGCGCAGCCTGGGCCTGCGGGAAGAAGCGGTCAAAGCCATCGTCGACGGCCTGGCGGAGCGCGTGCAGCTGGTTACCGAAGGCGCGGCCTGATTCCGTACCGGTCGCAGCCGGCATGCGCGCCGCTCACCAGGCAGCGGGATTCGATCTTACCCTCGTGGAGGAAAGCCTGCGCCTTTCGCCAGAGCAACGCCTGCTGCAGCACCAAGCCGCCCTGGAACTGGTACTCGCCATGGAACGGGCCGGCAGGCAGTCGCGTGAACGACAGTCATTCGCCGCCGCTGCCGGGTTCTTCCACCTCATATCCCAGCTCGCGAAGCTTCGCGACGTAGCCGTTTATGTGTGACACATCACCATTCCACCCAATCTGCAGCACCGCAAAAGTCGACTTGTTCTTCGCCAGCGCAGCCTGCGCAGCCGCGATCCACTCTGCATCCAGCTGCTGATCGCTGAGCTTCTCCCGCTGCTGCATGTCGTCGCGCATCTTCTGCAAGTCCGCGGTATCCGGGATCTCGTCACCCTCGTCGCAGTCCGGGACACGGGCCGGGGCCTTTTCCTGTGCCGTACCGGCGGCATTCTTCTTCAGGTAGTCGATCTTGCGTTCCAGGTACTCCAGTTTCTGCGTCACGCACTGCGCGTCCACCACCAGGCTGGATCCGCCGAGAAGCTTCAGCATCTTGCGCGCATCCTTCACTTCAAACTTCCACTCCACGTCCGGCATGGTGCGAATCTTCACGTGGTGCTGCTTCGCCGCCTTGTCCACCAGCGGGCGCAACGCGGGCCCCCGCGGAAGTGGTGCGGGTTGCGCAGATCTGTCCTTCTGCCCGAGCCTTTCCCCGATTATCTCCTCCAGCTTCTCCATGGCGATGGAAGGACGAAACCGCTCGAGATCGTTGTCGCGCGGAGCGTACGCAGTCCTGAGCACACGCCACCGCTCGTAGACCTCCGGCGGCAGCACATCCTTCAAGGTCTTGTTGTCGGGAATCTTGGTCATCGCCTTGTACGCCGCAGGCAACAGGGTAAGCAGGCCGATTCCGTTGAAGAAGCCGATATCGGGACGCGCATCCCCCGGATATATCACCAGCTGTGATTCGGCCACATGCGCTTCCACCCGCCCGAAACGCCACGTCGTACCCGCGGGCGCCAGCGTATCGCCGAGCACCCACATCACATGGTCGCCCTTCGATATCTTCCACATCTTCGGCGTGGCGTATCCGCCGTAAATGACTATGGGGTCCAGTTCATCGGGGTTTTCCGCTGGTGCCGGTGCGGCGACCGGCGGCTCCTGCGCCATGAGTGGCAGAACCGCGAACAGGCACCAGGTGGCTATTGGCGTTGAAATTGCTTTCATGCGGCTGCTCGAGGGTTCGGAGTTGAACGCAAATCGTCAGGGCAACGGACACGAAGACACAGGACCACCCAGCACTCCGGGCACATCGAACTGCCGGGTGAAATGTGCGCGCGCTTCATACGCAGTGACACGTACCTGCGATGCGGCCGCATCCGCGACATACATGTAGTGGAGACGGCCGCCCCAGAAATCGAGTATCGCGGGCGTGAAATCCGGATAACCGCTGGCGCGATCCTCGATGTTCGACCGCCCATCCAGCCGGGCGGCCAGCAACGCCGGCTGGCTGCCTATACGATAGCAGTAGACGCCTGCCCCCTTGTCCGCGCGACTGGCAATGGCGCCGCAATGGCCGACGCCTGCGCGGAATGCACCCCGGCCGTCCGCTTTGAACACCGCCGTAGCCCTGGGGCCAAGCAGGCTCAGCGAATAGTCGATATGCGTTGTCGTGCCGGGGTCGGCCGCCAGTCGCTGGTAGTCTTTCTTCGAAAGCAACCAGTATTGGTCCATGGCCCGGTGCCCGGTGTCCGTCTTCACCCATTGCTGGTCCGACCGCTGGTTGGTGCGTCCCGTGCCCAGAAGAACCGCTGCGCCATCCGCCGTCCTGTAGGTGAGCTGCGCCCGACCCACGACCAGCTGCCCGTCTTCCGGAATGTGATCCACGACCAGGCGCACGGCGATTGCAACAGCGTCGTCACCAGCTCGCCCGCGCTGCTCGTCCGAAAATATCCTGGCGGGAATCTTCCCAGCCGCGCTTGCTCCCGTTTCACCGAGAGCCGCCACTGTCCGTACCGCAAAACAGCCCGGCAGCAGACTGACCGCCACCGATGATCCCGCGGCTGGGTCCGGTGACAGCCACTTCTGCAAGCCGAACATTCGGGACCAGTTCATCGTGGCGAGAAACGTGCCGCCGGCCAGGGTTACCACGCCGACGAGCACCAGGGCGGCGCGGCGGCCATGATGACGGCGATACAGGATCCACAACACCGCCAGCGCCGCGAGAGTCCCCAGCAACTCCAGAGGCACCATCAGAATCCACGCGCTGCCAGATGCCGCGTCGATGTTGTCCGGGAACCCGGATTCAAACGCCGCATTCGATTCCATCCAGACGCCGTAGCCAGCGAAAAGCACGACCATGCCTGCCACGACTGCGACGATGGCCTGGCGGATGTTCGACGTCAGCGCGGCAAGTGCCATCACGCCGAGCGGACCCAAGAGCGCCGCGCCGGTCAGACCTTTCGCCGCACCGGAAATGAGAGCCACGACCGGCGGACGACCGACATGGAACTCATTCAGGATGAGGCCCAGCACTCCCGGCAGCACGGTGGCCACCACGACGAATATGCATTTGGCCGCGAGCATGGTCATGCCCGGCACCGGCCGCGTCAGCCAGTCGCGCTTCCCGGAGACCGCGGAATCCTCATGGAATACCAGCAGGATGAAAAGATTGGTGGCCAGAAACACGGCAATCGGCACGAGACCGGTAGTCCACTGATTCAGCTGCACGATCGCCTTGAAGTTGGCCACTACATTGAGTACCGCAGTGAGTGCGGCGAACAGCCAGAACAGCCGCAGGTCCTTGAGCAGCACGGCACCCAGCAGCTTCAGGCGCGTGTTCATTCGGCCTCCCGCGTGGCTCGCATGGTGGCCTTGGATATCTCGAGCAGGGACATGGCGCTGGCCTCGAGGTAATGACAACGGCCGAGCCGCGCTTCGACCAGCTCGCGCAGCGCGCGGTCATCCACGAATGCGGTTTCCGTGAAGCTCACCATCGGGCCTTCGCGGTGCACGTTCATCCAGGATGGCGGCAGCGACTGATCCATGGCCGGTGCTTCGAGCGTGACGTTCACATCGCGGTAGCGCGCGCACAGCGATTCCACCGGCTCCTGGAGCAGCAGCCGGCCGCGCACCATGAACGCCACGTGGGTCGTTCCGCCTTCGATCTCCGCGATCTCATGCGAGGAGATCAGGATGGTGGTCTCCCCGGCCTGCGACAGCATCCCGGACATCACTTCATCGCGCACCAGCGGATCGAGCCCGCTCAATGGCTCGTCGAGGATCAGGAGTTTCGGCCGGAACGACAGCGCACCGGCGATCTTGACCTTCATGCGCGTGCCGCGCGAAAGCTTGCCCAGTGGCCGCGCCGGCGGCAGTTCGAAACCCGCGCGCAGCTCGCGCTCGAATGCCGCGTCCCAGCCGGGATACAGCGCGCGCAGGTAATCGAAGTAGTGCGCGACGCTGAGCCGGTCCGGCAATTCCTGGTTCTCGGAGACATAGCCGATGCGGAGGAAATCCGCCGGCGCGAGGTGGCGCGAATCCACGCCCAGCACCTGTGCGCTGCCACTGTCGGGTTTGAGGATATTCACCAGCATGCGCATCAGCGTGGTCTTGCCGGCGCCGTTGGCGCCAACCAGCGCACAGACAGCGCCTTCCGGCACCGCGAGGCTCAACCCCCGCACGGCATCGTGTCGCCAGAATTTCTTCGTCAGGCTCCGGGTTTCGATGATCATTTTTTTCCCCGCATGTCCTTCCAGCCGGCGCGGAAGGCGGCGATCACCTCATCGAGGTTCGCGCCGACGCGCCTGGCTTCCACCACCAGCTTCCCTACTTCATCCTCGAGCAATCTCCGCCGGTCGCCTTGGCGCGCCTCAGGCGGCGCGGCCACCACCGTGCCAATGCCGGGCCGCGCTTCCAGCCAGCGCTCCTGGATCAGGTGCTGGACCACCTTGTGCGCGGTGTTGGGATGGATCTTCAGATCCGCCGCCAGCGCACGCACCGAGGGGAACGGCTGTCCCGGCCGCAGGGCACCGCTCAGGATGGAGCGCGTGGCCGCAAAGACGACCTGGTCGAAGATCGATTTCCCCGGGACGAGGACCAGCTTGAATGGTGTCACATTATTAATGTGACACATGTGACGCCTATGGGCAAGGCATCATTGGTTATGGATGCGGCGCGGCCCGCTCGATCATGAAGGGTATGTTGCCGGTAATCAGCCCGCCGACGTTGCAGAGGCGGCAGCCGTCGACGTCCTTCTGCACAACGGTGCACGACAGCAGCCGCGCCTCGGGCGCGTCCGCGAAAAACTCGGGAGCGGTTCCAGCCAGAACGTCAACTCAAGGCGCGAAGGCGGCTCGATTTGCATGGCGGACCGGATACGGACCATGCCGTCGAGCCGGATCAGGACGACTCCAGAACCGGCAAGCTTCCGCTTCTGTGCGTGTAATGAGCCTTATGGTGAGCCCGGGCGCATCGGCAGTGGACCAAGTCCGGCAAATCCGTTCGACGCCCAAAACACCGCCGATCAATTTGCCGGCGTGAGCCCCACCGACCGCTCGGCCGACACGATGGTGTTGTGCAGCAGCATCGTGATGGTCATCGGCCCGACGCCGCCCGGTACCGGCGAGATGAGTGAGGCCTTCTTGCTGACGCCCTCGAAATCCACATCACCCACCAGGTGACCATCCGGCAACCGGTTGATGCCCACGTCGATCACCACCACGCCCTCCTTGACCATGTCCTCCTTGATGAGACCGGGCACGCCGGCGGCCACCACGAGGATGTCGGCC
>DATJXQ010000117.1:0-4700 GCA_035500015.1 Steroidobacteraceae bacterium
CCGCCGCCAACCGCAAAGACCGTTGACGGCACGTCCAGTCTCGACCACTCTCCACACACCGCTTCACATCGGCCCGGCATGGACCGGAACGCTGGCCCGGCTTGCGCCGGAATCGTGGACCGGCTTGGTCGGAATACGCACAGGGGGGCGGAGAGTCGGAATAGGAAGTCTTCGGGGAATCGCACGGCATTGCGCTTGACCTGCTCGTC
This sequence comes from Steroidobacteraceae bacterium, assembly GCA_035500015.1. Classification (GTDB taxonomy): domain Bacteria; phylum Pseudomonadota; class Gammaproteobacteria; order Steroidobacterales; family Steroidobacteraceae; genus ZC4RG30. The sequence continues at coordinate 210 of DATJXQ010000117.1, forward strand.
GAGCCGCTTGGTGGTGACGCCGTACGGGGCAGCCAGCTCCGCATCGAGGATCACGCACTGGCAGCGCAGGACGAAGCTGCGGAGCATCACATGTGGAAGAAGCGGGCGGCTGTGTCGGCGGTCGCTTTCGACAAGTGGGCGGGTGTCTCTCCACGCGCTCGCGCGACGGTCATGGCGACTTCCACCAGAAACGCCGGTTCATTGCGCCGTGTCGCCGGCGCCGGCCGCAGGCTGCGCGGCAGCAGGTAGGGCGCGTCGGTCTCGAGCATCAGCCGCTCCGCGGGAATCAGCGGCATCAGCGGCAGCAGATGCTGCCCGCGCCGCTCGTCGCAGATCCAGCCAGTGATGCCAATGGCAAGATCCATCGCCAGGCAGTCCTCGAGCTCGTTGCGCTGCCCGGTGAAGCAGTGTGCAACGCCATCGCGCAGCCGCGGCCGGTAATCGCGCAGCACCGCCATGAAATCCGCATGCGCATCCCGCTGGTGCAGGAACACCGGCAGTCGCAGCTCCACGGCCAGTTCGAGCTGCCCCGCGAACGCGCGCAGCTGCGCCTCCCGCGGCGACAGGTTGCGGTAGAAGTCCAGGCCACATTCACCGATGGCCACGACGCCGGGCCGCGCGGCGAGTTCGCGCAGCGCATCGCGCGTGGCGGCGTCATAGTCCGAGGCATGGTGCGGATGCAGCCCCGCGGTGGCGTACAGCCGGTCCGGATATGTGGCGTGCAGCGCCAGTGCCGCCTCGGTGGCCGCGATGCTGGTGCCGGTGACGATCATGCGGTGTACGCCGGCCTGCGCGGCGCGGTGCAGCACATCAGGCAGGTCGTGGGCGAAGCTCTCGTGCGTTAGGTTCACGCCGATGTCGATCAGCTCCATTGCGCCAGTGCCTCGCACAGCGCATCCACGTCGCCTTCCGGCTGATCCCACGCGACCACGAAGCGGGCACGATCCTCGCGCGGCGCGCCCCAGTCGTGGAAGCTGAAGCCGCGGGCGCGCAGCGCCGCCTTCTCGCCGGCGGCGAAGCGCAGGAACGCCGCATTGGCGTGTACGGGATACAGCAGCCGCGCTCCGGCGGCGCTGCCGATGCGCGCGGCCAGGCCATTGGCGCGCGCGGCGCCGGCGAGGAAGAACTCGCCTTCCAGGCAGGCCAGCAGCTGCGCCGAGAGGTACCGCATCTTGGAGAACAGATGCGCGGCGCGCTTGCGGCGCAGCTCGAAATCGCGCGCCAGCGCGGGATCGAAGAACACCACGGCCTCGGCGCCCAGCGCGCCGTTCTTGGTGGCGCCGAAGGAAAGCACGTCGACACCGGCCTGCCAGGTGATTTCCGCGGGCGTCACGCCCAGGCTCACCAGTGCATTGGCGAAGCGCGCGCCATCCATGTGCAGCTTCAGGCCATGCTGGCGGCAGACGGCCGCGATCGAGCCGATCTCATCGGGACCGTACACCGTGCCGCATTCGCTGGCTTGGGTGATGCTGACTCCGGCCGGTTGCACGCTGTGCACGGAAACCGGGTTGTCGGCCAGGCAGGCGAGCAGTACTTCGGCCTCGAGCAGGCCCTGCGGAGCCGGCAGCGGTGTCAGCCGCGCGCCGCCGGTCTGCAGTTCCACCGCGCCGCATTCATCGTGCGCCACGTGCGAGTGCTCGCCGCAGAACACCTGGCCCCAGGGCGGCGTGACCGCGGCCAGCGCGAGCGCATTGGCCGCGGTGCCGGTGGCGACCGGAAAGGCGCGCACCGGATGTCCGAACCAGTGGCTGAATACGGCATCGATGCGGGCGCTCCAGGCATCGGCGCCGTAGGCGCGGGCCGGCCCCTGGTTGGCCGCCGCGACCGCCGCCAGCACCTCCGGCGCCGCCGCGGCCGTGTTGTCGCTGAGGAAGTTCATCTATGATCGCCCCGTGAGTCTCGACGCGATTCTACCGGCTTCCGGCGCGCAATCCGGCCAGCTGGCGTTGTGGGAAGGCCCGTCTGCCGGGCCGATGGTCGCCGTCCGCCACAGCCGCCGGGCGCGCCGCGTGGCGGTGCGCATCGCGGCCGGCGGCGCCGTGGAGCTGGTGGTGCCGCGCGGAGTATCCGAGCGCCGCGCCTGGGCTTTTTATGAGAGCCGCGTGGAATGGGTGCGCGAGCACCTGGCGCGGCGGCGGGCGCACCGGCCCGAGCAGGAGTTTCCACCACGCCACCTGCACCTGCCGCTGCTCGCGGAAACCTGGCGGCTGTTCCGCGCCGGTGGCGCGGGCCGTCCGCGCGTGGTGGAGAACGGGCTGGTGCTGGAGCTGCGCGGCAGCGGCGAACCGGAGGTGTTCCGCCGCTGCCTGCTGGTCTGGCTGAAGCGCCGCGCGCTGGCCGCGCTGGCGCCGCGGCTGAGAGCCGAGGCCGAGCGATATGGCTTCTCGTACGGGCGCCTGCGCGTGGCCAACCAGCGCAGCCGCTGGGGCAGCTGCTCCACGCGCGGACTCATCTCGCTGAACGTCGCGCTGCTGTTCCAGCCCGAGAACGTGGTGCGCTACCTGCTGTGCCACGAGCTGGCGCATACGCGCCACATGAACCACTCGCCGGATTTCTGGGCCTGCGTCGCCGGTTGCGAACCGCGCTGGCGGCAGCTGGATCGCGCGCTGTGCAATGGCCGGCGCCACGTGCCGGCCTGGCTCGGCGGCCTCGCGTGAACGGGGAGCGCCCGCCGGGCAACCGCATCGACCTCAGCGATGAGGCGGTGCACTGGGATCTGGGCGCCTCGCAGTCCTACGGGGATTACCTGCAGCTCGCGCAGCTGCTGTCCGCGCAGAAGACGATTTCCGACGCACATGACGAGACCATGTTTATCGTCGTGCACCATGTGTCGGAGCTGTGGATCAAGCTGTTCCTGCACGAGCTGGCCTTCGTGCGGCAATGCGTGGTGCGCGACGACCTGGATCCCTCGTTCAAGGCATTGCAGCGCATCGCGCGGGTGCAGGCGCAGCTGTTCGGCGTGTGGGAGGTGCTGGCCACGATGACGCCGTCGGACTACACGGCGTTCCGCAACCTGCTGGGCCGTTCCTCGGGCTTCCAGTCGGCGCAGTACCGGCTGCTGGAGTTCGTGCTCGGCAACAAGAACGCCGACATGATCCGCGTGCACGAGCGCTACCCCGAGGATTACACGCGCCTCAGCCGCGCACTGCACGAGCCCAGCCTGTACGACGAGGTGCTGCGGCTGCTGTCGCGCCGCGGTTATGGCATTCCCGATGAACTGCTGAACCGGGATTTCTCGCAGAGCTATGTGCCCAGCAAGGTGGTCACCGGCGCCTGGCTCGGCGTGTACCACAACTCGGAAAAGGACTGGGATCTGTACGAGCTGGCCGAGGGGCTGGTGGATCTCGACCACCGCTTCCAGGTATGGCGCTTCCAGCACATGAAGACGGTGGAGCGCATCATCGGCCACAAGCGCGGCACCGGCGGCACGGGCGGGGTTTCCTACCTGGCCAAGGCGCTGGATCTCAGGTTCTTCCCGGAACTCTGGCAGGCCAGAACATCCCTTTGAGCTTGCGGTAGCGGAAGGCCATCAGCACCAGGAAGAGGGCCACGTACAGCAGCGGCTCGCGGATGTCCTTCTTCACCTGCCACCAGAAATGCCACAGGCCGAGCGCGACGATCACGTAGACCAGCCGGTGCAGCTGCGTCCAGCGGCGGCCGAGCCGGCGCATCATGCCGTTGGTGGAGGTCACGGCCAGCGGAATCAGCAGCAGCAGCGCCAGCATGCCGATGGTGATGTAGGGGCGCTTGACGATGTCGGCGCCGATGCGATGCAGGTTCAGCTGCTGGCTCAGCCAGGCGTACACGGTGAAATGCGCCAGCACGTAGAAGAACGCGAACAGCCCCAGCATGCGCCGCAGCCGCACCAGGTCGTTCCAGCCCGTGAGCATGCGCAGCGGCGTGACGGCCAGCGTGAGCAGCAGCAGCCGCAGCGCGGTGATGCCGCAGGCGTGGATGAGCCGGTTGACCGGATCGGCGCCCAGATCCATCGGCCCCTTGCCGAAGGCCGCCAGCAGCATCACCACCGCGGGCGCCGCGCAGGCGGCGAACAGCAGTGGCTTGTAGATGAAGCGGAACTGCGCGGCGCGGTTCAGCGTCATCGCGGACCCCTGCACGCGCCGGGCAGGCTCAATACAGCTTCCGCGGATCCATGCCCTTGTACAGCGCGGCCACCTGGTCGGCATAGCCATTGAAGGGCAGGGTGGCGATGCGGCCGCCGAACAGCGAGCCGCTGCCGATGCGCCGCTCGGTGGCCTGGCTCCAGCGCGGATGGTCCACCGCCGGGTTCACGTTGGCATAGAAGCCGTACTCGTTCGGCGCAGCGTCCTGCCAGCTGTTCAGCGGCTGCTGCTCGGTGAAGCGGATGCGCACGATGGCCTTGATGCCCTTGAAGCCGTACTTCCAGGGACCGACCAGCCGGATCGGCGCGCCGTTCTGGCCGAGGAGCGACTTGCCGTAGAGGCCGATGGCCAGGAACGCGAGCGGGTTCGT
>DATJXQ010000118.1:0-10608 GCA_035500015.1 Steroidobacteraceae bacterium
CCATAGCGCTCGGGCACGATCAGCTCCCTGGCCTGGGCGTAGATGAATGTCTGCGACCATTCGGTCTGGCCGCTGTCCCGCAGCCACTTGCCGTAGCTGGAGGAGCGCAGCAGCTGCCGGCCGGACCAGTGGTCGAAGGTCGCGCCGCCGGCCGCTCCCAGGCCGTCATTCGTCTCCGCGAACAGCTTCAGCAGCGGATAGAACTGCCATGCGCCGAGATCGTGCTCGCGCGACCATTTCACCGAGGCGAAGGCCACCGGCGGCACGTCGAGGCGTACGCCGAGATCGAAATCCAGTGCGCGCACCAGCTCATAGCGCAGGCCGGCCCGCAGTCTCGAATTGCGATTGACAGCGCGCGTGTCCTCGTCGAGTTCCTCGCTGGTGACGAATACGCCCAGCCGCTTCTGGATGTTCGGCAGGTGCAGCGCGATGTCGAAATCCACGTCGGTGTCGAGGTGCGGAGCACGGGCGAATGCGTCCAGCGTGGTGGCAATGCGGAACGGCGCGGCGGGCACCGGCTCGAGCGGCCGGTCCTTCGCCGCGAACATCCGGTCGGTGCCTTCCACGACGCCCTGTTCCCACGCGTAGAGGCGATCGTGGGCGGAGTCAAGTCGCTGCTCCAGATCCAGCGGCGGCTGCACTTCCGCGTTCTGGTCGCGGATCTCGCGTGTCGAACGCGACGTCGGTCCAACCCGCGCGTGATGGGCACGATTGTCCTGCGACTGCCGCTGCCCATCCTGCCGGGCAGCGATCCTGGCATTGGTCACGGCTTCGCCGGCGGTGACCGGCGGTGGCTGCGGCACGACTTCGGGCGGGGACTGGACCGCGACCGTCGCGCAGCCCGCGGCGAGCAATGCCGCGGCCATGACCGGCAGGCGGGTGATGTCACGGACCATGGCCCAGCATATATACGCTTCTGCGGCCCAGGCATCGGGGCCGGCAATGGACCGTTTGCCGGCGGCCATCCATGCGACGCTCGCGATGCTCCGCATCATGGAGTAGTCTGCCTGTCCATGCTTCGCAGCCGGCGTTCCCGATGGTTCCTGGTGACAGGCCTGCTGCTGGTCGTCGCGACGGCCGCGTACGCCGACCGCGAGTTTCGCGTGTACCGTTCCTTCGAAGAGCAGGCGGACCAGGTCGAGCTGCCGAAGGACTGGCAGAAGCCCGCCGGCTTCGTGGTCGCGCGGATGATGTATCCCAGCAATTTCGGGGGATTCGGCCGGCGCGGCAGTGGCGACTGGCACGAGGGTGGCACGCCCTGGGCCGTCGATTACCCGCGCGGCGATCGCTACTTCGCGCAGATCCTGCGCCGCCTCACCACCATCGACGTGCGCTCGGTGGAGCAGCCGGTGAACCTCGACGATGGCAATGATGTCTTCGACTGGCCCTATCTCATCGTCGGCCTGCCGGGATTCTGGGACCTCACCGACGAGCAGGTCGTGAAGCTGCGCGAATACCTGCTGCGCGGCGGGTTCCTGCTCGCCGACAGTTTCTTCGGCAGTCGGGAGTGGGACGGTTTTGTCGAGGGCATGGAGCGCGTCTTCCCGCGGGACAAATATCCCAATCAGACGATCAAGGACCTGCCCGACAGCCATCCGCTGTTCCACACGGTCTACGACCTGGATGCCCGCCACATGGTGCCGAACATGAATTCATTGGAGGGCAGCGGCCTGCCGTATCGCAACGACGGGTCGGAGCCGCACTGGCGTGCCATCCTCGACGACAACAATCGCGTGATGGTGGCGATCGCCTTCAACAACGACCTGGGCGATTCCTACCAGTGGGCCGACGATCCGGACTATCCGGCGGCGGGAGCCGAGCTGGGACTGAAGATGGGCGTGAACTTCGTGGTGTACGCGCTGACGCACTGATCATGCATGCGGCAGGGAGGCGGGGATGAAGCTGCGAATGGGCATTCTGGTTGCGGCACTGCTGTGCCGGTCGACGATTGCCGGCACACTGACCAGTATCCCGCTGGCGGATGGCGCCGATACCGTGCTGGTGCCCGCCGGCAGTCCCGTCCGGTTTGACGCGCAGCAGGAGCATGACGAGCTGCGCTTCAGCGGCCGTTTCGTGCTGAGCGGCACCTACTACTACGGCGACGGTGAATTCAACGACGGACCCGATTTCCGCCCGGAGGTGATGTTCGTCCCGGACCCGGACATCGCCGCGCGCCTGCCGTACTTCCAGGTGCGTGGTCATGCCGATGCCATCTACATCGAGAACGGCAGGGAATTCGCGCGCGCGGTGATTCCCGCCGGCACGCTGGCCAGGGCGAGCCGCAAGGGCGCGCCGCACGCCACCGGCCGGGTCTCGGTATGGGTCGACGGGTTCGCGGCCAGCATCCAGTGCGATACACCGAACTACGCGGCGCATTTCGTGTCGGTCTACAAGCCCGGCCAGGTCGCTTCGCTGGGGAAGTCGCCGGATTTTCCCTGCTGAATGATCGTGGGCAGGTACCTCGCGATATTCCTGGTTCTTTTCGCATCCGCTTCGCCGGCGGCACGCGCCGCGACCTCTGTCCCTTCGGTGGGTTGCCCGGGGGACGGGCAGATGGGGCCGCAATCGGCGCCCGCGAACGGCACCAGGCAGGTGGCGATCGACGCAGCGGCTGCCGCGCAACTGGCCTGGTATTTCCAGTCTGACATCGGTGTGCTGGCGCCGCGCGGCTGGCATTGCCTGGAACTGGCGGGATCGGCCGGGACGCAGCTGTATGTGTTTCCCGGGCCGCTGTCTGCGGACCAGATGCTCCGCCCCGGGTTCAAGGGATTGAAAGGCCCGGCGATACAACTTTCCTTCATCGATGGCGGCACTTCGGGACGCTTCAACGCCGCGCATCTGATCGCGCGGCTCTTTCCGCAGGAGCGCAGGTTCGTCGATGGCGTCATCGCGGAAGGAGGCGAGCCGGCATCCGGGTTCCCATCCGGTCCCTATCCGGACGATCAGCTCACCAGGCGCGGCTCCAATATCGTCGAATACATGACCCCGGCCGGAAAGAAGGGGCTCGGATACGATTCCTGGCTCGTGCCGGGCGGCGATCCCGTCACCGGGGTGGTGATCCTGCCGGGTGACGCCGACCACGATGTCGTGCACCTGGCCATCCGCCTGCCGCAGGCATTGCGCGGCGCGGCGCCGGCCATCATCCGGCAGGTGGAAGCCGATCATCCGGCTGCGTCATCGGCACCGGCCCGCTGATTCAGGTGCCGAACAGGGCGCGCAGGTCCAGCGCAATATCGGGCAACTTCACAGGACGTATTTCGCCGGGCGCAGACGTAACCGTCTCGTCGCAATAACTCCCGTCGCGCGGCGAACGGTAAATGCGCAGTTCGCCGTGCTGCACGTCCACGATCCAGGCTTCCGGAACGCCATGGCGGGCATACAGCGGCATCTTGATGTCGCGGTCGAAGCGCAGCGTGCTGTCGCTCACCTCGGCGACGAGCAGGATGTCCGCGGTGGCAGAGCCGCCGTGTTCGTAGAAATCCTCGCGCGGCGCCAGCAATGCCAGGTCGGGCTGCGGCATGGACAAATTCCCGAGGCGGGATGAGCCCTGTGTGCGCACGATGGCGCGGTCGCCGACCGCGCGATGGAAGATGCGGCTGAGGCGGTCCACCTTGCCGTTGTGGCTGTCGCCGATGGGGGCCATGTCGAAGACCTCTCCGTCGATGAGTTCGACCCGCGCATCCGGCGCGAACAGACCCACTTCGCCCATCCGCAGGTATTCGTCCACCGTGATGCGATGGCGGCGCGGCGGGCTTTCCACATCCAGGGTGTCGAGGCTGGCCATGAGAGTACTCATCGAGTTCCCGGAAAGGCCTCCAGTCTACCCCGGTGGCGGGTTTCCGGAGCATGGCGCAGGTTCATGCCTGAATGGCCGCGCAAATCTGCCGGAAGCGGGCCGATATGCAGTCAACCCAGCCAGTCTTTCCCGCGCAGCGTGGTCAGATAGGGCTGCAGCTTCGCGTCCAGCGCCGCGTCGGGACTGGCGAACGACCAGCTCGCCAGCGGCGGCATCGACACCAGAATCGCTTCGGTGCGTCCGCCGGACTGCAGCCCGAACAGCGTGCCGCGGTCGAACACCAGGTTGAACTCCACGTAGCGGCCGCGGCGGTACAGCTGGTAGCGGCGCTCGCGTTCCGTGAAAGGCGTGTCGCGGCGCCGCTCGACCACGGCCTTCAGCGCATCGTGATAAGCGTGGCCGACCTGCTGCATCAGCGCGAAGCCTTGCTCCCACGACAGTGGCAGGTCGTGCGACTGCGGATTCACGTCGTCATAGAAGATGCCGCCGATGCCACGCGCCTCGCCGCGATGCTTCAGGAAGAAATACTCATCGCAGTGCCGCCGCGCCACCGGATAGATCGAGGGCGAGATCGCATCGCAGGCCGCGCGCGCCGCGCGGTGCCAGGCGACGATGTCTTCCTCGTATGGAACGTATGGCGTGAGGTCGAGGCCGCCGCCGAACCACCACACGTCGCCGGCACTGAAGAAACGCACGTTCATGTGGCTGGTGGGTGCGTGCGGATTCAGCGGATGCATCACCACGGATACGCCCATCGCCCGGAAATGCCGTCCGGCCAGCTGCGGATTGCGCGCGGTTGCCGCCGCCGGCAGCTGCGCGCCGCGCACGTCGGAGAGCGCCACGCCGGCGCGCTCCATCACCGCGCCGCCTTCCTGCACGGCGGTGACGCCGCCGCCCTGCAGTTTGCCCTCGCCGGCGGGTCGCTGCCAGGCATCGCGCAGGAAGCTGCCGCCCATCTCCGCGCCGAAGCTGCGGCACAGGTCATCCTGCAGCCGGTGCAGGTAGTCCAGTACCTGCGCGGCGCGTTGTTCGTCGTTCATGCGCACTATCTTATCGGCGGCTGTCCCCGGGGCATACCCGCATCAATACATATGCGGTATGGTGCCGCGATGATCCGCCTGGCCGCCAATCTTTCCACGCTGTTCACCGAGCTGCCATTCCTGCAGCGCTTCGGCGCGGCCGCTGCTGCCGGATTCGTGGCGGTGGAATGCCAGTTTCCCTACGAGGCCGAACCGCAGGCCATTGCCGGGGAACTGCACCGCCTCGGTCTCGAATGGGTGCTGTTCAACGCGCCGTTCGGCAACGCCGGCGAGCGCGGCATCGCCTCGCTGCCCGGCCGCGAACGCGACTTCGACGCCGGCATCGAACTGGCGGCGCGCTATGCCGCGGCGGGCAACTGCCGGCGCGTGCACGTGATGGCGGGGTTGCTGCCGCGAGGCGGCGACCGGGCGCGCCATCTCGATACCTACGTGGCTGCCATCGGCCGCGCCGCGGACCGCCTCGCCGCGGTGGGCGCCACGGTGATGATCGAACCCATCAACACGCGCATGGACGTGCCCGGCTACCTGCTGGATTCCACCGCGCTTGCGGAGCAGTGCATCGCGCGCGCCGCGCGGCCCAACATCCGCCTGCAGTACGACATCTACCACATGCAGGTCATGCAGGGCGACCTGCTGCGCTCCATCCAGCGCCTGCTGCCTCTCATTGGCCATATCCAGGTTGCCGACAATCCGGGCCGGCACGAGCCGGGCAGCGGGGAGATCGCGTTCGAGCGCCTGTTGCCGGCCATCGACGCATTGGGGTATCAGGGCTACATTGGCTGCGAGTACCTGCCGGCGGCGGGTACCATGGCGGGGCTCGTCTGGGCGCAGCAATGGCTGGGGGAAAAATCGTGTATGTCGTGACCGGAGTCGGCGGATACATCGGCGCGGCCGTGGCGGAGAACCTGCTGAGGGATGGCGTGCCGCCCGGCCGGATCCGCGTCACCAGCCGCAATGAGGCGACGCTCGCCAGGTGGCGCGCGCGTGGCGTCGATGCCCGCAACGCGGATTTCAACGACAAGGCTGCGCTGGTGGAGGCGTTTCGCGGCGCCGATCACCTCTTCATGGTCTCGACCATGGAGGTGGGTGAGCGGCGCCGGCGCCAGCACGCCAACGCGGTCGCCGCGGCGCGGGAAGCCGGCGTCGCGCACATCGTCTACACCTCCTTCCTCAACGCGGAGAAGCCCGGCGTCAGCTCGCTGGAGCTGATCGACCACCAGTACACCGAGGGGCTGATCCGCGAGAGCGGCATTGCGTGGAACTTCATGCGCAACAGCCAGTACGCCGACGCGATGGCGGAGAACCAGGCCGCGATCGCCATCGGCACCGGCAAGGCCATCGGCAACACCGGCGCCGGACGCGTCGGCTTCGTCAGCCGCGACGACGTGGCCGCGGTGGCGGCGAAGCTGCTGCAGGGCAGGGGAGAGCCCAATGTCGCTTACGAGGTCACCGGCCCGGAGGCGCTCGACTATGCCACCGTGGGCCGCTTCATCAAGGAGCTCAGCGGCGCGCAGTTCGACATCATCGACCTCAGTGACGAGCAGATGTATGCGATGTGGGATTCGCTGGGCGTGCCGCGCGAGGCCACCGGCGATTTCTCGAAGTCACCGGTGCCCTGGTGCAGCGATGGCATGGTATCTTTCGGGCGGTTGATCCGCGAGGGACGGCTGGACGTGGTCACCGACGTGGTCGAGCGCTTCACGGGCCGCAGGCCCAAGTCGCTGCGCCAGCTGATGCTGGAGCGGCGCCACACCTGGCCGCCGGCAACAGCGCGCTGAATTCCCGGAAGTAACGGCCATGCGCGACGTCATCGCAATGCTCTGCCTGGGATTGAGCATCGCGTCGCCTGCCGTGGCGGCCGCGCCCGGCAATGATGCCGCCACTGCCGGCGTGAAGGCCGCGCTCGAACTGGGCGCCGACAAGGCCTTGGCGGTGCTGGGCCGGCAGGATGGCTACCTCGGCGATCCGGACGTGCGCATCCCGCTGCCGGGCAAGCTGCAGAAAGGCCGCAAGCTGCTCGACAAGCTGGGCATGAAGAAGCAGACCGCGGCGCTTGAATTGACCATCAATCGTGTCGCGGAGATGGCGCTGCCCCAGGCGCGCCAGCTCATCATCGATGCGATCGGCCGGGCAAGTCCCGAGGATGCCGTGGCCATCGTCAACGGTCCGCAGGATGCCGCCACCCGGTACTTCCGCAACACGATGGCTGCGCCGCTGGCCACGGCTTTCCAGCCGATCGTGGCGAAGGTGGCCGCGGATCTGCAGCTGTCCAGGACCTACGATGCCGTCGCGGCGAAGGCCCGCGAGGCCGGCCTGACCGACCAGGATTCCTCGCTCGACGCCTATGTCACGCACAAGGCGCTGGATGGGCTGTTCCTGATGATGACGCGCGAGGAGGCCGCCATCCGCGAGGATCCGTCCGGGCAGGCCAATCCGCTGCTCGGCGAGGTGTTCGGCGGTCACCGGTAGCAATGGCGGAAACGCATCGCCGCTGCTACCCTCGCGCGGCACGTTGGGCAATGGGGAGCCAGCGATGAAGATCGGCATCGTCCGGGCGGCATTCGGGCTCACAGCCCTCGGGCTGGCTGCTCAGGCGGGCGGTGCAGAAACGCAGCTGTACTGGGGCGACACCCACCTGCATACCTCGTACTCGATCGATGCCTACGCCACCGGCAACTACGTCACCGATCCGGATACCGCGTTCCGCTACGCGCGCGGCCTGCCCATCATCAACCCGGTCACCCACGAGAAGATCCGCATCCAGCGGCCGCTGGATTTCCTGGTGGTGTCGGATCACGCGGAGCTGCTGCAGCTGCAGGTGCGCCTCGACGAGGAGGATCCGGACCTGCTGGCCACGCCCACCGGCAAGCGTCTCGAGGAACTGCAGAAGCAGAACAAGCGCGCGGTGTTCGGCGAGGTGGGGCAGATCAACCAGGGCAAGGGCCGCGAGATGCTGGCGGATCTGGCCAGCGACAAGGTGCTGGGCGATGCCTGGCGCCGCCAGGTGAAGATGGCCGACGACAACAACGTGCCGGGCACCTTCACCGCCTTCATCGGCTGGGAATGGACCTCGGCGCCGGACTGGAGCAACCTGCACCGCGTGGTGTTCACCTCGGCCGATGCAACCACCGCGGCGAAGTTCCTGCCTTTCACCTCGAACGTCAGCAACAAGCCCGAGGACCTGTGGGCCTATCTCGACAGGACCACGAAGGAGACCGGCGCGCAGTTCATCGCGATTCCGCACAACTCCAACATGTCGAACGGCAAGATGTTCGATCGTGTGGACAGCGAAGGCCGGCCGATCACCGCGGAGTACGCGCGCGAGCGCATCCGCTGGGAGCCGGTGATGGAGATCGCGCAGACCAAGGGCACCTCCGAGACCGATCCGGCGCTGTCGCCCAACGATGAGTTCTCCGGCTTCGAGATCCGCAACAAGCTGCTGCCGGGCACGCCCACGCCCGCGTACCCGGGTTCCTTCGCGCGCACCGCGCTGCTGCAGGGCCTGGCCTTCGAGCAGAACCTGGGCGTCAATCCGTACAAGTTCGGTTTCGTGGGCAGCACCGATTCGCACACCGGCATGTCGTCCACGGACGAATTCCATTTCTACGGCAAGCTCGAGAGCCAGATCATCACCACCGACCGGCCGCAGGACCGCAGCGCCTTTGCCATCTGGGAGCTGTCGGCCGCGGGCCTGGCCGGCGTGTGGGCAAAGGAGAACACCCGGCAGAGCCTGTTCGACGCGTTCCGCCGCAAGGAGGTCTACGGCACCTCCGGCCCGCGCATCAAGCTGCGTGTGTTCGGTGGCTTCGGCTTCAAGCCGGCCGATGCGAAGGCGGTGGACATCGCTGCGGTTGGCTACAAGCGCGGCGTGCCCATGGGCGGGGATCTCGCGGCCGCGCCGAAGGGTGCAGCACCCAGCTTCCTGGTGCACGCCGTCAAGGATGAACTCAGCGGCAACCTGGACCGCCTGCAGATGATCAAGGGCTGGGTCGACGCGAAGGGCCAGACGCACGAGAAGGTGTACGACATCGCCTGGTCCGGCAAGCGGCGTCCGGATGCCAGGGGGCACCTGCCCGCCGTGGGCAACACCGTGGACGTGAAGACGGCGATCTACACCAACACCATCGGCGAAACACAGCTCGCGACGGTGTGGAAGGATCCCGACTTCGATCCGAAGGTGCGCGCCTTCTACTACGTGCGCGTGCTGGAGATCCCGACACCGCGCCAGTCGCTGTACGACGCGGTCGCGCTGCAGCTCGATCCGGCCGTCACCAAGGCTCCGCTGACCATCCAGGAACGGGCCTGGTCCTCGCCGATCTGGTACACGCCCTGAAGCCAGCCGCATGAAGGCCGCGCTGCGCCGGCTGCTGCGTGAGCCGCTGGTCCACTTCCTCGCCGCCGGCGGGCTGATCTACCTGGGCTACGCGCTGTGGGGCCGGCACGAGGATGATGCGCACCGCATCGTCGTCGACCGTGCCGCGCTGCTGCAGTACCTGCAGTACCAGGCCAAGGCCTTCGAGCCGGGCACCTTCACGCGGCAGCTGGCGGCGATGAGCCCGGTGGAACGCCAGCAGCTGATCGACCAGTACGTGCGCGAGGAGGTGCTGTACCGCGAGGCCCGGGCGCTGGGGCTGGAGCGCGGCGACAACGTGATGCGCCTGCGGCTGGTGCAGAAGATGGGCTTCCTGCTGGAATCATCCTCCGACGAGCAGCCCACCGACGCGCAGCTGCAGGATTACCTGCGGCAGCACGCCGATGTCTACACCGTGCCGCCGGCCTGGACCTTCACGCATGTGTTCATCGATCCGGCCGTGCGCGGTGCCGCGAAGGCCGCGGACGATGCACGCCGGATTCTCGGCGTGCTCAACGCCAGGCATGCCGGGTTCAACGATGCGCCGCGCTACACCGACCGCTTCGCGTACCTGCAGAACTACGTGGAGCGCACGCCCGATTACATCGCGAGCCAGTTCGGCGCGCAGTTCCTGCAGGCATTGCAGCAGCTGCCGGTGGGCACCGGCATGTGGCAGGGACCGCTGCGTTCGGACCAGGGCTGGCACCTGGTGTTGATCACGGCCCGGGAGCCCGGCCGGCTGCCCGCGGTCGCGGAAATCCGCGACCGCGTGGCTGACGACTGGCGGCGCGACCGCGACGCCGCGCGGCAGGAACAGGCGGTGCAGGCGCTGATCCGCCAGTACCACATCGAACTGCTCGACGTACCGGGAAAGGCCACGCCATGAAGCGTGCCTGCGGCGCGGGGCTGATCCTGCTGCTGCTGGTGGCCGGCGGCGCGCCGGCACACGAGGCACGGCCGGTGGCCGCGAGCATCACCGAGCAGGCCGATGGGTTGTACCTGGTGGATCTGCGTGCGCCATCTTCCATCGATGCAGACAACACGCCGGGCATCACCTGGCCGGCGGACTGCCGGGTGAGAGCCGTGCACCTGGTGCGCTGCGCACAGCCGCTGGCCGGTCGCAGCATCGCCATCAGCTGGCCGGTGTACAACCCCGCGGTGACCACGCTGCTGCGCTACCGGACTCTCGAGGGCGCGACGCACACCGCGGTGCTGCCGCCGACGGAAACGCGGTGGACCGTGCCGGCGAAGCCCACGGCTTCGGGCGTGATCCGCAGCTACTTCCGGCTGGGCGTGGAGCATATCCTCAGTGGACCGGACCACCTGCTGTTCGTCGCGGGCCTGCTGCTGATTGCCGGCAGCACGCGGCGCATCGTGCTGGCCGTCTCCGGCTTCACGCTGGCGCATTCGCTGACGCTGTC
>DATJXQ010000119.1:0-9889 GCA_035500015.1 Steroidobacteraceae bacterium
CCGCCGGCCGCAGCTGTTTCTCGTAGGCGAACTGCACGACCTTGTCGGCCGCCGCCGAGGCGTAACTGACGATGCGGAACTGCGCCAGCCGCGCTTGCGGGTCGCGGCTCCACAACGGCGAGCCCTGCGGGAAGTGCTCGGCCTCGAGGTACTGCAGGATGAGCCCCGAATCCATCAGGATGCCGCCGTCATCGCAGACCAGCGTGGGCGCCTTGACCACGGGATTGATCGCGCGGAAGCGCTCGAAGGTGGCGAATACCGACACGGCCTCGTGCTCGAACGGCACGCCGAGCACGTCCAGGCTGACCGCCACGCGCCTCACATAGGGGGAATCCAGCATGCCGATCAGTTTCATCGTCGCCTCCGCGTTACTGCTTCCGGTACACTGGTCCCATGCTGTACCTGTACCTGAAGGCCCTGCACCTGCTGTTCATCATCGCGTGGATGGCCGGAATCTTCTACCTGCCGCGCATCTTCGTGCACTACGTGGAGGGCAAGGCCGCCGGCGAGGATGTGCGGCGGCTGAAGATCATGGCGCGCCGGCTGTATCACTTCACCAGCATGGTGGCGGTGTTCGCGCTGGCCACGGGCATCGGCCTTGCGATGAGCTTCGGGATGCCGGGCTGGCTGCATGCCAAGCTGGCGATGGTGGTGCTGCTGATCGCCTACCACATCTCCACGCGCGTCTACATGAAGCGCATGCAGCGTGACGAGGCGCTGCCTTCGGCGAAGGTGCTGCGCTGGTACAACGAGATCCCGCTGGTCATCCTGGCGGCCATCCTGTACTTCGTCGTGCTCAAGCCCTTTTAGGGCAATGGCGCCGGAAGCCCTCAAGGAATTCATCTCGGCCGAGTCGCTGCTGCGGGATTCCTTCGCGCTGGGCATGCAGATCGTGCGCAGCGGCTTCCGGCCCACCTTCCTGGTCGGCGTGTGGCGCGGCGGCGCGCCCATCGGCATCGCCGTGCAGGAGGTGCTGGAGTTCCACGGCGTGTACTGCGACCACCTCGCCATCCGCACCTCGTCCTATGAGGGCGGTGACCATGCGGTCTCGGCGGTGCGCGTGCACGCCATCGACTACCTGGTGTCGCGCCTGACGGTCGAGGACCACCTGCTGCTGATCGACGATGTGTTCGACTCGGGCCGCAGCCTCGATGCCGCGGTGAAGGAGCTGACCCGCCGCTGCCGCCGCAACATGCCGCGCAACGTACGCATCGCGACGGTCTACTGGAAGCCCGGGCGCAACCAGACGAAGCTGGTGCCGGACTTCCACGTACGCACCACCGACGAATGGCTGGTGTTTCCACATGAGCTGCAGGGGCTGACGCGGGAGGAGATTCTTGCCAACAAGCCCGTCGACGAGAGCTTCTTCACGCCCTGACGAGAATCACGCCGCGATTTCGACGTAGTCCACCTTGCTGACCGGTTCGGGTATCGGTTGTCCGTCGGCCTTCAGGCCTTCCAGGTGTAATTCAATGGCTTCCCGAATGGCGCGCCCGGTTTCTGCCTGTGTCGCGCCGGTTGCGACACAACCGGGCATGTCCAGTACATAGGCGGAGTAATTGGATTCTCCGGGTTCGATGACTATCGCGTAGCGCATGGGGCAGCTCACAGCAGTTTCAGTCCCGATTGCCTGAGAATACTCTTGAGAGTTCCGGGCGACAAATCATGGCTTGGAGCGCCAGCAATCGTCACTCGACCGGGTTTGGCTGGATGCTTGAACTGGCGGTGGCTGCCGCGCATCGCGACCAGATACCAGCCGTCTTCGTGCAACAGGCGCAGCAGTTCACTCACCTTCATTCCTCCACAGTAGCGATGGAGTCGGCACGGTACGCGGTGTGAATCTGGTGTATCCGCGCTATTTCTCCTTCGGCTTCCAGAGAAGCCAGCACATCAGGCCCGCCAGCGCCGCGATCCACCAGCCCAGCAGGCCGTCGAAACTGCCCACGAGAAACGACCAGTCGCCATGCGGCGCGGGTGACGACACCTTGCGGAACACGGCGATCGTCGCGACGAAACCCGTGTGCAGTCCGATGCAGCCCGCGAGATCGCCCCAGCGCCGCCGCACCAGCGCCAGCAGCACGCCCACGCACCACAGCGCGACGAAGGCGTCGAGGATGGCCAGTGGCTGCGCGAGCCGCGTGAAGAACTCGCCGAGCGCCGCGAAGCCGCTGCCCGGTTCCACGATGACGGGCACGCCGGCCGGACGGCCGAGGAAATGCACGCCCGCATACAGCAGCGGCACGCCGAACAGCGCCCAGCGAGTGGCGCCCATGCGCTGCAACGCGCCCTGCATGGCGCCGCGGAAGAACGTTTCCTCGATCAGCGCCACGGCGATGCCGGCCGCAAGCCCTTTGCCGGCGAGCGCGAGCCAGCCGCTCCATCCATGGGGCGCGATCGCGTTCCACGCCAGTACATGCAGCGCGAACAGCGGCAGCAGCGCGACGGCCATCATGGCGATGCCCGCGGCCAGGCCGGCGAGCGCACGGCGCATGAAGCCCGGCCACGGCCCGATGAAACCCAGCAGGGCGCGGCTGGCCAGCTCGTAGCGGATCAGCAGCCAGGCGGTGATCGCCAGCACGCCGAGCATCGTCAGCCGCGAAAACACGCGATGCAGCGGCACGGCGGCGAACGGGGCGAGCGCCGCCTGCATCCATGGGCTCGCGACGGCCGCGAACAGCATGGCGCCGAGCAATGCGGCGACGAACGCAAGGAACACGGCGGCGGCCGACGCGGGCGGCTTCACGTGGCCAGCCGCGCCGGCGCCGCGGGTTGCGCGAGATACCGGTCGAGGGCCAGGCCGATGCGCTGCAGGAAGGCGCGGCCCAGTTCGGTGACGGTGATGCGTTCGCCGGAGATCTCCACCAGGCCATCGGCGCGCAGCGGCTCCAGTGCGTCGCGCACCTGCGGCCACCAGTCCGCGGCAGGCCGCGCCGCAGCGGTGGCCGCACCGGAGAACAGTTTCCACAGCAGCGCGCGGATCTGCCCATCTTCCGTGCCCAGCACGTGTCCGCGCTGCAGCGGCAGCTCGCCGGCGGCGAGCCGCCATTCATAGCGCTGCAGGTTCTTCTCGTTCTGCGCGTAGGCCGCACCCGCATCGCCAATCGCGGAAACACCGAGTCCGAGCAGCGCATCCGTGTGGCTGGCCGAGAAGCCCATGAAATTCCGCGACAGCCTGCCGGCTGCCAGGGCATCCGCCAGTGGATCGCCAGGCAGTGCGTACTGGTCGAAGCCGATCTCCACGTAGCCCATGGCGCCCATGCGCTCGCGGCCCAGCGCGAGCAGCGCATGGCGCAGCGCGGTTTCCGGCAGGTCCGCCTCGGTGTAGCGGCGCTGGCTGGGCTTGATCCACGGTACGTGCGCATAAGGCAGGAAGGCGATGCGCTCCGGCCGCAGCGTCGCGACCACGTCGAAGGTCGTGGCCAGGCTCTCGGTGGTCTGCAGTGGCAGGCCGTAGATCAGGTCGAAGCCGATGTTCCCGAAGCCCGCTTCGCGTGCGGTATCCACCAGCGCGCGCACTTCGCTTCCGGCCTGCACGCGATTGACGATTTCCAGCACGCGCGCGTCGAAATCCTGCACGCCGATGCTCAGCCGGTTGAAGCCGTGCCGGCGCAGCACCGCCAGGTGCTCGCGCGTGGTATTGCGCGGATCGGCCTCCAGTGCGAAGTCCGCGCCGGCGCCGATGCGTGCATCGCGCAGCAGGCCATCGAGCAGCCGGTCGAGCACGCCGGGCGGCAGCCAGGTAGGCGAGCCGCCGCCCAGGTGCAGCTCGCCCAGCTCCAGCGTGCGTGCCGCCAGAGCCGTGCGATAGAGAGCGAATTCCTGCAGCACGGTCTCAACGTAAGGCGCGGCCAGCGCATGATTGCGGGCGAGCCGCATGTTGCAGCCGCAGAAGGTGCACAGCGACTGGCAGAACGGCACGTGCACGTAGATGCCGGCGCGCGCACCGGCCGGCGACAGCGCCTCATCCAGCCGCGCGAGCCACTGCGCAGCGGGCGGCGCCGTGCCCCAATGCGCGACGGCCGGATAGCTCGTGTACCGCGGCCCTGGCATGCCGTGGCGCACGAGCAGTTCCGGCGGGATGCGTATCATCCGAAGACTTCCCGCTGCAGCGTGACGAAGCGGCGCACATTGGCCTCTGGTGTCCGTTGCAGCACGCCATGGCCGAGGCCGCAGATCCAGCCGCGGCGCAGTTCCGCGGGCAGGGCCTTGATGCGGCCGAACCAGTCGGCGAGGCGCGCTTCCAGTTCCGCCAGCGGCAGGTGCAACCATTCCGGATCGACATTGCCCTGGATGCACCAGCGGTCGCCGTAGTCGGCGAGCACCTCGGTGAGGTCGTGCCGCCAGTCGACACCGAGACACTGGAAGGGCAGTTCCTTCAGCTGGTTCCAGTGAGCCGGGCCGGTGCCGCGCGAGTAATAGGTGACCGGCGTCGCGGGATCGAGCCGGCGGAAGCGCGCCAGCAATTCCGCGAGCACCGGCACCACGTGCGTGCCATACGCGCCCGCGTCGATCTCGCCGGCGGCGGTATCGAACAGCGCGATGTTCTCCGCGCCGGCGCGCGACTGCAGCGCCATGTTGTGCGCGAGCAGATCCAGCAGCCGCGCGTTGAATGCGTCGTAGACGCCATTGGCCAGCCCGCCCATGGCTTCGTGAGCTTTCTCGTGCGAGCCTGCCGCCGCGTAGACGTACAGTGTCCATGGGCCGCCGACGAAGCCGATCAGCCCCTTGTCGGCGCGCAATCGCGCACGCGTCAGCTGCAGCGCCGCGGCCTGGAAATCCATGAAATGCGCGCGCTCCACGCCGCCGGCCAGCCGCTCCACGTCGGCCGGCGTCTTCACGTGGAAGGCGAGCTTCGGGCCGGGTTCGTAGGTCAGCCCCATGCCCATGGCCTCGAGCGGAAACAGCAGGTCGGAGAACAGGATGGCGGCGTCGAAGTTGAATTCGTGCACCGGGCCGAGCGCGGTCTCGGCCGCCAGCCGCGGATCCTTGCACAGCGCCAGGAAATCACTGTGGCGCTTGAGCATCTGGTAGTGCGAGTGGTAGCGGCCGGCCTGGCGCATCATCCACACCGGCGGGCGGCCGGTGTTGCGGCGGTTCAGCGCGGCGCTGAGCAGAGTCTCGGTCATCATGCGTTCTCGAGTTGATAGCCCACGCCGCGGATGCTGCGGATGGTGGCCGGGTTGGACGGGTCGCGCTCCACCAGCCTGCGCAGGCGCAGGATGAAGTTGTCCACGGTGCGCTCGGTGGGGAATTCATCCGGCGCCCAGGCGCGCGTGAGGATCTCGTCGCGGCTCACCGCGCGGCCCGCGCTGTCCAGCAGCAGCTTCAGCACGGCGCATTCCTTGTGCGTGAGTCGATGCAGCGTGCCGCCGCTTTCCGCGGTGAAGCGGTCGAAATCCACGGTGGCGATGCCGATGCGCACCGGGCCACGGGTCGCCGTGCCGCGCGCGGCGATCTCGCCGGCGCGCCGCAGCATGTTGTGGATGCGCAGCACCAGCTCGCGCAACGCGAACGGCTTGGTCAGGTAGTCGTCCGCGCCCAGCTCCAGGCCGCGGATGCGATCCTCGGGCGAGCCCCAGGCGGTGAGGAACAGCATCGCGGTGGCGGGGCTGATCTCGCGCAGATGCCGGCCGACCTCGAAGCCATCGCCATCCGGCAGGCCGACGTCCAGCACGGCGGCCGCGAAGTGCTGCCGCGCCAGCGCCGCGCGCGCGGCGGCGACGCTGGCGGCATGTGTCACCGCGAAACCTTCGGCGGTCAGCCGCTCGCCCAGCGTACGGGCCACGTTCGCGTCATCCTCGACCAGCAGCAAGGTGGTGACGCCCATCGCACCGCGCTCAGGCTTCCGCCTTGAAGTGCAGCGTCACGGCAAAGCCACCCTCGGCGGCGTTGGCGAAGGCGACGTTGCCGCCCATGCGTTCCATCAGCACGCGCACCAGGTACAACCCGACGCCGGTGCCGCGCGATTCCACGCCGCGCGCGAACATGCGCCCGAGCAGCGCGGGTTCGCCGCCGTAGCCGCGGCCATCGTCGCGATAGCGCAGTTCCACGCCATGCGGCGCGCGCACCGCCTCCACGCGGATGTGGATGACATCGCGCTCGCCGTGGCGCACCGAATTCTCCACCAGGTTGCGCAGGATGAGCTGCAGCGCCGCGGTGTCGCCGTGCACCGGCGGCAGGCCCGCCTCCACAGTCAGCGTGAGCTGCGCACCTTCGCCCTCCGTGGCGACGATGTGCCGCAACGCGCGTTCCAGCCACTGGTCGAGGCGGATGGCCTGCTCGGCCAGCGTGCCGCCGCCCTCGATGCGCGCCAGCTCCAGCGTCTTGTCGATCTGCGATTCCAGCCGGTGCGTGTCGACCAGCAGGCGCTCGATCAGTTCCTGCGAGGGTTCGCCCGCGGCGATGGCCTCGGTCTGCAGGCGCACGCTGGTCAGCGGCGTGCGCAGCTCATGCGTCAGCGCGGCGAAGAAGGCCTGCGTGCCGCGTGCGCGCCGCAGGTCGCGGCGGTAGTACCAGAACAGCGCCGCCGATACCGTCAGCAGCAGCAGCAGGAAGGTGCCGCCCTCCCAGGACACCATGCGGTGCGTGCGCGCCTCTTCGGCGGCGACGGCTTCCGCCGGCATCCCGGCCATCTGCGACAGCTCGGCGATGCGCGCGGACTGGCGCAGCACGATGCTGGCCCACCAGAAGCCCAGCGCGAGGATCACCGCCAGCCAGATGCCGGCCAGCGTGACCACGCGCCGCGACTGCCGCGCGGGCCGGATGCTCAGTGCGCCCTTGCTGTCCATCTGCGCCACTCCTCGACGGAGGGAAAAGCGGTGAAATTGCGCACGGCGGTCTCGCGGATGTGCGCGGCGGTCTTGCCGGCGCCGCTGGCATGCCAGGCCGCGGCGTTCGCGAGATGCCGGCCGTGCTCGAACTGCGCCGTGCTGCTCCAGAAAATGTGCGTGGCGGCGGCGAGCGCCTGTGCATCCGGCAGTTCGCCCTCGCTTACCTTGTATGTGGCGATGACGTTCGCGCCCTGCCAGCTCGCGGCCTGCCAGGGCTCCACCGCCGCCGCATGCGTGAGCACATCCCAGTCGCGTGGCGGCGGCAGGCGCAGCACCGGCTCGGCGATGAGCTGTGCCGTGGACTCGGCGCCGAGGCCTTCGCCGCAGCCCTGCACCCAGACGCCCTGCGCGGCCAGCGCGAACCAGCTCTGCGGACCGGAGGTCCACACTTTCTTTGCGGCGAGCGCCGGCGCGGCCCCCGCCGGCAGCGCGCGCGAGTGCGCGACGAACACCGCCTGGTGCCGCAGGCGCGGCGCCAGCGATGCGGCGTCCACCAGGGAAGTCGCCGGTGCCTTGCTGGCTGTGGTTCCATCCCAGGCGCGTACCTCGCCCTGGATCGCGGGCAGCGCGACATCGGGCAGGAAGCGCCGGCCGGTGATGTCCTCCTCGGCGGCGTTGCGTCCCGCGATGCGCAGCAATCCGCCCAGTTCCGGCAGCCAGGACAGCGTGGCGCCGAAGCGCTGGTGACAACCACCGCCGTGCTCGCCGAGCAGCGCGCGCTCGACCGCCACCGCTTCGCGCGTGGGCGCATCCTCCAGCACCGCAAGCAATGCGCGCGTGGCCGTGTCGTCGGCGCGGCATTCGATGGCCAGCGCGCCCTGGCCCGGCGCGCCGGGGGAATCCGTCAGCGGCAGCACCATCAGCTTCAGGCCGCCCAGCAGGCCGGTGAGCAGCTCGCGTCCGTGACGTTCGGTGGTGGTATCGGCGAACAGCCGCGCGAGGCCCGCCATCGCCAGCACCACGCCATCCAGGTGCCGCTCGCTGCCCTGCGGTTCATGCAGCCGGCGCAGGCGCGTATCCACATTGCCGCGCAGGCTTTCCAGCCGCAGGCTGCCGCGGGCCGCGTGCGGCAGCGCGCGCGCGAGGAAACCGGGCAGCAGCTGCATCCGGCGCGGCGAGGAGGTGCCGATGCGCAGGTCCGCGCCGGCGGCAAGCCGCGCCGGCACATCCGGCGCGAACAGCGCCAGGTCGCGCGGATTGGCGCGCTTCGGCACCGCCGCGAGCACGAAATCCGCCGGCCGGTCGAGCGCGAGATCCTTCAGCGAGTGCACGGTGAAATCCACGCGCCGCTCGCGCAATGCGGCATCGAGCTCGGCGGTGAAGAACTCCTTGCCTTCCATCTGCGAGAGCGGCTTGTCGAGCACGCGGTCGCCGCGCGTGTCGATGCCCACCAGTTCCACCTCGAGCCCGGGATGCGCCGCGCGCAATGCCGCGGCCACCTGGCTGCTCTGCACCCAGGCCAGCGCCGAGCGCCGCGTGCCGAGCCGCAGTGTCTTCGTGGTGCCCATGAGAGCGTGATTCTAGTGGCTGAAGGCGCCGAACACGGCGAGATCTTCCCAGCCGTGGTTCGAACTGCCGGCGCGCGAGCCATCCGCGTCGTCCAGCCTGGCCAGCTGCGCCTTGTCCAGGCAGGCGCGGCGCGCGCGTGCCAGCAGCAGCTCGCGCTGCGCGGCCTGCGAGTCGCGCAGGCCGAACAGGTCCGTGAGCGTGAAAAGCCGTGGCACCGCGGCCCAGGCCGTGCCGTGCGCATCGTTGAGCCCGAGGTGCAGCACGCGGCCGGCGGACGCGCCGTGCTGGCGCCACAGCGCCCCGCGGCCGGCATCGCGCGCCGCGTCGGGCGGGATGCAGAGCACCACGTCGTGCGCGCGGCGCCAGGCCGCATCCTCGGCCGTCGTGGTGGATTCGAGCAGGTGCACGCGGCCCTGTGTCCGGGAGAGGCGGGCGCGCGCGAGCATGGCGGCGGCGCGTTCGCGACCACGATTCCACACCAGCACCTCGCCGGTATCGAGGAAGGGCAGCACGGTTTCCGCCAGCTGCCCCGCGCCGATCAGCAGCGTCGGCCCGGCCAGCGTGCCGCCAAGCAGCCGCCGCACCAGCGAGCCATAGGTGGCACTGCCGAGGCTGGCCACGTATTCGCTGCGGATCTCTTTCGTATCCTGCAGCAGGCGCTGCATCCATGGTCGCAATGCGGCCGCTGCTTCCGGCTGCGCGGCCTCGTAGTCGCGCCACGCCTGCTTGATCTGGCCGAGGATCTCGGTCTCGCCGGCGATCTCGCTTTCCAGGCCGCAGGCCAGCTGCAGCAGGAAGCGGTAGGCGTCGGCGCCGACGTGGCGCCCGTAGCCATCCATCCCGGCTGCCGCCAGGGAAGGCTGTGTGCCGGGCGTGGTCATGCCGATGCGCACCTCGCGCAGGCAGGTGCCGAGCACGCAGCTCGCGGGCAGCAGCTCGGTGGGCGCGCCTTCCGGCGTGCGGCGGTTCAGCACGGTGAGGTCGGCAAGCGCCATGGCGCAAGGGTAATCAGCTGCGGCCAGCTGACTGTCACCGCCACGTCACCGCGGTTTGCGGCAACGTGAAATCAATGACTTTCAGCAAAGTATGGGTGGCCGGCTCCGCGCCGTTTCGGCGGTATCGTGGCTTGCCCACAAACTGTACAGACCGTACAGTCGGAGCATGAGGAAAGGAAAGTCCGTGCCTCCACCCACTGTTGGCGCCGAGGATGCGCGCGCCCAGCTTCCGCAGCTGCTGCAGGCCGCGGAGCAGGGCCGATCCACCATCATCACACGGCATGGCAAGCCCGTGGCTGCGCTCGTTCCCGTAGATGAGCTGCAGGCAGCAACGCCACGGCAGCAACCCTTGTGGAGCCTCGTCGGTACCGGCAAGGGTCTCTGGGGCCCGGATATCCGCCGGGCGATCCGCGAACTCAAGGATGAATGGGAACGCTAGCCCGTATTTCTCACAGCCCCGTGGATTTTCCGGGTGAACGTTGACTGGCTGTTGGATGGCGCGAAGGTGGTGGCCGCATCAGCGGTCACCGCCTGATCCGGCGGATTTGATCGACA
>DATJXQ010000120.1:0-4533 GCA_035500015.1 Steroidobacteraceae bacterium
CCGGCTGCGAAGCTGGGCGAGACCGCGTACACGCAGCCCGCCATGCTGGCCGCAGACATCGCCACCTGGCGCTACTGGCTGAATGCCGGCGGCGCGCGTCCCGACGCAGTGGCCGGGCACAGCCTCGGCGAGTTCGCCGCGCTGGTGGCAGCCGGCGCGCTGGAGTTCGCCACCGCGGTGCGCCTGGTGCGCGAACGCGGCGAGCGGATGCAGGCGGCAGTGCCGGCCGGCAGCGGCGCGATCGCCGCCGTGCTGGGCCTGGAGGATGCGGCCGTGATCGCGGCCTGCCGCGATGCCGCGCAGGGAGAAGTGGTCGAAACGGTGAACTTCAATTCCCCGGGCCAGGCGGTGATCGCCGGCCACGCGGCCGCCGTGCAGCGCGCGCTGGAGGCCTGCAAGGCCGCAGGCGCGAAGCGTGCGGTGCTGTTGCCGATGAGCGTGCCCGCGCACAGCTCGCTGATGCAGCCGGCGGCGGATGGGTTCGCGGCTACACTGCGCGCGACGCGGCTCGAGCCGCCGGACATCGCATACTGGAGCCCCGTGGACGCACAGCCGCACCACACCGTGGAGGACATCCGCGCGCTGCTGATCCGCCAGCTCACCAGTCCGGTGCTGTGGACTTCACTGGTGCGGGCGCTGGCCGCGGCCGGCGCGACGGCGCTCATCGAATGCGGTCCCGGCAAGGTGCTCGCCGTACTGAACCGCCGCATCGACGGCAAGCTGCAGTGCCTGGCGCTGCAGGATCCGCCGTCGGTGGAAGCGGCACTGGCCGCGTGAGCAGCGCTGCAGGCAGGCACACATGAGCGGAACATTGAAAGGTGAGGTGGTGCTGGTCACCGGCGCATCGCGCGGCATCGGCAGGGCGATCGCGCTGCGGCTGGCCGCGGAAGGCGCACGCGTGGTGGGCACGGCCACCAGCGCGGAAGGCGCCGCGCAGGTCGGCGCGGCGCTGGGTGCCGCCGGGCGCGGCGAGGTGCTCGATGTCGGCGCTCCCGGCTCGCTGGAAGATCTGATCGCGCGACTGGATGCTGCCGGGGATCTGCCCACCATCCTGGTGAACAATGCCGCCATCACCCGCGACACCCTGCTGCTGCGGATGAAGGATGATGACTGGGGCAAGGTCATCGACACCAACCTGTCGGCCAATTTCCGCGTTTCGAAGCTGTGCGTGAAGCGCATGATGAAGGAACGCCGCGGCCGCATCATCAACATCACTTCGGTGGTGGGGTTGATGGGCAATGCGGGGCAGGCGAACTACGCCGCGGCCAAGGCCGGCGTCATCGGCCTGACGAAGTCGCTGGCCCGCGAGTTGGCTTCGCGCAACATCACGGTGAATGCCGTTGCACCCGGTTTCATCGACACCGACATGACCAAGGGCCTGCCCGAAGCGCAGAAGGCGGCGCTGCTGGCGCAGATTCCCGCCGGCCGCCTCGGAACTCCTGAGGAAATCGCTTCCGCGGTGGCTTTCCTGGCATCTCCCGAAGCCGCCTACATCACCGGCCAGACGCTCTCGGTGAACGGCGGCATGCTGATGCCGTGACGACAGGGGGTGCTGTGCGGATGGAACAACAATAATCCTGCGAAAACAACAGCTTAGTGTTAAACAGAATGCGGGATTTCTGTGGCGGATCAAACCTCCTTCCCCTACAATACGCGCCCCATGTGACCCCCTGGCGGGGGCCATGAACGGTCAATAATTTCAGAGGATTAAACACAGATGAGCAGCGTCGAAAGCCAAGTCAAAGCCATCGTTGCCGAACAGCTGGGCGTCAAGGCCGAGCAGGTGACGAGCGACGCGTCATTCGTCGATGACCTCGGCGCTGACTCGCTGGACACCGTGGAACTGGTGATGGCACTCGAGGAGGAATTCGAGATCGAGATTCCGGATGAAGAAGCCGAGAAGATCACCACTGTCCAGCAGGCCATCAACTACATCAACGATCGGCGCGCCAAGGCCTGATCGCCGGTTGATGCATCGCGCGCGGCGGGCCACTCCGCCGCGCCCGCCGGAAACTACCCGGCAATATCCCTCATAACTGTCCGGAGCTGCCTCCTTGAGCAAGCGTCGCGTTGTCGTCACGGGACTGGGCATCATTTCGCCGGTGGGCAGCACCGTTGCGAGTGCCTGGGCCAATGTGGTCGGCGGCGTCAGCGGCATCGGACCGATCACGCGGTTTGACGTCACCGACTTCCCGTGCCGCTTCGGCGGCGCGGTGCAGGGTTTCGATCTCGGCAAGTACCTGTCCGCCAAGGATGCCCGCCGCATGGACACCTTCATGCACTACGGCATCGCCGCCGGCGTGGACGCCATGGCCGATTCCGGACTGGACACCGCCGCGATCGACCTGGACCGCGCCGGCGTGGTCATGGGCTCGGGGATCGGCGGCCTCGCCACAATCGAAGAAGAGCACATCGCCTTCCTGGAGGCGAAAAGCCCGCGCAAGATCTCCCCGTTCTTCGTGCCCTCGACCATCATCAACATGATCTCCGGCCACCTGTCGATCCGCTTCGGGCTGCGCGGCCCGAACCTCGGCGTGGTCACCGCCTGCACGACTTCCACGCATGCGGTGGGCGTGGGGATGCGCACCATCCAGTACGGCGACGCGGACGTGATCCTCGCCGGCGGCGCGGAGATGGCGACCTGCGCCATGGGCGTCGGCGGTTTCTGCCAGGCCAAGGCGCTGTCGACCCGCAACGATTCCCCCACCGAGGCAAGCCGCCCCTGGGACCGCGACCGCGACGGCTTCGTGCTGGGCGATGGCGGTGGCGCGATGGTGCTGGAAGAGCTGGAACATGCGCGGCGCCGCGGCGCGCACATCTACGCCGAGGTCGCCGGTTTCGGCATGAGCGGCGATGCTTATCACATCACCGCACCTCCCGAGGACGGCAATGGCGCGCGCCGCGCCATGCAGGCGGCCATGCGCGACGCGGGCCTGGATGCCGCCGACGTGCACTACGTGAATGCCCACGCCACCTCCACGCCGCTGGGCGACGTGGCCGAGACGCTGGCGATCAAGGGCGCGCTGGGCGAGGCCGCGCCGCGGGTCGCGATCAGTTCCACCAAGTCCGTGACCGGCCACCTGCTCGGCGCGGCCGGCGTGGTGGAGGCGATCTTCACGACGCTGGCCATCCGCGACCAGCTCGCTCCGCCCACCATCAACCTGCATCATCCGGGGGAGGGCTGCGACCTGGATTACGTGCCGCTCACGGCGCGGCAGATGCGCATCGATGCCGCGCTGTCCAATTCCTTCGGCTTCGGCGGCACCAACGGCACGCTGGCGCTGAAGCGCTTCACCGGCTGAGCGCATCCGGCGGGGCGATGACCGCGCCGGCACTGCACGTCGAGCGGGTGCGCATCGCGCCGGGGGCGCTGCTGCGGCTTGCTGCCGCGATGCCCGAGCGTTATCCCGTGCTGCTCGACAGCGCGGCCGAAGGGCCGCTGTCGCGCAGCTCGCTGCTGGCCGCACTGCCGTGCGGCATGCTGTGGCTCGACGCGCGCGGCGGGGTGCATACATCGGGACAGCTACCACCGCTGGCGACGCGGGGATTCATGGCCGCGCTGGATGCACAGTGGCGCGCCGCGGCGGGGGATGCCGCGGGGCCGGCCGCAGAACTGCCCTTTGGCGGCGGCTGGTTCGTCTACCTGGGTTACGAGCTGGCGCTGGAGATCGAGCCGGCATTGCGCGCCTTCTGGCCGCCGGCAAGCAGCACCGATGCGCGTCCCGTGGCGGTGGCGCTGCGCGTGCCCGCCGCGCTGCTGCAGCAGGCCGATGGCAGCGGCGTGCTGATCGCGGAAGCCAGTGTAGGCCGGGCGGAACGGGAACGGCTCCTCGCGGAACTCGCCGCCGCGGCCATGGGTGCGGACCCCGCGGCCGGCGCCAATGTCGTGCCCATCGAGGAAGCGCCCGAGGCGTACCTGCAGCGCATCCTGCTGGCGCAGGAATACATCCGCGCGGGCGACATCTACCAGGCCAACCTGTCCCGACCCTGGAGGGCCGAGCTTCCGGCGGATTTCGCCGCGGGTGCGCTGTACCGGCGACTGCGGGCGGCCAACCCTGCGCCCTTCGCGGCGTTCGCGCAGTTCGGCGAGTTCCGCGTGCTGTCTTCCTCGCCCGAGCGCCTGCTGCGCATCCGCGGCCGGCGCCTGGACACGCGGCCCATCGCCGGCACCCATCCGCGCGGCGCGACCGGCGATGAGGATCGCGCATTGGCAGCGGCGCTGGTGGCGCATCCCAAGGAGCGCGCCGAGCACATCATGCTCATCGACCTGGCGCGCAACGACCTGGGTCGCGTTGCCGCCGGTGGCAGCGTGCGCGTGGACGAATACATGGCCGTGGAAACCTACGCGCACGTGCACCACATCGTCTCCAACGTGACCGGCGTGCTCCGCGAAGGCGTCTCGCCCGTGCAGGCGCTGCGCGCCGTGTTCCCCGGTGGCACCATCACCGGCGTGCCCAAGGTGCGCTGCATGCAGCTCATCGCCGAGCTGGAGAACGAGCCGCGCGGGCCCTATACCGGCAGCCTCGGCTATCT
>DATJXQ010000121.1:0-4871 GCA_035500015.1 Steroidobacteraceae bacterium
ACTGAGCCTGCCATGCCGCTGCACCACGACATCAGCGAGAACACCAGGATGGCGGGCACCAGCACCGCGCGGCGCCCGACCTTGTCGGCGAGGTAACCCATCACGAACGCCGAAATGCCCCAGGCCATTCCGAGGTCTCCGGCCAGCGCCCCGCCGTCCGCCGGAGTCAGACCGAGATCCTTGCCCATCGTGGAATTGGGCGACTGCAGGATGACCGGAAGAATGAACCTGTCGAGGCCCACGAGGCCGAAGGTGATGCTCAGCAGCAGGATGATCTTCCATTCGTAGGAAGTGTCGTGACCTTTCAGATCGGACATCTGGATTCTCCCCTCTGTTGTTGTCTTGAGTCCGCTTGCGAATCTATGGGTCTATCGTCCCCACAACCGCTTCGAAGCCAGCGCCGCACCGTCCACCAGCGACTTCAGCTTCAGCCACACGATGTCCGGATCCACCGGGCCAAAACCGGCAAAGGTGCCGAAACCGCAGTCCGTGCCGGCCAGCACGCGTTCGCGGCCGACGATGCCGGCGAAGGTTTCCAGGCGCTGTGCCACCAGTTCCGGGTGCTCCACGTAGTTGGTGGTGGTGCTGAGCACGCCCGGGACCAGCAGCTTGTCATCCGGGACCTGTGCGCGCAGGTCGCGAAACACCTGCCACTCGTGCGCGTGGCGCGGATTGGCCGCCTCGAACAGTATGGCCTGCGGTTTCGCCTTCATCACTACCGGCAGCAGTTTTTCCAGCGGCACGTCATGCGTGTGCGGGCCTTCATAGTTGCCCCAGCACACGTGCATGCGGATGCGGTCGGCCGGCACATTGCGCAGCGCGTGGTTCAGCACCTCGATGTGCCGCACCGCCAGGCCGATGAAATCATGCTCGCTGCGGTCGCGGTACATGGTGTGCCGGCCCATGGCCATGTCCGGCGCGTCGATCTGGATCAGCAGGCCCGCCTGCGTCAGGCCCTCGTACTCGGCGCGCATGCCCTCGGCCACGGCTTCGAGGTAGGCATCCTGCGTCGGATAAAAATCATTCGGCTGGAACAGCGCAATGGTGCCGGGTGAAGCCGTGTTGATGAAGCCTTCCGCCGGCCGGGCCGCCGCCATCGCCGCCTGCATGTTGGCGATGTCCGCCTGCATCGGCGCGAGGTCCTTCACCTTGATCGGCGCCACGCAACGCGGCCGGCGATAGCTCGCGGTGGAGCCCAGCTTCGCCAGTTTCTGCAGCAGCCGCGGATGCTCCACGAGGTCCTGCCCGGGCTCGCGCGGCGTGTCGCCGTCGAAACCGGAGAGGCGATCCTTGATGTAGGTGGCGTAGCTGATCTTGCCCATCTCGCCGTCGCTGACGACGTCGATGCCGACCTCGACCTGCTTCGCCACGATGGCGGCCACCGCATCGGCAATGACCTTGTCCGGATCCGGCGGCAGCGGGCCGCGGTTCTCGCGGCCAAACAACACGTCGGTGACGGCCTGCGAGCGCGGCAGGCTGCCCACGTGCGTGGTCAGGATGCGATCGAGGCTGTGCAGCACTTCAGTGTGCTTCCGAACGGAACGGATTGTTGTTGTGATGGTCGCCGGCCAGCCAGCGCGCGAGTTCCTGGTGCGCGGCCCGGCGGTTCTCGCCATTGATCCTTTCCGCATCCGGGTGGTCGCGCGTGAACTCGCAGATCATGCCGTTGGGATCCTCGGCGTACACCGAGCGGCAGTAGCCGTGCTCCAGCACATACATCTTCGGCTCGGTGAAGCCGGCCGCCTTCAGCCGCTGCTCGATGCCGGCCTGGGTCTCGGCATCCACGTTCAGCGCGATGTGATGGAACGGCGAGGCCGGCATCTTCGGCGCGAACAGGTCGGCGTCCTCCTGGTCGGCGAACTGGAAGAAAGCCAGCGCGCCGCCGTCGCCCAGCCCGAAGAAGCAGTGGCAGTAGGTGCGCTCCTTGCCGAAGAGCTCGTCCTTCTCGCACCAGGTGGCCACCAGCGGCAGGCCGATGATGTCCTCGTAGAAGTGGCGCGTGGCTTCCAGGTCCTTCGAGGTATAGGCGGTATGGTGCAGGCGCGACGGCAGCTTGGCTGAGATGGGCATGGCGGTTCCCCTGTTTCCAGGATATGCGGTGAGGGCCGAAGTGTACTTCAGCCGTGTTCCCGGCGGAGGATCTGGGCGCCGGCCACCATGGCGCGCAGCTTGCCGTCGGCGATGTCCCGTGGCAGGTACTTCATGCCGCAATCCGGCGCCACGATGATGCTTTCGGCCGGCACGTATTCCAGGGCCCTGCGGATGCGGGCGGCCACGGTTTCCGGGGTCTCCACGTTCATGTCCGACAGGTCGATGACACCCAGGATGATGGTCTTGCCCGGCAGGCCCTTGAGCACGCTGCAATCCAGGTTCGACTGCGCCGTCTCGATGGAGATCTGCTGGCAGGAACATTTCGACAGCTCGGTGAGGAAGGAATAGCCCTCCTTGCCCGGCCGCGTGTGGATGATGGCGGCATAGCCGAAGCAGATATGCACCGCGGTCTTGCCGGTGATGCCTTCCAGCGCGGCGTTCAGCGCATTGAGGCCGTACTTGCGGGCATCCTCCGGCCGCGCCTGCATGTAGGGCTCGTCGATCTGCACCACGTCGGCACCGGCGGCGAACAGGTCGCGGATCTCCGCGTTCACCGCCTTCGCATAATCCATGGCCGCCTGCTCGCGGCTGCCGCCGTAGAAGTCGATCTGCGCCTGCTGTGACATGGTGAACGGGCCGGGCACGGTGATCTTGATGTGCCGCTGCGTGTTGGCCGACAGGAATTTCACGTCCTCCACCATCACCGCGTGGCGGCGGCGGATCGGGCCGGTGACCCGCGGCACCGGGTTCGGGTGGCCGCTGCGGTCCAGCGCCTCGCCGTGGTTCTCGAGGTCCACGCCGTCCAGCGCGGTGGCGAAGCGGTTCGAGTAGCTCTCGCGCCGCATCTCGCCGTCGGAAATGATGTCGATGCCGGCGCGCTCCTGCGCGCGGATGGCCAGCAGCGTCGCATCCTGCCAGGCCTCCTCGATGAATTCCCCGGGCACGCGCCACAGCTCCTTCACGCGCACGCGCGGCGGGAAGCGTCCCGCGAGCTTCTTGCGGTCGATCAGCCATTCAGGCTGCGGATAACTGCCGACTAGCGTGGTGGGAAACAGCATGGCTTGTCCTTGTGGTGGGTTCAGTCGCACGCCGGCCAGGCCGGCGAGCGGGCGAGCTGCGCGCGGATGGCCGCGCCGTGTTCATTCAGCAGCGGCGCGGGATGCACGCCATCGGCGCGCCGGCCGTCGAACTGCACCGCGGGCCGCACCGCGTGCGTGGCCGCGTGCGGGTTCTCGACCGGCACCATCAATCCCAGGTGACGCACCTGCGGGTCGTTCACCGCGGCATCGACCTTGTTGATGGGCGCGAACGGCACGTCGTTGCCGCCCAGCCGCTCGACCCACTCGGCCACCGTGCCCTGCTGGAAGCGGCGATCCAGCTCCGCACCCAGCGCGTCGTAATTCTCGATGCGCAGCAGTCGCGTGTTGAAGCGCGGGTCTGTGCCCAGCTCCGGCGCATTCAGCGCGGCCAGCAACCCGGTCCAGAACTTTTCGAGCGATGACAGGTGAATGGCGATCAGGCCACCATCCCTCGTGCGCAGGATGTGCGCCTGCGCCAGCCGCGGCCGGTCGGAGGATTTGGGTACCGCCCCCAGCGCGAAATACGCCGCATATGGCTCGACGGCGAAATGCGCCATGGCTTCCAGCATCGAGACCTCCACCACGCGCCCCCTGCCCGTGCGGCTGCGGTCGAACAGCGCGCCGAGCACGCCATAGGAGGCATAGATGCCGGTGATGGCGTCGGCCAGCGCAGGCCCGAGAAAGCGCGGCCGGCTCTCATCCACCACCACGCTGAGGAAGCCCGACAGCGCCTGCGCCACCGAGTCGTAGCTGGGACGATCCACGTAGGGACCATCGGCGCCGAAGCCGCTGATCGAGCAGTACACCAGCCTGGGGTTCAGCTCCTGCAGCCGCTTCGCGCCCGCGCCCAGCCGGTCGGCGGTGCCCGGCCGGAAGTTCTGGATGAACACGTCGGCCTCGCGGATCAGCGCATCGAACAGCGCGCGATCGCCAGCCTGCTTCATGTCCAGCGCGAGGCTGCGCTTGTTGCGGTTGTAGGCCTGAAAATGCGGCGAGTAATTGCCGCCCTGGTAGGCGCGGTACGGATCCCCATCCGGGCTTTCCACCTTGATCACGTCGGCGCCGAGATCGGCCAGCATGATGCCGGCGCAGGGACCGGTGATGAACGTGCCCTGCTCGACGATCTTCACGCCCTTCAATACATCCAGACCCTTCACGTGTCTCCCCGCGTAAAACCCGGTGGCACCGGGCCGTCATAGTCGATGGCCTGCGCGGCCGCGTGCGACAGCACGAAGCCGATGGGCTTGCCCTGCTCTTCCAGCAGGTGCGCGATCAGGCTCGCGGTGCGCGCCAGCAATGGCACGCCCTTCAGCGCGCCCAGCGGAAAGCCCGCGTCCAGCAGCACGGCCGGTATCGCGGCCGACACATTCATCACCAGCGGCTTGCCGGTGAGCTGCGGCATCAGCGCCTCGATCTGCTTCGCGGCGCGGCGGTGCGCATCGGGCAGGCCGGCCTCGGCGGCCACCGCGAACAGCCGCGTGGCGCGCGGATCCTCGCCCTTGTGCAGCGGATGCCCGTAGCCGGGCACTGCCTTCTGCGTCTTGCGCAACTCGGTGACGGCCGCGGTGGCGGCGGCCGGCAGATCCGTTTCGCGCGCACGCGCCACCACGTCGGCCAGCAACTTCCCCGCATCCTGCGCGGCGCCGAGGATCACCGAGCCGCAGCCCAGCAGGCCCGCAGCGACTGCGCCCTGCAGTGCTT
>DATJXQ010000122.1:0-22338 GCA_035500015.1 Steroidobacteraceae bacterium
GTTGCCGCAGCGCTTCCTGCGGCGCGCCGGAAATATCGGGAAAGCCGAGCCGTATCAGGCCGGATGCGCCATGCGAGACCTGCGTGCGCACCAGCTCCGGGGGCAGGGGTTCACGGCCCTGTTCCACGCGCACCTGGTTCAGCACGCGGATGAGGTCGGGTGCGGTGTCGAGCAGCGTGCCGTCCAGGTCGAACAGCACCGCGCGCAGCGGCGGGAAGCTCAAGCCGCGGTTCCGTCGGCCGCCAGCTGCGCGATGTAGTTGACCGACACGTCGTCGTCCAGTGCGCAGCGGTCGCGGAATGGATCGTAGTGGAGCCCCGCGGTTGCCACCAGGGAAAGGCCCGCGGCGCGCGCCCAGCCGGCCAGCTCGGACGGCCGGATGAGACGCTCGTAGTCGTGAGTGCCCCGCGGCAGCAGCCGCAGCACGTATTCGGCGCCGACGATGGCCAGCAGGAAGGCGCGCAGGTTGCGGTTCAGCGTGGAGACGAACACCGCACCGCCAGGCTTCGCGAGCCGCGCGAGGGCGCCGAGCAGCTGCGCCGGCTGCGCCACGTGCTCGAGCATTTCCATGCAGCACACCACGTCGAAGGAATGCGCTGCCGCGGTGGCCAGTTCGGCGGCGTCCTGCACGCGGTAGTCGATGGCCAGGCCGGATTCGGCCGCATGCAGCTGCGCGGTGGTGATCATCGCCGGGGCGAGATCGATGCCGGTGACGTGCGCGCCGCGGCGCGCGAGGGCTTCGGCGAGCAGGCCGCCGCCGCAGCCCACGTCGAGCACGGTGGCGCCCTGCAGGCGTGCGCGCGCGCCAACGAAATCGGCGCGCACGGGATTCAGGCGATGCAGCGGTTTGAACTCGCCCGCGCTGTCCCAGAAGCGGTGTGCGAGTGCCTCGAATTTGGCGATCTCGGCGGGATCGGCGCTGGTGGCGGGGCTGGTCATGAGTGCCGCCGAGTATAGCGTTCCCGCCGGTTCCGCAGGTGCCGTAACAGCGGCCCGCCATGCTAGAATTCACCGCTTTTTTTGAGGGTGCGCAAACGAGCCACGCATGAGCGAAATCGCCCGCGAAATCCTGCCGGTCAATCTCGAAGACGAGATGCGCCAGAGCTATCTCGACTACGCGATGAGCGTCATCGTCGGGCGCGCACTGCCCGACGTCCGCGACGGCCTGAAGCCGGTGCACCGCCGCGTGCTGTTCGCGATGCGCGAGCTGGGCAATGACTGGAACAAGCCCTACAAGAAATCCGCGCGCGTGGTGGGCGACGTCATCGGCAAGTACCATCCGCACGGGGATTCGGCCGTGTACGACGCCATCGTGCGCATGGCGCAGCCCTTCTCGATGCGCTACATGCTGGCCGATGGCCAGGGCAATTTCGGCTCGGTGGACGGGGACATGCCGGCCGCCATGCGCTATACCGAGATACGCATGTCGCGCTTCGCCAGCGAACTGCTGGCCGACATCGACAAGGAAACCGTCGATTTCGTCCCCAACTACGATGAATCCGAGCGCGAGCCGGCGGTGCTGCCGGCGCGCGTGCCCAACCTGCTGGTCAATGGCGCCTCCGGCATCGCGGTGGGCATGGCCACCAACATTCCGCCGCACAACCTCACCGAGGTGGTCAACGCGCTGCTGGCGCTGCTGGATGATCCGGCGATCTCCCTGGCGCAGCTGATGCAGCACCTGCCGGGCCCGGATTTCCCCACTGCCGGCATCATCAATGGCGCGGCGGAAATCGTCGCGGCCTACAAGACCGGCCGCGGCCGCCTGTCGCTGCGCGGCAAGGCGCATTTCGAGGACATCGGCAGGGGCGAGCGCCAGGCCATCGTCATCACCGAGCTGCCGTACCAGGTCAACAAGGCGCGGCTCATCGAACGCATCGCCGACCTGGTGCGCGAGAAACAGCTCGAGGGCATCGCGGCCGACGGCCTGCGCGATGAATCCGACAAGGACGGCATGCGCGTGGTCATCGAGCTCAAGCGGGGCGAGGTGGCCGAGGTGGTGCTGAACAACCTGTATGCGCAGACGCCGCTGGAAACCGTGTTCGGCATCAACATGGTGGCCCTCGTCGATGGGCAGCCGCGGCTGCTGGGCCTGCGCGAGATGCTCGACGCCTTCATCCGCCACCGGCGCGAGGTGGTCACGCGGCGCACGGTGTTCGACCTGCGCAAGGCGCGCGAACGCGCCCATCTGCTGGAAGGCCTGGCGGTGGCGCTGGCCAGCATCGACGCGGTGATCGCGCTGATCAAGGCGGCGCCGGCCACGCCCGAGGCGCGCGCCGCGTTGCTGGCAAAGGCCTGGCCGGCCGGCGGCGTGCCGCGGATGCTGGAGCGCGCCGGCGCGGTGAGTTCGCGGCCCGAAGGCCTCGATGCCGGATACGGGCTGCGCGACGGCCTGTACCGCCTCAGCGAGGCGCAGGCCAATGCCATCCTCGAGATGCGCCTGAACCGCCTTACCGGGCTGGAGCAGGACAAGATCCTCAGGGAATACGGCGAGCTGCTGCAGCTGATCGCGGATCTGTCGGACATCCTGGCGCGGCCGGAGCGCCTCACCGGCGTGGTGCGCAACGAGCTGGTGGAGATCCGCGAACAGTATGGCGATGCGCGGCGCACCGCGATCTCGCTGGATCACCTGAATCTTTCGACCGCGGATCTCATCGAGCCGCAGGACGTGGTGGTCACGCTCTCGCACGCCGGCTACGCCAAATCGCAACCGGTGTCCGACTACCAGGCACAGCGGCGCGGCGGCCGCGGGCGCAGCGCCACGGCCACCAAGGACGAGGATTTCATCGAGAAACTGTTCGTCGCGCACACGCATGACACGCTGCTGTGCTTCTCGAACCATGGGCAGGTTTACTGGCTGCGCGTGTTCGAGCTGCCGCAGGCCGGGCGCGCCTCGCGCGGCAAACCCATGGTGAACCTGCTGCCGCTGGCGGAGGGCGAGAAGATCACCGCGGTGCTGCCCATCAAGCAGTTCGACGACACGCACTTCGTGTTCATGGCCACGAAGAACGGCACCGTGAAGAAGACACCGCTGTCGGCCTATTCCCGGCCGCGGCCCAGCGGCATCATTGCCGTGAACCTGGAAGGTGATGACCAGCTGGTGGGCGTGGGCCTCACCGACGGCAGCCGCGACATCATGCTGTTCAGCAGCGGCGGCAAGGCCATCCGCTTCAGCGAGGCAGAGGTGCGGCCCATGGGCCGCGATTCCACCGGCGTGCGCGGCCTGAAGCTCGGCGAGGGCCAGTTCGTGATCTCGCTGATCGTTGTCAGCGAGGGGTTGATCCTCGTGGCCTCCACCAATGGCTACGGCAAGCTCACGCCGCTGGCGGATTTCCCCTCGCATGGCCGGGGAGGGCAGGGCGTGATCGCGCTGCAGACCAGCGATCGCAATGGCGAGACCGTGGCAGCGCTGCAGCTGCAGCCGGAACAGGAGCTGATGCTGATCAGTTCCAACGGCACGCTGGTGCGTACCCCGGTGGCGGATGTTTCCATCCAGGGTCGCAATACGCAGGGAGTGCGGCTGATCCGCCTCGACGAAGGGGATCGCCTGACGGGCGTGGAGGGTGTGCAAAGCCTGGGCGATGAAGATGCCGGGCTGCCTGCCGCGGATGACCCACTCGGGTCCGATACCGACAAGGACAGCACGCCCGCGGCTTGATTGCTCGCGACTGATCGGGTCTGAAGCCTTCCAACAACGACTGCCGGCGTATTCCTGCTGCTTGCCTTAGTGAATGCGAATCGTTATCATTTACTATCGCGTCAGGGAGAGGTCACAATGAGTCACATCAAGGCCCGCAAATACGCCCCGCATTACCAGCGTGCGCCGGCGATGGCAGTTCCCGCAGCTCTGGCAGCTGGGCTGACCCTGGCGCTGCCTGCGATGGCCGCCGGCGAGGAAGTCACCCAGGGTCCGACCACCCTGGAGAAGGTGGAAGTACAGGATTCGGTCGACAGCTACGCGGCTTCGCCCAAGTTCACCCAGCCGCTGCAGGATACTCCGCAGACCATCCAGGTCATTCCGCAGGAACTCTTCGACCAGCAGGGCGCCACCACGCTCACCGAAGCGCTGCGCAACAGCGCCGGAGTCGGCACCTTCTATGCAGGCGAAAACGGCAGCACCAGCACCGGCGATGCGATCTACATGCGGGGTTTCGATACTTCGAACAGCATCTTCGTGGACGGCATCCGCGATCTTGGTTCCATTTCCCGCGACGTATTCAACATCGAATCGATCGAGGTGGAGAAAGGTCCGGCCGGCACCGACAACGGCCGTACCGCGCCCACCGGTGCGATCAACATCGTTACCAGGCAGCCCTTTC
The DNA here is from genome assembly GCA_035500015.1 of Steroidobacteraceae bacterium. Taxonomy (GTDB): domain Bacteria; phylum Pseudomonadota; class Gammaproteobacteria; order Steroidobacterales; family Steroidobacteraceae; genus ZC4RG30. The sequence continues at coordinate 4,317 of DATJXQ010000122.1, forward strand.
TGCAGGACGTGTCATCCGGCAGCCTTTCCGGCGGGGTGGACGGCCAGAAGCGCGCTACCGCCGACTGGAACCAGAAGCTGGATGGCCTGCCCGGCGCCGCACTGCGGCTGAACGTGATGTGGCAGGACAGCGACGTGCCCGGGCGTGACCATGTCAACAACAAGCGCTGGGGTTTCGCGCCTTCAGCTGCAGTGGGTCTGGATGGCGCGACCCGCGCCTACGTGGATCTGCTGTACATCGACCAGAACAACATTCCCGACGGATTCGTGCCCACCATCGGCCTGCCGCGCTGGACTCCACAGCCGGGCCTGGAGCAGCTGGCCGGCCACCCGGTCGATCCCGCCAACTTCTACGGCACCCGTGCCGACCACGACGATGCCACCGCGAAGATGGCCACGCTGCGCGTCGAGCATGATTTCTCCACCAGCCTGAAGCTGACCAATACGGCGCGCTGGGGCCTGACGAAGGAGGATTATCTGCTGACCTCGTTCACCGTCACCGGCGGTACCACCGCCAACCCGATGGGCGGCAATGTCAAGTGGACCGACATCAACGACCTGTCGACCTACACGCTCAACCGCAGCAACAACAACTTCAAGGACCAGGACAACAAGATACTCACGGACCAGCTGAACCTGCGCATCGACTTCACCACCGGCGCCGTGCAGCACTACGTCAGCGCCGGTGCGGAACTGACGCGCGAGGAACAGGTGGCGCGCAACATCACCGCCACGGGCACGCGCCCCCCTGCCAACCTGTACAACCCGGACTGGAACGACAGCGGCACCTTCGCCTATGCGCGCAACGGCAGCGGCAGCGACGGCCGGACCGACACCGGGGCGGCATACGCATTCGACACGGTGAAATTCGGTGAACAGTTCCTGGTGACCGCGGGCCTGCGTGCCGATCACTACAGCACGGATTACTTCAGCACGGGTATCTGCAACAACGGCACCGGCAACGGCGCCATTGCCTGCGGCACCAGGCCGGTGGGCAGCATTGTCACCACCAACGACCTGCAGGCCCGCGACACCCTGCTCAACTGGAAGCTTGGCACCGTGTACAAGCCCATCGAGGCGCTCAGCCTGTATGTGGACTATGCGTTGTCACAGCAACCGCCAGGCGGCGCCAACTTCCAGTTGAGCACCGCGGCCAACAACGCCAACAACCCCGACCTGGATCCGCAGAAGGCGAAGACCCTCGAACTTGGCAGCAAGTGGAACGCGCTGGACGGCAGGCTGGCGGTGGACCTGGCGCTGTTCCAGACCACGGTCACCAATGAGATCGTGCCCGATCCGGTGACCCCGAATGTCTACGACCAGACCGGCAGGAAGCGCGTCAAGGGTGTCGAGCTGTCGGCCACCGGCAGCCTCACCGAAAACTGGTCGGTCTCCACCGGCTACAGCCACCAGGACGCCAGGGTGCTGGACGGCCCGAACGTGGCGCAGGACGGCACGCCGAACCTGAGCTACACGCCCGGGGACAGCCTCACCACCTGGACCAGTTACCGCCTGCCGATCGGCCTTGTCCTCGGTGGCGGGCTGCGCTTCGTGGATGGCCTGCATCGCGGCACCGATGGCGCGGTGGGCACGCCATCCTCCACCGGTGGTTACGGCGTGTTCGATGCCATGGCCTCGTACGAGGCGGGCAAGTCGCTGTCCCTGCGCCTGAACGCCTACAACGTGATGGACAAGCAGTACGTGGCCGCCATCAACAAGAGCGGCTATCGCTATACGCCCGGCATGCCCCGTACCCTGCTGTTCAGCGTCGATCTGAAGTTCTGACCATGCTGCTGCACGTCCCCGAGGTCCTGACGCGCGAGGAACGCTCGCGCATCCGCCAGCAGCTGGACGTGGCCGAATGGGTCGACGGCCGTGAAACCGTTGGCGTGCAGGGCGCACAGGTCAAGCGCAACCAGCAGCTGGCCGACACCTCGCCGCTGAAGGCCGGACTCGGGCAGCTGGTGCTGGCCGCGCTGGAACGCAACCCGCTGTTCTTCGCCGCCGCGCTGCCGTTGAAGATCCTGCCGCCGCGTTTCAATCGATACGCCGGCGGCGGCGAGTACGGCTTCCACATCGATGGCGCGGTGATGCGCCTGGGTGGCGGCGCGCAGCTGCGCTCCGATGTCTCGTGCACGCTGTTCCTCAACGACCCCGATGACTACGAAGGCGGGGAGCTGGTGGTCAGCGATACCTATGGCGAGCACGCGGTGAAATTGCCGGCCGGCGACCTGATCCTCTATCCCTCCAGCAGCCTGCATCGGGTGACGCCGGTGACCCGGGGCGCCCGCCTGGCGTCGTTCTTCTGGGTGCAGAGCATGGTCCGCGACAATGCGCGCCGCCGCATGCTGTTTGAAATGGATGCTTCCATCGAGACGCTGCGCCGTGGCGGCGCCGACGCGGACGCCGTACTGCGGCTGACCGGGATCTACCACAACCTGCTGCGGACCTGGACCGATGTCTGATTGCAAATGAGAGTAACTCTCATTTAGCATTGACGCATGAGTGTCCTGAACCCCCCCCGCAGCCGGCGATGGAGGCGGCGTTCCGCCGTGCTGGCGGGCGTGGCAGGAGTCCACGTGGCCGCACTGCTGGTCATGGTGCATGCGCGCGTCCACGCGGACAGGACGCCGCGAGAGCCCGTATTGCTGCACGCCGAAATCCTGTCGGAGGCGCCGCGAACGCCTCCGCGACCCGTGCTTGCACCCCCGCAGATAGTCCAGATCGTGGTGCCGCCGCTCGAGATCCCGGTGGCCATCATCCCCGAAGCGCAGGCCGTCGCGGCGCGCACCGAACCTGCGCCCGTGGCAGCGCCCTCCGTGAGCCCGGCACCGGCTCCGTCCGTGGTTCGCGACAGTGCGCCGGTGATGCTCGACGTGGACCAGGTGGACTATGTACGCCGCCCGTCACCGCATTATCCCCGGGCAGCCAGGCAGGCGCGGCTGCAGGGCACGGTGCTGGTGTGGGTGCTCATCGATGCGGATGGCCGGCCGCGCGAGGTGCGCGTAGAGCGCAGCAGCGGCTACGAGCAGCTGGATCGCGAGGGGTGCGACGCGGTGTCGCATGCGCTGTTCAAGCCCTATCGGGAAAACGGCGCGGCCCGCAGTGCCCAGGCCATCGTGCCCGTGGAGTTCTCGCTGGATATCCGCACCGCCAGCCGCGACTGACCGGCGCGCAGCCAACGGCTGCGCCGTCCCGCTGCTAAGATTCACTGCCGCGCGCTCTCTCCGCGGTGCTGACAGGTTTCAATAGTGCGCGTTTTCAACTTTGCCGCCGGCCCCGCGACCCTGCCGCTCCCGGTGCTGGAACAGGTGCAGGCCGAACTGCCCGACTGGCAGGGCAGCGGCATGTCGGTGATGGAGATCAGCCATCGCAGCAAGGCGTTCATCCGCGTGGCCGAGCAGGCGGAAAGTGACCTGCGCGAGCTGCTGGCGGTGCCGTCCGGATACCACGTGCTGTTCCTGCAGGGCGGCGCCACCGGGCAGTTCGCCGCCATTGCGCTGAACCTCGCCGCGCCCGAATCCACGGTGGATTACCTGAACACCGGCAGCTGGTCGAAGAAGGCGATCGGCGAAGCGCAGCGTTACTGCGCGCGCGTCAACGTCGCCGCCGATGCCGGCGGTGCGTACAACTCCGTGCCGGAGGAGGCGTCATGGCGGCGCAGCCCGGATGCCGCCTACCTGCACTACACGCCGAATGAAACCATCGGCGGCGTGGCGTTTCCCTTCATACCGGCGGCCGGCGGCGTGCCGCTGGTGGCGGATTTCTCCTCCTCGATCCTGTCGGAGCCGCTGGATGTTTCCAGGTTCGGCCTCATCTATGCAGGCGCGCAGAAGAACATCGGCCCGGCGGGCCTGGTGATCGTGATCGTGCGCGAAGCGCTCACCGGCCGCGCGCGGCCCGTGACGCCTTCGATCTGGAATTACCGGCAGATGGCCGCGGAAGGTTCGATGGCCAACACGCCGCCGACCTTCAGCTGGTACGTCGCGGGGCTGGTGTTCCGCTGGCTGAAGGCGCAAGGCGGTCTCGCCGCGATGGGCCGGCGCAACCGCGACAAGGCCGCCAGGCTCTATGCGGCCATCGACGGCAGCGGTTTCTACGGCAACCCGGTGGCCGTGCACTGCCGCTCGATCATGAACGTGCCTTTCACGCTGGCCAGACCCGAGCTGGACGGCCGGTTCCTGCAGGAGGCCGAGCGCGAGGGCCTGACCAACCTCGCGGGCCACCGGTCCGTCGGCGGCATGCGTGCCAGCATCTACAACGCAATGCCGCCCGCGGGCGTCGACGCACTGATCGCGTTCATGCGCGAATTCGAGCGGCGCCATGGCTGAGACGTTGCGCATCCTGGCGTTGAACAACATCAGCCCCAGGGGCCTCGCGCGCCTGCCGCGCGAGCGGTACGAGGTGGCAGCCGGGCTGGATCGTCCCGATGCGGTGCTGCTGCGCTCGGCCGACATGCACAAGATGACTCTGCCCGAAAGTGTTCTGGCAGTGGCCCGCGCCGGCGCGGGCACCAACAACATCCCGGTGCCGGTGCTGACGGCACGTGGCATCCCGGTATTCAACACGCCCGGCGCCAATGCCAACGCGGTGAAGGAACTGGTGATCGCAGGACTCTTCCTCGGTGCCCGCAACATCGCCCCGGCATGGCTGTTTGCCCGCGCTCAGTCCGGAGACGATGCGGCCATCGACGCGGCGGTGGAAAAGGGCAAGAAGGATTTCGTCGGCTTCGAGCTCCCCGGCCGCACGCTGGGGGTCGTCGGCCTCGGCGCGATCGGCGTGGCGGTGGCCAACACGGCCCTCGCACTGGGCATGAAGGTGCTGGGCTTCGATCCGCAGATCACCGTGCAGCGCGCCTGGGAGCTTTCGGCCAGCGTGCAGCGGGCGCGCTCGCTGGAGGAACTCTTCGCCAGCAGCGACATGGTCACCGTGCACGTGCCGCTGAACGATGCCACCCGCTCGCTGGTCAATGCCGCGCGCCTGGCGGTGCTGCGCGAGGGCGGCATGGTGCTGAACTTCGCGCGCAGTCCGGTGGTGGATACCGCCGCGGTGCTGGCGGCGCTGGATTCCGGGCGGCTGCACGCCTACGTGTGCGACTTCCCCGCCAATGCGCTCAAGGATCATCCACGGGTGGTGACGCTGCCGCATCTGGGCGCTTCCACCGTCGAGGCCGAGGAAAACTGCGCCGTGATGGCGGCGGAACAGCTGCGCGATTTCCTGGAAAACGGCAATATCCACAATTCGGTCAATTTTCCGGAGGCGGCGATGCCGCGCTCGCCCGGCACCACGCGCCTGGTGATCGCGAACAGCAATGTGCCGAACATGGTGGGGCAGATATCCACACGGCTCGCGGCGGCGGGCGCGAACATCGCGGACCTGCTGAACAAGTCGCGCGGTGAGCACGCTTATACGCTGATCGATATCGACGGCACGGTCGACGCGGCCACCTTCGCCGCCGTACGCGGCATTCCAGGCGTGCTGTCGGCGCGCCTCATCCGGGACCAGGACTGATGGCCGCGCGCGGCAAGGCAACCGGCAAGGCACATCCGCCGGTCGAGGCGCTGCGCCAGCGCATCGACGCGGTCGACCGCCAGTTGCACGAGCTGATCAACCAGCGCGCGGAGCTGGCGCGGCAGGTGGGCATCTCCAAGCACGCCGCGGGCCGGCTGGTGGACTTTTACCGGCCCGAACGCGAAGCCGAGGTGCTGCGGCTGGCGCTGGAGCGCAACCGCAACGGCACGCTGCGCGACGAGGAGATCGTGCGGCTGTTCCGCGAGATCATGTCGGCCTGCCTGGCGCAGGAAAAGCCGCTCAAGGTCGCGTATCTCGGTCCCGAGGGCACGTATTCGCAGCAGGCCGTGTTCCGGCATTTCGGCCACTCGGTGCGGGCACTGTCGCTGGTCTCCATCGACGAAGTCTTCCAGGAGGTGCAGGCCGCCAACGCCGACTTCGGCGTGGTGCCGGTGGAAAATTCCTCCGAGGGCACGGTCAACAACACGCTGGACCGTTTCCTGACCACCAGCCTCCACATCTGCGGCGAAGTCGAACTGCGCGTGCACCACAACCTGATGGGGCGCATGCACGACCTGGCCGAGGTGCAGCGCGTCTGCGCGCATCCGCAGGCGCTGGGGCAGTGCCGGCTGTGGCTGGATGAGCACCTGCCGGCCGTCGAAAGGGTGCCCGTCAGCAGCAATGCCGAGGGTGCGCGCCGCGCACGCGACGAGCAGGGCACCGCGGCCATCGCCGGCGACGTGGCGGCCGAGGTCTATGGCCTCACCATCCTCGCACCGGGCATCGAGGACCACATCGACAACACCACGCGGTTCCTGGTGATCGGCCATCGCGTGCCGGCACCCAGCGGCGCGGACCGCACCAGCCTGCTGGTGGCCGGCGACAAGGCCAGGGCCGGCTCGCTGTTCCGGCTGCTCGAGCCGCTGGCCAGGAGCAAGGTCAACATGAGCCGCATCGAGTCGCGTCCCTCGCGGCGGCAGAAGTGGGACTATGTATTCTTCATCGATCTGGAAGGCCACGCGGCGGATCCGCCGGTGGCGCGGGCACTGGCGGAACTGAAGAAGCGCAGCTCGCTGTTCCGCGTGCTGGGCTCGTATCCCCGGGCCGTACTGTGAATCTCGCGCAAGCTGCCACCGGCGGACCGGGGAGTCGCGCCACGCCGGCCGTGCGCGCGCTCGCGCCCTATGTGATCGGCAAGCCCATCGGCGAGCTGGCGCGCGAGCTGGGCTTCGCCGAGGAGCAGATCGTGAAGCTCGCCTCCAACGAGAATCCGCTGGGGCCGAGTCCGCTGGCGCTGCAGGCCATGCAGCAGGCGCTGGCGCAGGCCTGGCTGTATCCCGACGGCAACGGCCATGACCTGAAGGCGGCACTGGCGCGGCGACACGGCGTGGATGCGGCACAGGTGACGCTGGGCAATGGTTCCAACGACCTGCTGGTGCTGCTGGCCGAGAGCTTCCTGGCACCGGGCTCCAGCGCCGTGTACTCGCAGTATGCCTTCGCCATCTACGGCATCGCGGTGCAGGCCACCGGCGCGCGCCACAATGTCGCGCCCGCCTGCCACGCCAGCCATTCGATGTCCTACGGCCATGACCTCGGGGCAATGCGCGCGGCCATCGACGCCGACACGCGCCTGGTCTACATCGCCAATCCCAACAACCCGACCGGCACCTGGAATACGCCGGCGCAGCTGCGCGATTTCCTGGAACGGGTTTCCGCCGATGTCATCGTGGCGCTGGACGAGGCCTATTTCGAATATTCGCGGCGCGTGGATTGCCCCGACGGCATGAGCCTCATCGGCGAGTTCGCGAACCTGGTCGTGCTGCGCACCTTTTCCAAGGCATATGGCCTTGCCGGCGTGCGCGTGGGCTACGCCATCTCCCATCCACAGATCGCGGACCTGCTGAACCGTGTGCGCCAGCCCTTCAATGTGGGTGTTCCGGGCCTGGTGGGCGCGCTGGCCTCCCTCGCCGATGAGCGGCAGCCGCGCCGCGCGGCGCAGCTGGTGGAGGATGGCATGGCGCAACTGGGCGCGGAGCTGCCACGGCTCGGCGTGAAGCTGCATCCCAGCGCCGGCAACTTCGTGCTGGCGGAAGTGGGTGGCAATGCGCAGCTGGTGTACGAGCGCCTGCTGCATCATGGCGTGATCGTGCGGCCGGTGGCCGGCTACGGACTGCCCCATGCATTGCGCATCACCATCGGCACGGTGGAGCAGAACGAACGGCTGATCGCGGCGCTGGCCGCGGTGCTGCGCGGCTGATGCAGGTGCGGGTTCCATGAAAAGCTATCTTGTCCAGCCGGTCGCCAGCGTGGCGGGCAGCGTGCGCGTGCCCGGCGACAAATCCGTCTCGCATCGTTCGGTCATGCTGGGTGGCATCGCCGCGGGCCGCACGGAAGTCACCGGGTTCCTCGCCAGTGCCGATTGCCTGGCCACGCTCGAGGCCTGCCGCGCAATGGGTGTGACCGTGAAGCGGCATGCCGAGACCGCGCTGACCGTGCACGGCCGGGGACTGCATGGACTGACCGCGCCGGCCCATGTGCTGGACATGGGCAACGCCGGCACCGCGATCCGCCTGTCGATGGGACTGCTCGCCGGCCAGCGCTTCGAATCGGTGCTGACCGGCGATGCCTCGCTGCGTTCGCGGCCGATGGAGCGCGTGGCGAAGCCGCTGCGGCAGATGGGCGCCGACATCCTGACCACCGACGGCAAGCCGCCGGTGACGGTGCGGCCCGCGAAGCAGCTCACCGGCATCGACTACCTGCTGCCCATGGCCAGCGCGCAGGTGAAATCGGCCATCCTGCTGGCCGGCCTGTACGCGGAAGGGCAGACGACGGTCACTGAACCGGCGCCCACGCGCGACCACACCGAGCGCATGCTGCGCGGTTTCGGCGTGCATGTGGAAACCACCGGCCGCCGCGTGCGGCTCACCGGCGGGCAGCCCCTGCATGGCACGCGCGTGGAAGTGCCGGGCGATATCTCCTCGGCAGCTTTCTTCCTGGTGGCCGGCGCGCTTGCCGGCGTGCAGGGGCTGGTGGTCGAGAACGTGGGCGTGAACCCCACCCGCACCGGCGTGCTGGACATCCTGCGCCTCATGGGCGCCGATTTCACCGTGCATCCGCGCGCGGCAGTCGGAGCGGAGCCAGTCGCCGATATCGAACTGCATGCCGCGGCATTGCGCGGCATTGCCGTACCCGAGGAATACGTGCCGCTGGCCATCGACGAGCTGCCGGTGCTGTTCATCGCGGCCGCCGGCGCCACGGGCGAAACCGTGTTCAGCGGCGCGGCCGAACTGCGTGTCAAGGAGAGCGACCGGCTCGCCGTCATGGCCGAGGGACTGAACCGCACCGGCGTGCCCAATGAGCTCGCCCCGGATGGCATCCGCATCCAGGGCGGACAGCGCCTGCGCGGCGCGCAGATCGACAGCCATGGCGACCACCGCATCGCGATGGCCTTCACCATCGCCAGCCTGCTGGCCGACGCGCCCCTGCTCATCCGCGACGTGGAGAATGTCGGCACCTCGTTTCCCGGCTTCGTCGAGACCGCGCGCGGCTGCGGGCTGGATGTGGCGCTGGCATGAGCGGCAGCGTGCCGGTCATCGCCATCGATGGGCCATCCGGTTCGGGCAAGGGCACCATCAGCCGGCGCATCGCCGGCTGGCTGGGCTGGCACCTGCTCGACAGCGGGGCGCTGTATCGCCTGGTGGCGCTGGCTGGCCGCTTGGCGGCCCTCGACTCACTGGACGCAGCCGGCCATGCCGCGCTCGCCTCCCGGCTGCAGGTGCGTTTCGGCCAGGACGGGCAGGGCGCCGAGCGTATCCTGCTGGGCGACCAGCAACAGGACGTGACTGCGGCCATCCGCACCGAGGAGGCCGGCCAGGGCGCCTCGCGCGTGGCGGCCTGGCCCGCTGTGCGCGCGGCGCTGCTGCAGCGCCAGCGGGATTTCGCCCAGCCCCCCGGCCTGGTGGCCGACGGCCGCGACATGGGTACTGTGGTCTTCCCCGGCGCCGGCCTGAAGATCTTCCTTACCGCCAGCCCCGAGGAAAGGGCTCGCAGGCGCCATAAGCAGTTGAAAGACAAGGGTTCTGATGCTAACCTCGCCGCCCTTTCGCTGGAGATAGCCGAGCGCGACCGGCGGGATTCCACCCGCGCCGTGTCGCCGCTGGTGCCCGCGGCGGAGGCCATCGTGATCGACAGCACCGGTCTCGGCATCGAGCAGGTGGTGGAGCGCATCATGGCCGCAGCACGGGCACGCGGGTTTTCACCGGCGGAAGGATAAAGGGTCGGCACGCCGTGCAATGCGGCGTGCCGTGTTGCAATCAACCGTACGCACGGCTTCATGCAACCCGCGAGGGTGCCGGCGCACGCAGCGAGTCAGCGAGTACATGAGCGAATCCTTCAGCGAACTGTTTGAACAGAGCCTGGCCAATCAGCGCATCCGGCCCGGCCAGATCCTCACCGGCCAGGTGATCAGCGTCGGCGATGACATGGTCATCGTGAACGTGGGCCTGAAGTCCGAAGCCAACATTCCCATCGAGCAGTTCCGCAACGAGCGCGGCGAGATCGAAGTGGCCGCCGGCGACACTGTCGAGGTGGCCCTCGATGCCGTCGAGGACGGCGAGGGCAACACCCGCCTGTCGCGCGAGAAGGCCAAGCGCGCCCGTACCTGGACGCGGCTGGAAAAAGCCTTCAACGATTCCGAGATCGTCACCGGCATCATCACCGGCCGCGTCAAGGGCGGCTTCACGGTGGAACTGGAAAACGTCCGGGCGTTCCTGCCTGGCTCGCTCGTGGATGTCCGTCCGGTCCGCGACACCAGCTACCTCGAGAACAAGCCGCTGGAATTCAAGGTCATCAAGCTCGACCAGAAGCGCAACAACGTGGTGGTGTCGCGCCGCGCGGTGGTGGAGCAGGAATTCTCCGCCGAGCGCAGCGCGCTGATGGACAACCTTGCCGAAGGCACGGTGGTGAAGGGTACGGTCAAGAACCTCACCGACTATGGCGCCTTCGTCGACCTGGGCGGCATCGACGGCCTGCTGCATATCACCGACATGGCGTGGAAGCGCGTGAAGCATCCTTCCGAAGTGGTGCACGTGGGCCAGGAAGTGGAAGTACGGATCCTCAAGTTCGACCGCGAACGCTCGCGCGTGTCGCTGGGCCTGAAGCAGCTGGGCGCGGATCCGTGGGAGAACATCGCGCGGCGCTATCCGCCGAACACGCGCGTGTTCGGCAAGGTCACCAACATCGCCGATTACGGCGCCTTCGTCGAGATCGAGGATGGCGTCGAGGGCCTGGTGCACGTCTCCGAGATGGACTGGACCAACAAGAACGTCAACCCGTCCAAGGTCGTGCACACCGGCGAGGAAGTCGAGGTCATGGTGCTCGACGTGGACGAGGAGCGCCGCCGCATCTCGCTGGGCCTGAAGCAGTGCAAGGCCAACCCGTGGAAGGAGTTCGCCGAGAACTTCAACCGTGGCGACAAGGTCTCCGGCCAGGTCAAGTCCATCACCGATTTCGGCATCTTCATCGGGCTCGCCGGCAACATCGACGGCCTGGTGCACCTGTCCGACATTTCCTGGGACGTGCCCGGCGAGGAAGCCGTGCGCAGCTACCAGAAGGGCCAGCTCATCGAGGCCATGGTGCTGTCCATCGATCCGGAGCGCGAGCGCATCTCGCTGGGCATCAAGCAGCTGGCCAAGGATCCGTTCTCCGGCTACGTGGCCGAGCATCCGCGCGGCAGCATCGTCACCGGCACGGTGACGGAAGTGGACCAGCGCGGCGCGCTGATCGACCTGGGCAATGGGGTCGAGGGCCAGCTGCGGGCCACCGAGCTGGGCCGCGACCGCATCGACGACGCGCGCACCGTGCTGAAGGTGGGCGACACCGTCGAGGCCAAGTTCGTCGGCGTGGACCGCAAGACGCGTTCGATCACGCTGTCGATCAAGGCCAAGGAGATGCACGAGGAGGCCGAGGCCGTGCAGAACTACCGCACCGACCAGGGCGGCAGTTCCTCCGGCACCAGCCTGGGCGACCTGCTCAAGGAGCAGATCGGCAGCGATCGCGAGTAGGCGCGAGGAGCATCGCCCGTCCCGCGGCGCCGTGCGCGCCGCGGGTAGCGGCGGGTTGCAGGACGGTCCCGCATGACGAAGTCGGAACTCATCGAGATCATCACCGCGAAGCAGAAGCATCTGCCGGCGCGCGACGTGGAACTCGCGCTGAAGCAGATCCTGGAGATCATGAGCGACGCGCTGGCGCAGGGCGAGCGCATCGAGATCCGCGGCTTCGGCAGCTTCTCGCTGCACTTCCGTCCGCCGCGGCAGGGACGCAATCCCAAGACCGGCGAAGCCGTGGCGCTCTCCGGCAAGCACGTGCCGCATTTCAAGCCCGGCAAGGACCTGCGGGAGCGCGTCAACGACAGCGCCGGCTCGCCGATCCGCGACTGACGGGCATTTCACCGCGATCGCGGTGGAAATCCGCTGCCTGCGGGCGCGCTCGAACCTCTAGCCTGATCCGCACCCGGCCATGTCGGCCGGCACACTCGCGGAGGTTTTACATGCGTACCCGTAGCCAATCGCTGGCCGTGCTGCTGCTCGGCGGCATCCTGCTGCTGTCCGGTGGCGTATCGCTGGCCGGACCCGTCAATATCAACACGGCCGACGCGGCCACCCTCGCCAGGGAGCTCAGTGGCGTAGGCCTGAAGCTGGCGCAGGCCATCGTGGATTACCGCCAGAAGCACGGCCCTTTCAAGACTCCCGACGACCTGGCACTGGTGAAGGGCATCGGCAAGGCCGCCATCGCCCGCAACCGCGACCTGATCCGGGTCGATGGTTCGATGAAGGAGGGGGCCAAGCCGCCGGGCGAACCGACTCCGTCACCTTCCGGGCAGCGCTAGTCCTGTAATATCCGGGGATTCACGCAAGTGGTCCCCGGAGTGGCTTAGTGAAAAGGTCGACGGACGGCAAGCACATCAGGACGGCGGTGTTTCCGGTCGCGGGCCGGGGCACACGCTTCCTGCCGGCCACCAAGGCCAGTCCCAAGGAGATGCTGCCGGTGGTGGACAAGCCGCTCATCCAGTACGCGGTGGAAGAGGCCCTGTCTGCCGGCGCCGAACGGCTGGTGTTCATCACCGGCGCGTCCAAGCGCGCCATCGAGGATCATTTCGACACCGACTCCGAGCTGGAGAAGATGCTCGACTCCCAGGGCAAGTCCGGTCTCGCCGACCAGCTGCGCGGCGTGCTGCCGTCCTGGGCTACCTGCATCTACATCCGCCAGCCGGCGCCGCTGGGGCTTGGCCACGCGGTGCTGTGCGCGCGCCCGGCCGTGGGCTATGAGCCTTTTTTCGTGCACCTTGCGGACGACCTGATCGACGCCGCGACGCCCTGCCTGAAGCAGATGGCGGAGATGTACCAGCTCAAGCGCGCCAGCGTGCTGGGCGTGGAGGAGGTCGCGCCCGCGGAGACCGACAAATACGGCATCGTCGATGCGGAGGGCTCGAAGGAGCAGCTCGCCGAGATCAGCGCCATCGTCGAGAAGCCCAAGCCGGACAAGGCGCCTTCGAACCTCGCCGTGGTCGGCCGCTACGTGCTCACGCCGGCCATCTTCGAATTCCTGCAGCGCATCGGTTCCGGCGCCGGCGGGGAGATCCAGCTTACCGACGGCATCGCGGCGCTGATGAACGAGGAGCCTGTCTACGCCTACCGCTTCCAGGGCAAGCGCTACGACTGCGGCAGCAAGCTCGGCTACCTCCAGGCCACGGTGGAATACGGGCTGAAGCACGGCACGCTGGGCGCGCCCTTCCGCGGCTACCTGCGCGAGCTGATGAAGAACGCCTGATCAGCGCCCACTGGCCCAGTCGTCCCATGGCGAGGGCATGTGGTAGGGCATGGTGATGAAGTTGGATTCGATCTGCTCGATCGCGCCATCCTTGATCTTGAACAGCTCCAGCAGATAAAAGGTGTGCGGGCGGTACAGCAACGGTTTGGCCACCGTGCCATCGGTCAGCCTGAATTCCCCGAGCCGGCCGGTCTTGTCGATGAAACCGCCCGCCAGCACCAGCCCACGCTCCTCGTCCACCAGCGGAAAGCGCCGGCCGCGCAGCCGGTCGTTGTAGCGGTAATAACCCATCCTGAACTGCTCCTCGCAGCCCAGCTTCGCCACCGGGGTCACCGTGAAGGCGGCGTTGTGCGTGGTCTTCACGCCGTTCTCCACGCGCTCGCAGTTCGGCGCGAACTTCGTGTACAGCGTGCCGTCGTTCAGTTGCAGCGTGTCGAAGTAACCGTTGGCCAGCGCGATCATCCTGGCGCGCGGGCTGCGCTGGCCGGCTGGCAGCATTTCGTTCATCACCGGCTTGTTCTCGAAGGTCTGGCCCTCGAACTTGATGCCCGAATCCGCTTGGCGAACCACCAGTGTTTCGGCTTCCGCCACCTCGCCATTGACCACCTTCAGCCGCAGCGTAAACGCGGAGGTATCGGTGGTTTCGGTCACCGTGCCGAAATAGCCGACCTCGCCGGTGAGCGTGTCGGCGAAGCGCAGGTCGTAGCTGCCGAGTGCGGTGATGGTGCCCCACAGGCCGTCGCCCACGGCCAGCGCCACGTTGTTTTCGGTATTGCGCACCTGCGGCGCCCACTTCACGCGCTGCGGATCGCGTGTCTTCAGCGCCGCGAGATAGCTGTCCAGCACCTTGTACAGGTCGGCGCGCGTGGCTGCGGGCAGCGCCGCATTCACGCGCGCATCGGGCATCCACTCGGCACCGGTGGCGGCCGGCAGGCCACAGGCCATGGCGGACAGCAGCAGGGCGGCCGCGAGCGTGCGGCGGGCATGGAGCTTCATCTGTGGTCCCCCGATGGCCAGTGGCTGGAATGCTATGCTTGCCGCATTCTACACAAGGGGAAGAGATGGACCCGGAAGTCTTCTCGACGATGGACCAGCCGCGTTTCGAGTTCGCGCTCGAGGTACGACTGCGTTTCACGCGGGTCAATCTCATCACCTCGCTCCCCACCGGCGGCGCGCGCAGCGCGGTATACGTGGATTCCGGCGAATTCGCCGGGCCCAGGCTCAGGGGCAAGGCGGTGCCCAATTCCGGCGGCGATTACGCGCTGTTCCGTCCCGACGACGTGGCCGTGTTTGACGCGCGCTACATGCTGCAGGAGGACGACGGCACGCTGATCCTGCTGCGCAACAGCGGCTTCCTGTGGGGCCGCGAGCCCGACACCATGGGCCGCTTGCGCAAGTGGGCCTTCGAGGGCGGCGCGCCCGTGGCGCATGCCGAGTACTACCTGCGTTCCACGCCCGTTTTCGAAACCAGCGCCGGCCGGCACGACTGGCTCACGAAGCATGTGTTCGTCGGCATCGGCGAACGCAAGCCCGACGGCAACCTGCTGCGCTACTACCGGGTCACCTGAGATGAAAAGGACATTGCCACCGGGCCTCGCGGCCACGCAGTTCGATGCCGCGCTGAAGGAATTCGGCCACGCCATCGGCGAGGACTGGGTGCTCGCCACCGATCTCGACCGCGACACCTACCTGGATCACTTCGCCGTGGACGAGGCGGCGCATGCGCCCTCCGCGGCGCTGGCGCCGCTCACCGCCGCCGAGGTGCAGGAGATCCTGCGTATCGCCAACCGCCACAAGGTGCCGTTGTGGCCCATCAGCCGCGGCAAGAACTTCGGCTACGGCGGCTCCGCGCCGCTGTTGAAAGGCTCCGTGGTGCTCGATCTGTCGCGCATGAAGAAGATCGACTTCGACGCGGAAAATGGTGTCGCGGTGGTGGAGCCCGGCGTGGGCTTCTACGACCTGTACGATTACATCCAGCAGCACAAGCTGCCGTACTGGACCTCCGTGCCCGGCAACAGCTGGGGCTCGGTGCTGGGCAATGCGCTGGATCGCGGCGTGGGCTACACCACCTATGGCGAGCACACGGCGCGGCTGTGCGGCCTGGAAGTGGTGATGCCGAATGGCGAACTGCTGCGCACCGGCATGGGCGCCATGAGCGGCTCGCCCACCTGGAACCTGTACCGCTATGGCTTCGGGCCGTCGTGGGAGCAGATGTTCGTGCAGTCCAACTACGGCGTGGTCACCAAGGCGGGCGTATGGCTGATGCCGGCGCCCGAATCGATGATCGGCCTGGATCTCGAGATGGACAACGCCGACGATCTCGGCTGGGTCGTGGACGTCGTTGCCGGCATGCGCCGCGACGGACTGCTGCAACAGTCGCCCTCCATCGGTTCGTGGCTGCGCCAGGCCGCCGTGCTGACCACGCGCAAGGACTGGTACGACAAGCCCGGCGCCTTGCCCGACGAGGTGATCGCCGCCATCCGCAAGAAGTACAACATCGGCTGGTGGTCCATCAGCCTGCGGCTGTATGGCTACGAGTCGGTGAACGAGGCCTCGGCCGCCATCATCCAGGCGCAGTTCGCCAGAAAAAGCGCGAAGCCGATGACGGTCACGCGCTGGAAGCAGGGCGAGCCGCTGAATCCCTCTCCGGGCCAGGCCGCCTTTGCCGGCGTGCCAATCACCTTCCCGCTGGCCAATGCCGCCTGGCATGGCGGCCGCGGCGGGCACCTTGGTTATTCACCGGTGCTGCCCGCCAACGGCAAGGCCGCCATGGAGCAGTTCCGCCGCACCTACGACCGCTACAAGGAGTTCGGCATGGATTACCACGGCTCCTTCGCCATGGGCGAGCGCAGCATCGTCAACGTGAACCAGGTACTGTTCAACAAGGATGACCGCGACATGATGGGGCGGGTGGGCAAGTTCTTCCGTGCACTGGTGGACGACGCCTCGAAGCAGCATTACGGCGAATACCGCACGCACATCGACTACATGGATCTCGTCGCCGGCACCTACGATTTCAACAACCACGCGCTGCGCCGCGCGAACGAGACCATCAAGGATGCGCTGGATCCGAACGGCATCCTCGCGCCGGGCAAGAGCGGTATCTGGCCGAAGCGCTACCGGAACCTGCGCACATGAATATCCGCATCCTGAAGCCGGCGGCGCTGGCGGTGGTTGGTGCCGCGGTCGTCTGCGCGGCGATATCCGCGCCGCAGGCCTCCGACAAACTGGACGGCAAGGCGCTGTACAGGGAGCGCTGCGGCATGTGCCACCAGGGCATCGGCATGGCGGTGAGTCTGCTGTCGCGCCGGCCCGGCGACACCAGCAAGGGCCTGCTGGAGGATCGCAAGGACCTGTCGGCCGAATTCGTGTTCACCGCGGCGCGCACCGGCATCGGCAACATGCCGCGCATCGCGCGCGGCGAAGTCAGCGATCCGGAGCTGGCGTCGATCGCGGACTATCTCACCCGGGCCAGGCCGTGAGCGCGCCGCGGATCAATCGCCGCGCAATACTGGCCGGTGCCGGGGCAACGCTTTTCGGTACGGCATTCGCGGCGCGCGGCGCGAATGCGGCGCTGGATATCGATGCGGGGGATGCTGGCGAAGCAATTGTCATCCTGCAGGACAACCGGCATGCATTGCCCGACGCGATGCGACAGCTCGCCGGCAGCAAAGCCCGGCTCATCGGGCTTGAGCCGGATCCGGTGCGCCAATGGCGCGGCGAAGCCGCGGCGCTGCTCGCACGGCGTTCCACGCGCCTGCTCGGCATCACGCGCTGGCCCGAGTTCCTGATGGTGCGCGGCCTCGCGGAGGAATCCGGCCGCCGCGTGCGTTACCAGCGGTTCGACGCGGCGAATGGGGCGATGGTCTGGCTGATTGCGTGACCGGGGGGGGCTCCAGGCCGACAGTTCCCCGTCGCTGGCATCAGCCCCATTGCTTCGCGATGGCATCCAGCCCGGCGCGTTCCAGATCCGCCGCAACCATGGCCGGGCGGAATTGCACGTCCGCCTCGAAGGTCAGGAACCAGGGCTCGGCGAGCGGTGGTATCTGCGAGGCGTCCGCTAGGTTCACCACGAGAACGACCGTGCGCTTGCCGTCCAATTCGGTGAAGTAGGCACACTCGGGTTTCACGGCTTCCATGATCTTCCTGATCTTTGCCGCGACGCTGCCGTCCCTGAGCGCGGCATTGAAGGTGCGGTGGGGCAGGCTGACGGTCATCAGTATTCGCATGATGCTTCCCTTTCAGGTGGAGGTCGTATGAGCGTCAATCCGTCGTACTCCAGATGGAATGGCGGCTTTGTTGCTCCCGACGGTGTCAGTTACGTGGCCCCCGCGGTCGCGTCACCGGACTGTTGCTGCGGCACTCCGGCGCCTTTTCATCCGCACACTGCTCGCGCTTGCCGATGTTCTCGTCCAGGAAGTCGAGAATCCTCTGGTATACGGTTGCCCGCAATGGCGGCGTGAAATAGCCGGAATAGTCCAGCCCGATCGGCTCCAGCAGCGGCGCGTTGCCGGCTTCCTTCAGCACTGCCCGCATGCGTGAGGATTGCTCGGCCGGGGCCTGATCGTCGCCGGGCTGGTACATCATCAGCACCCTGGCCTTGATGGCCGCCGCATGGCTGTCCGGTGAACGCTCCTGCAACGCGTCAAGGTCGGTGCCCAGCATGGGCCGCAGGTTCAGCGGCA
>DATJXQ010000123.1:0-5860 GCA_035500015.1 Steroidobacteraceae bacterium
TGACGCCGAACCAGGAAAGCACCTTCAGCATGTAGTAGCTGACGTCGATTTCCCACCAGTAGAAACCCTGCCGCGCGGCATTCGGGTAGTGGTGATGGTTGTTGTGCCAGCCTTCACCCAGCGTGATGACGGCCAGCAGCCAGTTGTTGCGGCTGGTGTCGCCGGTGCGATAGCGCTGCCTGCCGAACACATGCGACAGCGAATTGATGGTGTAAGTGCCGTGGTAGCACAGCACGGTGCTGATGAAGAAGCCCCAGATCAGCATCTGCCAGCCGTTGGTGTTGAGGCCCGGTGCCGTCCTGTGCAGCACCACGCCGAGCAGGAACATGCCGACGCCGAGCATCGTGGGCACGGCGATGTCGAAGCGGTCCAGCCAGCGCAGCTCGCGGAACTTCAGCAGGTCCCTGACGTATTTCAGGTCGGGCGTGAAGCCGCGGTGCGTGAGGAACCAGCCCATGTGCGCGCGCCAGAAGCCCACCTGCGCGGGCGAATGGATGTCGCCCTCCTGGTCGGAATGCGCGTGATGATGCCGGTGGTGCGCGGCCCACCAGATCGGACCGCGCTGCACGGCGGAGGCGCCCAGCACGCCGAAGATGAACTGGCCCAGGCGCGAGGTCTTGAAGGCCTTGTGCGAGAAGTAACGGTGGTACAGGCCGGTGATGGCGAACATGCGCACCACATAGGCGATCAGCGCCGCGACCACGGCCGTCCAGCTGATGCCGACCCAGATCACGGCGAGGCAGGCCAGGTGCATGCCCACGTAAGGAATGATGCGCGCCCAGTCGATCGAATCCGGATTGCGGGCGGTTGGTTCCGCCACGTGCTGCGCGGCGTGCCGGCTGTTATCCAGCCACTTCAGGAATCGCATCGGACGGACACCTCGGTCGAATCTACTGACCCTGGGAAGCTTGGCAATATACGGATTTTCGGGGTCGATTAGAACCGGAAACCGGGGCGGATTCTGCGACGTGGCGCGCGTCGTCGCGCGGGCGCGACGGCCGGCAAAGCGCCGCGCCGCCGGTTTTCGCTATCTGGTTCAGCCGGATTTCTGCAGTGCGGCGATGCGCTCGTCCAGCGGCGGGTGGCTCATGAACAGGCGCGCGATTCCGGCCGCCCCGCCGCCCTTGATGCCGAAGGCAGCCATCTGCGCGGGCAGCGGTTCGTTGGTGGCGGACTTCAGCCGCTGCAGCGCCGCGATCATGTTGCCGGTGCCGGCGGTGTGCGCGCCGCCACGGTCGGCGCGGAACTCGCGCCGCCGCGAGAACCACATGACGATCATGTTGGCGAGGATACCGAGCACGAGTTGCGCCACCATGACAGTGACGAAGTAGGCGATGCCGCGCCCGCGTTCGTTGCGCAGCACGGCCTTGTCGACCAGGTCGCCGATCACGCGCGACAGGAAGAACACGAAGGTGTTCACCACGCCCTGGATGAGGGTCAGCGTCACCATGTCGCCGTTGGCGACATGCGTGAGTTCGTGGCCAAGCACAGCCTCGACTTCGTTCTGGCGCATCGATGCCAGCAGGCCACTGCTCACGGCCACCAGCGCGGCGTTGCGGCGCGCACCGGTGGCGAAGGCGTTGGGCTGCGGCGAATCGAAGATGCCGACCTCCGGCATGGCGATGCCGACCTGTTGCGCCTGCGCGCGCACGGTGTTGAGCAGCCACTGCTCGGTGGGATTGGCCGGCTGCGTGATGACGCGCACGCCCATCGCGCGCTTGGCCATCCACTTGGAAAGCGCCAGCGAGATGAACGCGCCGCCAAAACCGAAGAAGGCTGCCACGGTCAGCAAGCCGCCCAGGCTTTCGCCGTGCTGGTACAGGTACCGGTCGAGGCCCAGCAGCTGAGCCGCCACCGTCAGCACCAGCATCACGGCGAGGTTGGTCGTTATGAGCAGGAAAATGCGTTTCATGGTTTGGTCCGGGAATGATGGGGGCGGACGTCCGGATAACAAGCAGGGGCATGTCCGGCGGCCGCGGGTTCCTCAGTACTGGTCTTCTTCCTCGTCTTCGTCCCAGTCATCGTCCTCATCCTCGTCGTCATCCTCGTCCTCGTCCTCGTCCTCGTCCCAGTCATCGTCCTCATCCTCGTCGAAGTCTTCTTCGTCGTCGTCTTCGTCCTCTTCTTCCTCGTCCTCGACGTCCTCGCCCGCCCAGCCTTCTGGCTCCTCGATGCGCTCCAGGTCCATCTCATGCCAGGTGTCCAGATCCAGCTCCTCGATGTCCCCGTCCAGGTATTCGATCTCGACCAGTTCGGAATCCTCGTCCACGGACAGCACACGGAAGGTTTCGTCCTCCTCCACGTTCTCGTACCACTGGCCTTTGACGGGTTCGTAATCTCTGCCCACAGACTTACCTCTCAAGCTGCCGCCGCAGGATATTAGGTCCAGCGATGGCGGCGGGCAACGGCGGCCGGCTGCTATAGTTGTGCGGACCATATGCAAGGACGTACTCGAAGCCGTGCTGCCGGTCCCTCCCTGCTCGCCGAAGCGCGCCGCGTCGTCGTCAAGGTGGGTTCGGCGCTGCTGGTGGATCAGTCCAGCGGGCGCCTGAACCGGGCCTGGCTTGCGGCGCTGGCGCAGGATCTGCGCCGCATGCGCCGCCGCGGCCAGCAGCTGATCCTCGTCTCCTCCGGCGCGATCGCCCTCGGCCGGCGGCAGCTCGGGCTGCCCAGGGGAGCGCTGGCACTGGAACAGAAACAGGCTGCGGCGGCAGTCGGCCAGATCCGCCTCGCGCACGCTTACAAGGAGTTGCTGGAGGACGAGCACACCGCCGTGGCGCAGGTGCTGCTCACGCTGCAGGACAGCGAGCAGCGCCGGCGCTATCTGAATGCGCGCGCCACGCTCAATGCGCTGCTCGCGCTGGGCGCCATCCCGGTCATCAACGAGAACGACACGGTGGCCACGGCCGAAATCCGCTACGGCGACAACGACCGGCTGGCCGCGCGTGTTGCGCAGATGGCCAGCGCCGACTGCCTGGTGCTGCTTTCGGATGTCGACGGCCTGTACTCGGCCGATCCCAACCGCGAACCGGCGGCCGAATTCTTCCCCGAGGTACGTGGCATCACGCCGCGCATCGAGGCAATGGCCGGCGGTTCCGCGTCGGATGTCGGCTCCGGCGGCATGGCCACGAAGGTCGCCGCCGCGCGCATCGCGCTGGATGCCGGCTGCCGCATGTGCATCGCCCTGGGGCATCCGCTGCATCCGCTGAAGCGGGTGGAAGGCGGCGCGCGCTGCACCTGGTTCATTCCCGCGGCCACGCCCGGCACGGCGCGCAAGCAGTGGATCGCCGGCGCGCTGCAGCCGGCTGGTATCCTGACCATCGATGCGGGCGCCGCCGGCGCGTTGCGGCGCGGGCGCAGCCTGCTGCCGGCCGGCGTGGTCGCCGTCGCCGGCAGTTTCGAGCGTGGCGACGCCGTGGACGTGGTCGATGCCCAGGGCCGTACCGTGGCCCGGGGCCTGACGGCCTATTCCAGCGGCGACGTGGCGCGCATCATGGGCCGGCGCAGCAGCGACATCGAGCAGCTGGTGGGATTCCGCGGCCGCGACGAGGTGGTGCACCGGGACGATCTGGTGCTGCGCGTGGATGCGGAGGAAACAGGAGCAACCGGTACATGAGCAGCAGCAGCGTCGTCGAAGCCCGCAGCGGCGGGCTGGATCTGGTGATGGCCGAACTCGGACAGCGCGCCGCGGCCAGCCGCACCGCGCTGGCATTGTCCTCCGGCGGCCAGCGCGCGGCGGCGCTGCACGCCGCCGCGCGCGCCATTCGCGCGCACGCCGCCGACATCCTTGCCGCCAACGCGAAGGACATGGAAGCGGCGCGCGTCCGCGGGCTTTCGGCCGCCATGCTCGACCGGCTGCAGCTCAACGACAGGCGCGTCGAAGCGATGGCCGCCGGCATCGAACAGATCGCGGCATTGCCCGATCCGGTCGGCGGCGTCGCCGCGGAATGGACCCGCCCGAACGGCCTGGTCATCCAGCGGGTGCGCGTGCCGCTGGGGGTCATCGGCATCATCTACGAGAGCCGTCCGAACGTCACCGCTGATGCGGGCGCGTTGTGCCTGAAGTCCGCCAACCCGGTGATCCTGCGGGGCGGCTCGGAAAGCCGGCTGTCGAGCGCCGCCATCCATGCCTGCCTGGTGGAAGGTCTGCGCGCGGCGCAGCTGCCGGAGGCCGCCATCCAGCTGGTGCCCAGCACCGACCGCGCCGCCGTGGGCATGATGCTCGCGGGCCTGGATCATCACATCGACGTGCTGGTGCCGCGCGGCGGACGCAGCCTGGTCGAGCGCGTGCAGAAGGAGGCCCGCGTGCCCGTGATCGGACACCTGGAGGGACTGTGCCACGTGTACGTGGACCGCGACGCCGACGCGCAGATGGCGCGGGAGGTCGTGGTCAATGCCAAGCTGCGCCGCACCGGCATCTGCGGTGCGGCCGAGACGCTGCTGGTGGATCGCGCCTGCGTACCGGCCATGCTGCCGATGCTGCTGGATGCGCTGGCGGCCGGTGGATGCGAGCTGCGCGGCGATGCCGCGACCCAGGCCGCGGACCGCCGCGTGAAGCCCGCCACCGAACAGGACTGGCGCACCGAATACCTCGACGCCATCATCTCGGTGCGCGTGGTCGACGGCGTGGACGAAGCCATCCGCCACATCGCGACCTATGGTTCCGCGCACACCGATGCCATCGTCACGGCCAATGCCGCCACCGCGGAGAAGTTCCTGCGCGAAGTGGACAGCGCCATCGTGCTGCACAACGCCTCCACGCAGTTTGCCGATGGCGGCGAATTCGGCATGGGCGCCGAAATCGGCATTTCCACCGACCGCTTCCACGCCCGCGGGCCGGTGGGCGTGGAGCAGCTGACCAGCTACAAGTACGTGGTGCGCGGCAGCGGGCAGGTCCGTCCGGGCTGAATCTTGCACGAAATGTGCAGCGACGCTGAAGTCGCCGTCACGTCGCGCCATAAATCCTTTTTAAATCCTTGTTGGAGGCCGCTCCGGAGCTTGTGCGCGGATTTATTTCGCGGCAGCCTTGTCTGAACGAACAGGCCCGCACAGGGCAGGCATCGACCCGGGTGGGCGATGCTACGGGTGGAGGATGCGGTATGGTCAAGAAGATCGTCCTGGTGGTGGCCCTGCTGGCGGTGGGCGTCGCGATCGCGATGTACATGCGCAGCGGTGGTTCGTCCGGCAAGCCGGTGCAGGCCTTCACGCCGCGGACCGACGCGAGCGAGACCGAGCGCATCGCCGACCTCGAGAAGACCGTCGCCACGCTGGTGGATCGCATCAACCTGCTCGAGAGCCACATCGGCCAGCTGGGCAACCGCAGCAGCACCACCCGCCGCACCGCCGACGGCAGCACCGATCCGCGCGGCGACCGCAGAAACGACTTCCGGCAGCAGTTCACCGATGCCAACGGCAACTTCGATCCCGCCAAGATGCGCGACCAGTTCCGCAAGCAGCAGCTGGACCGGCTGGTGCAGGCCGGCTTCACGCAGGACAAGGCGGAGTGGATCGAGCGCCGCGAGCAGGAGCTGGAGCTGCAGCAGCAGCAGGCTCGCTTCGACGCGCAGCGTACCGGCCAGCCGGCCCAGAACGTCGATCCGGAGGCGACGCTGCGCAAGGAGCTGGGCGACGCGGACTACGAGAAATACCTGACGGCCACCGGCCGTCCGACCAATGTGCAGGTGATGGATGTGCTGGCCAGTTCCCCGGCGGAAAAGGCCGGCCTGAAGCCCGGCGACCAGATCGTCTCCTACGCCGGCCAGCGCGTATACGACAACAACGATCTCAACTCACTGGCCCGCCAGGGCACCCCGGGCGAGTCGGTCACCGTGGAAGTGCAGCGTGATGGCCAGACCATAGA
>DATJXQ010000124.1:0-10894 GCA_035500015.1 Steroidobacteraceae bacterium
TGGCCGGTCTGCCGCCGGTGACACTGATCAACGCGCGCATCGATCCGCTGCGCAGCGACGGCGCGAAGCTGGAGCGCGCGCTGCAGGATGCCAACGTGACGGTGCAGCGCCGCGACTACGCCGGCGTCACGCACGAGTTCTTCGGCGCGGCGGCGGTGCTGGCGAAGGCCCGCGATGCGCAGGCCTGGGCGGGGCTGCGCCTGCAGCAGGCTTTCGGCCGCGAGCCCACCTCATGATGGGCCGCGGCGACCCGCAATGATCTATCTGGCGGGAGCGGGGGCCGGCGGCGCGCCGCCCGGGAACAGCATCACGAACGCCTTGCCGTCGGGCATCAGGTCGTACTGGCGGCGAAGATCACTCTGCTGGAATCCCTGGATGGGCAGCGCCGCGGCATTGCCGGCCTGCGGCGTGCCGCCGGCAACGGCGATGCTCATCTGGTAGATCTGTCCGCCCTGGTCGAAGTAGATCTTCGTGCCGTCGGGCGACCACTCGGGATGGGCGCCGCCATTCTTCGTGAGCTGCACGCGTTTGCCGCTGGTGGGCAGCGGTTCCAGCCACACCTCGGCGCTGCCGGTTTCATCCGAGGTGTAGGCGATCCAGCGGCCATCGGGAGACAAGGCGCCGCCGTACTGCGCGGAGCCCGGCTGGTCGACGAGCCTGGTCACCTTGCGCGTTTTCGGATCCAGCTGCGCGATGCCGTAGTCCTTGTCGCCCTGCAGCGTGAGGAAGATGACGTGGCCATGCTTGTCCACGACTTCCGGCGAACGTCCGTCGCCGATGTAGGTGGGCTGTTCACTGACATTGGCGATCAGCCGCGCCTGGAACAGGTCGTCGGAGCCGTTGCCGGAGGCCTGGAATATGAGCCACTGGTCGTCAGGCGACCATATCGGGGAGAGGTTGCGCGGCTCGACGATGGTCTGCGGGATGGCGCGCCGCTTGTCGAGATTGTCGAGATCCGCGATGTAGACCTTCACGCTGGGCGGGGTGTTGGGAGCGGGCGGATCGGTGAGCTCAAAGGCCACCTGCCTGCCGTCGGGCGACAGCCGCGGCGCGACCACCGAGTCGGGCAGGGTGCCGAGCACCTTCTTGTTGCCCTGCATGTCCACGAGCGTGAGCTGGAAACCCGCAGCCGGTGCGGCGGCATGCGCGCTGCCGGCCAGCGCCAGCCCCGCGGCCAGCGACACGAATCGATTCATGAAAACATCCCCTCCGGTTTCCGCAAGATTGACATTGCACCGGAAGGGCCGCAAGCGGTCGGCGGCCGAAGCGCGTGGTCGCCGCTTCCAGCTATGCGAAAAGGCAGGGCCGCCTCAATAGTGAGGCGGTTTTTCCTGCTCTGGTGTATAGGCGGTGGATTGCGTCTGCGCTGCCTCCATGCGCTCCAGCAGGCCATCGAGCCGGGTGCGCAGCGCCGCAAGTTCCTGGCGCTGGCGGTAGATCTGCTCACCCAGCTGCGCATTGGCCTGTTCCAGGAATGCCACTTTGACTTCGAGCTGTTCGATACGCTGATCCATGGTTCTTCCGCCGGCGGTGTCAGTCCTTCCTGCCCGCAGGATACGCGTCGTCCAGCACGATCGAACCGGTTTCCAGCAGCGACTTGAGGTTGGACATGATCTTCGGCCAGCCGCCCGACACCTTCTCGATGAGCACCGACGGTTCGCGCTCGATGGTGTGCGTGATGGAAAGCTTCACCGCCGGGCCGCTGGGCTCCAGTTCCAGCGTGCAGCGCGATTCGCCCTCGGCCTTCAGTGCCGGCATCAGCTGGTGCTGCCAGCGGATCACCAGCCGGCGCGGCGGGTCGGCTTCGAGGATCTCGCCGGAGTCGCTGATGTTGCCGTCCCGCTGCACCATCTTCCACGGCGAGCCCGGCTTCCACTGGCTCTCGCAGTGCACGCCGAACCAGTACTGCTGCATGAATTGCGAGTCGGTGGTCAGCGCCGACCACAGCTTCTGCGGCGTGGTGCGGATGTAGGTCACGTACACGAAGGTCGATCTAGCCATGGCTTTTCTCCAGTTTCTTCTTCAGGTCTGACAGCGCCTTCAGGCGCGGCTTCTCGAACTTGGCGATCCAGCGCTCGTAGATTTCCTGCAGCGGCACCGGATTCAGGAAATGCAGCTTCTCGCGTCCGCGCCACATGGTGGCGATGAGGTTCGCGGCCTCCAGCTGGTTCAGGTGCTGCGTGACGCCCTGGCGCGTCATGTCCAGGTGCTCGCACAGGTCGTTCAGCGTGCGGCCGTCGTGCTCGTGCAGCAGGTCCAGCAGCCGGCGGCGGCTGGGGTCGGCCAGCGCCTTGAACAGCGCGTCGGTGTCGGGTTGGTCGGGCATGGATAAAGGCAAGTAATCTGTTGCCTGAATATTAGGCAATCATTAGGTTGCATGTCAAGGCGCATCGCCGCCCGGAGGCGCGCCGTCGAAGGAGGTGCTAGGCTCTGCCGCGGGTCAGCCAACGGAGAAGAAGAACATGCCTGCCGGACTGCCTTTCATGCTTGCGCTCTGTATCCTGCTCGGCCTGCTGCACATCCTGCTGGCTGCCACGCTGTGCACCGCCGGCCGCGGCCTGAAATGGACGCTCGGTCCCCGCGACGGCGAACCGCCGCCGCAGCCGGTGACGGCGGGGCGTGCGCAGCGTGCGGCCGCCAATTTCCTGGAGACATTCCCGTTTTTCGCCGCCGCGCTGGTGTGCGCCATCGCCACGGGCCATGGCGGAGCCCGCGCCGCGCTCGGCGTGCAGCTGTATTTCTGGGGCCGCGTGGCCTATCTGCCGCTGTACCTGCTGGGCGTGCAGCTGCTGCGGTCGCTGGCCTGGGGGGTTTCGCTGGTCGGCCTGCTGATGGTGGTCGCGGCCATCATCTGATCTCGTGGCGCGGCGGAGGGCATCCGCCGCGCGGTTCAATGGATGGTGACTTCGGGGGAAAACGCCAGCACGCGCCGCGGCCCGTCGGTGTGCTCGTTGATGTAATCCCACATCGCCGCGTAGGCCTTCTCGAAATCGGCCTGGGCGATGGCCAGCGCGGTTTCGGCGCGGCGCAGCTCGTTCTCCAGCCCCACCAGCAGCTTCTTGCGTTCGGATTCGCTCATGGACGTCTCCTGGCTATGCGGGGGAGATTGGGGCGTCGCGCGGGGAATCAATGCGCCCGGAAGGGCCCTGCGGTGGGAGAAATCCTACCGGCAAAGGTTGGTGTCCGGAGGCGTGCGGCATGGGCCGCCCGGGCTACCATGCCGGCGCATGGCTGAGCGGGCCGCCTCGAATCTTGCCGTGCTGGGGGCGATCACCGCCAACGTCGCCATCGCCGTCACCAAGTTCATCGTCGCCGGCATCTCCGGCAGTTCGGCGATGCTCTCCGAGGCCATCCATTCCACGGTGGATTCGCTGAACGAGATCCTGCTGTTCGTGGGCGTGCGGCTGAGCGAGCGGCCGGCCGACGAGGATCATCCCTTCGGATACGGCAAGGAACTGTATTTCTGGGGGCTGATCGTCGCGGTGCTGATCTTCGGCCTGGGCGGCGGCATCTCGTTCTACGAAGGGGTGCGGCACGTGCGCCACCCGGTGCGGCTGGAAAAACCGCTGTGGAACTACATCGTGCTGGCCTTCGCGTTCTGCTTCGAGGGCGCGAGCTTCCTGCTGGCGCTGCGCCAGTTCGTGCGGCACGACCAGCGTGGCCCGTTCTGGCGCGCGCTGCACCTGAGCAAGGACCCGACCACCTACACCGTGCTGGCGGAGGATTCCGCGGCGCTGGTGGGCCTCACGGTGGCCGCACTGGGCGTGTACCTCAGCCACCGCTTGCAGATGCCGCGGCTGGATGGCGCGGCCTCGATGGTGATCGGCCTGCTGCTGGCCGCCGCCGCGTTGCTGCTGGTGCGTGAGGCGCGTGACCTGCTGATCGGCGAGGGCATCCGGCCGGAGACGCGGCGCGAGATCCGCGCGCTCGCCGCGGCGCTGCCCGGCGTGGCGCGTGTCGGGGAGATCCTCTCGATGTACGTGGGCCGCGCGGAAGTGCTGGTCACGCTGCAGCTGTCCTTCACGCCGGGGACCTCCACCGAAGCCGCGGCAGCGAGCCTCGCGCAGCTGGAACGGCGCGTGCGGCAGCGCTTTCCGATGGTCCACCGGCTGTTCATCGCGTTCCCGGCGCCGATCGATCCGGACGGCACGGCGGCTGATCCGCTGGCTCGCGGCGCGGCGCCGCCAAAAGCGCGCTAGCCGCCCTGGGCGGCAACGCCGGCGCCACCGCGTCGCAGCAGCGCGTTGCGCACCGTCCATTCCTCCGGCAGCGCGAGCTTCGCGAGGAAGCGCACTTCCCCGGCCGCATGCACGGCGAGCGGCACGCCATCACGCAGCACGAAGCGGTTGCCAGGCAGCGCCGCGAGCCGCTCGCCGGGCGTGACGATGCCGATGAGGTTCAGCGGATCGGCGGCGCTGAGGGATACCAGCGCGCCATCCGGCTGCTTCTGCCGCATGGCGCGCAGCGCGGGGATGGCGTCGGGCAGCGCGTACTGCTCGCCGGTGACGCCGGCGACGAAGCGGCCGCCGCGCACGTGGCCCTGGGTTTCGAGACGCCGCAGCACGCGCAGCAGCAGGTGCCAGGGCGGCAGCCACGAAGCCTCGCGCGCCAGCAGCCGGCGGAACACCACGCCATAGCGCTGCAGCAGCCGCCACGCCAGCTGCTCGACCTGCGCCGCATCGGTGTCGGCATCCGCCGCGCCTTCGACCGGCCGCAGCAGGCTCCAGCGTCCGGCTTCCTCCACGCCGAACAGCGCCACGCGCCGGCCGCGCGCGGCGAGTTTGCGCTTGCTGTCCAGCGGCAGCAGCAGCGCGCGCAGGCCGCCGAAGCTGTCGGCGCTCACCAGGCCGGCCGCCACCAGTTCGCCGAGCGCGCCTTCGGCCTGCGACTGCAGCAGTCCGCTGCCGCGCAGCAGTTCGTCGAAGAACGAGGCGCCGCGCGTGGCGAGTTGCGCCGCGATGGCCTGCGCTGCGGAGGACAGCTGCGGCTCGCCGCGCTGGCGTTGCGAGAAGCCGCGCCACAGCGGCAAGTGCGCGCGCGACAGCAGCGCGATGGGCGTGGTGCGTACCGGGCCGGCGACCGAGCCTTTCGGACTATCCAGCCTCGCCCACAGCACGCGGCCGGACAGGCACAGCGTGTCGAGCCAGGCCGGGTCGTAGTGCCTGAGCCGCGCGGGCAGCACGTCGCCTTCCCAGGCGATGGCCGGCACCTCGAAGCCTTCGAGCTGCTCGAGCACGGCCGCGACGCTCTGCGGGCCTTCGCCCCTGGGTTCGCGCGTGACGCCCTGCCATTCCAGCAGGAAGCGCAGCAAGTCGGCGCCGGACACCGGCTCGATCTGCGCGCGCAGCGTGCGGATGGTGTAGCGGCTGATGCGCGCCAGCAGGCGCCGCTCGCACCATTCGTTCTCGAACACCGGCGCGCCACCGTGCATGGTTTCGGTGGCGTTGGCCGGCGCAGTGAACTGGCCGCGCAGCACGAAGCCTTCGCCCTCCAGCGCGGTCAGCGCGGCCAGCGCGCTGCCATCGGGCAGCGCCAGCGTGGTATCGAGCCCGGTGGCGGTGACCGGGCCGAGGGCCTGCAGGCGGCCGCGCAGCAGTTCGCGCACGGCGTCGGCGTGCTGCCAGTCGCGCGCGGCGTATTCCGCCGGCACCGCGATATCGGGTTGCGCACGCGCCGCCGGATACACGGCCCGCACCAGCGGCAGCTGCTCCGCCGCCGCCCAGAAGCCGCGAGCCCCGACCATGATGCGCGTGGCGCGCCGCGCCTCACGCAGCGCCGCGAACTGCGGTTCCCAGCTGGGGCGATGCACGCCGCCATGGCCCAGTCCTTCCTCTTCCGGCAGTGCGCCGAGCAGCATCAGCGCATCATGCAGTTCGTCGGGGCTGTCCGGATCGGGCCAGGCTTCCTCGCGCAGCTGCGCGATGGCGGCCGGATCCAGCTGGCCGAACTCCGCGGCGCTCTGCGGATCCAGCCAGCGCCGCGCCGCCACGGCCTGCGTGCGGCGCTCCTCCAGCGGCGCGTCGTCGAGATAGGCGTACGGCCGCGCGCTGAGGATCTCCATGGCCAGCATGGAAGGCTGCGGCAGGTCGCGCGTGAGCACCTGCACGGCGCCGCCTTCGATGCCTTGCAGCAGCGCGATGAGGCCGTCGACGTCCATGGCCTCGTGCAGGCAGTCGTGCAGCGTCTGGCGCACCAGCGGATGGTCGGGGATCTCGCGCGGGCCGCTGAGGTTTTCCTGGCAGGCGAGCTGGTCGGGGAACAGCACCGAGACCAGGTCCTCGGCGGCCATGCGCAGCAGCGGCGGTGGCGTTTTCTTGCCGGCGCGCGAGCTCCTGATGGCCAGCGAGATGGTGGCGTTCCAGCGCCAGCGCGTCATGAACAGCGGCGCGTCGAGCACGGCCTGCGTGAGCACGGCTTCCACGGTATTGCTGTGCAGGTACCTGACGACATCCTCGAGCGCGAAGCTGTGCGTCTCGCCCAGCGACAGCACGATGGCGTCCTCGGTCGCGGCGGCCTGCAGCTCGAAGTTGAAGGTCTGGCAGAAGCGCTTGCGCAGCGCCAGCCCGAAGGCGCGGTTCACGCGCGAGCCGCGCGGCGAGTGGATCACCAGCTGCATGCCGCCGGCCTCGTCGAAGAAGCGCTCGATGACCAGCAGGTCGCGCGCCGGCAGCCGGCCCAGCGCACCCTTGGCCGTGGCGAGATATTCCACCAGCTGCCGTGCGGCGGTGCCGCCCAGCCGGTGGGCCGCGCGCAACCGCGCCATGCACTGCTCCAGCGTGGCGGGCGCAAGGTCGGTCAGCGCCGCGTCGATCTCCGCGCGCAGCTGCGACACGGCCGTCGAGAGTTCATCCGAGCGCGCCGGCGCCTCGCCCAGCCAGAACGGAATCGTCGGCGCCTGGCCGGCCGCATCCTCCACGCGCACCTTGCCGGCTTCCACGCGCAGGATGCGGTAGGAGGCATTGCCCAGCTGGAACACATCGCCCGCGAGGCTTTCGACGGCGAAATCCTCGTTCAGCGTGCCGACCATGATGCCCTGCGGCTCCATCACCACCTGGTAGTCGGCGTTCTGCGGGATGGCGCCGCCGCAGGTGATGGCGGTGAGCCGCGCGCCGCGCCGCGCGCGCAGCCGCGCATTGACCGCATCGCGATGCAGGTAGGCGCTCTGCCGGCCACGGCGCGTGGCGATGCCATCGGCCAGCATGCGCAGGATCTCGTCGTAGGCCGCGCGCTCCAGGTTGCGGTATGGCCAGGCGCGGCGCACCAGCGCGAAGAGCTCCTCCTCGCCGCGCTCGCCGGAGGCGACCTCGGCGACGATCTGCTGCGAGAGCACATCGAGCGGCGCTTCCGGTATGTGCAGGCGGTCGAGCTCGCCGGCGCGCACCGCATCCAGCAATGCAGTGCATTCCACCAGCTCGTCGCGCGACAGCGGGAACAGCCTTCCCTTCGGTACGCCGCCGACCGCGTGGTTCGCGCGGCCCACGCGCTGCAGGAAGGTGGAGATGGCGCGCGGTGTGGACAGCTGGCACACCAGCTCCACGTCGCCGATGTCGATGCCCAGTTCCAGCGAGGCCGTGGCCACCAGCGCCTTGAGCTGGCCGGCTTTCAGGCGCTGCTCGGCATCCAGCCGCTGCTCCCTGGCCAGGCTCCCGTGATGCGCGGCGATGTGCTCCGCGCCGATGCGTTCGGAAAGATGCCGCGTGACGCGCTCCACCATGCGGCGCGTGTTGGCGAAGATCAGCGTGGTGTGGTGCTCGCCGACCAGCGTCGCGAGCTTGTCGTACAGCGTGTTCCACACCTCGGTGGACATCACCGCTTCCAGCGGCGAATCCGGCAGCACCAGCGCCAGGTCGCGTTCGCGCACGTGGCCGCTGTCGATGATGGCGCAGTCGCCGCCTTCGGTGCCCACCAGCAAGCGCGCCACTTCCGCGATGGGCTTCTGCGTCGCCGACAGTCCGACGCGCTGCAGCCGGCCGCCGGCCAGGTCCGCGAGGCGCTCCAGCGACAGCGCCAGGTGCGCGCCGCGCCTGGTCGCGGCCACCGCGTGGATTTCATCGACGATGACGCTGCGCGTGGTGGCCAGCATCCGGCGTCCGGATTCGCTGGTGAGCAGCAGGTACAGCGACTCCGGCGTGGTCACCAGGATATGCGGCGGCAGCTTCACCATCGCGGCGCGTTCGGCCTGCGGCGTGTCGCCGGTGCGCACCTGGCTGCGGATCTGCGCCGCCGGCAGGCCCAGCTTTTCCAGTTCCGCGCTGCAGCCGGCCAGCGGCTGCTCGAGGTTGCGGCGGATGTCGTTGGACAGCGCCTTCAGCGGCGACACGTACACCACCCGCACCTGGTCGGCCAGCCTGCCGGCGGCGGCCTCGCGCACCAGTGCGTCGATGGCCGCGAGGAAGGCGGCCAGCGTCTTGCCCGAACCGGTGGGCGCGGCGATCAGCGTGTGGCGGCCCTGCGCGATCTCCGGCCACGCCGCGGCCTGCGCGGCGGTGGGTGCGCCGAACGCGCCGGCGAACCAGCGCGCGACGGCCGGGTGGAAATTCCCGAGGGGCATGGCAGTAGCTTGGGCCCGCCGCGTTGCCAGTCAAGCCTGTCCGCGGATCGGGGGCTGTTCCTGCGCCGGGGCGCCGCTCACCCGCAGCCGCAGCATGCTGACGCCGGCTGCGACCACCGCGGCGCCGGCGCCGGCGCGCAGCAGCAGCGGCACCGAATTCACGCCCATCCAGTGGAAGCCGGCTGCAACGGCCACGGCGCCGACCGTCTGGCCAAGCAGCCGCGCCGTGGCCAGCATGCCGCCGGTGGCGCCGGAGCGCGTGTGTGGAGTCGCCGTGACCATGGCGCGGTTGTTCGGCGACTGGAAGAAGCCGAAACCGGCGCCGCACACTGCCATGCGCCACAGGATGTCCGCATTGGTGCTGTTGGTGTGCAGCAGCGACAGTGACAGCAGGCCGAGGGCAAAGCAGCCCAGCCCGATGCCACCCAGCAAACCCGCGGGATGGCGGTCGGCGAGCCGTCCGGCCAGCGGCGCCGTGACGCCCACCGCCAGCGGCCACAGGGTCATCAGCAGGCCGCTCTGCATCACGGTGCGGCCCATCTCGCCCTGCAGCAGGAAGGGCAGTGCCACCAGCGCCAGCATCTGTGCCGCGAAAGTGGTGACGGAAGTGATGATGGACAGCGCGAAGATCGGGATGCGCAGCAGGTCCACCGGCAGCAGCGGCGCGGGCCGCCGCCAGTCGCGCCGCACCAGCAGCGCGCCGGCCACCACCGCCACCAGCAGCACCGGCAGGCCGGTGCGCGGTTCGCCGCGCGACAGGGTCTCGATGCCGAACACCAGCCCGCTGAGCGCCAGCGCGCTGAGCACGGCCGAGGCATAGTTGGGCCGGCCACGATGCCCATGGCTGTAGGGCAGCGCGCGCACGCCGATGGCCAGCGAGGCGATGCCGATGGGTACGTTGATCAGGAACAGCCATGGCCAGGAGCCGACCTTCAGGATCACCGCCGCGATGCCGGGGCCGGCGGCCGCCGCCACGGACAGCACCAGCGCGTTGTAGCCCATGCCCTTGCCCAGCCTGGCGCGCGGATACGTGCCGCGCACCAGCGCCGCGTTCATGCTCATCACCGCCGCCGCCCCGATGCCCTGGAACATGCGTGCGGCAATCAGCGTGCCCAGCGTGTGCGCCAGCGCGCAGGCCACCGAGCCGAGCACGAACACCGCCACGCCCGGCAGGTACACGCGCCGGTAGCCGATGCGGTCGCCCAGCGCGGCAAAGGGCAGCAGCAGCGCGGTGATGGCCAGCTGGTAGGCGTTGATGATCCAGATGGATACCGGCGCCGGCGCGTGCAGCTGCCCCGCGATGGTGGGCAGCGCCACGTTGGCGATGGAGCTGTCGAGTACCGCCATCGAGATGGCGAGCCAGATGGCGAGCACCGACCAGTAGCGTCGCGGCTTGGGCAGTCCGTCGGTGGCTTGGCGCTGCATTGTCTCTAACGTACCGGCTCAGCGCCGGAGCAGGGGACTTTTCACGCGTTGTTCGGGCGGTTTCGCATCCCGGCGGATGATACCAAGCTCGCCGCTCGGTTCGAGGATGGCCAGCTCCACGCAGCGCAGGTCCTGGATGCCGGCCTCGCACAGCTTGGATTCCACCTCCTCCTTGCTGATCCACTGCTTCTTCAGGTTCTCGCGCATCCACCGGCCATGCACGATCAGCGGCAGTGGCGGCGGCGTGATGAAGCGGCGGAAGGCCGCGAAATGGTAGCTGAGCCAGTCCAGCGCCATGTTCCAGAACACCAGCGTGGCCACCAGCAATGCGCCGTCGGCAACGGATTTGTACTCGCCGGCCATGGCATTCTGCGAGGCGTCGGCCACCAGCACGATGAACAGCACGTCCGGCATGCTCATCGAGCCCACGTCGCGCCGCAGGATGAAGCGCATCACCAGCACCAGCCCCAGGTACATGATCGTGCCGCGCACCAGCAGCTCGACGGGACTCACGGTGAACGTGAACATCTGTGCCATACGGCGACTCCCACGCGGTGCAACAACCTTCAATTAATGTCCCGCGCCGGTGCCGGCTGTAGGTGGCGCACGGGACTGGCGGTAGGCCGCTGCCGACCACGGCCGGCGCAAGGCGTGCCGTGGGAATGCGCCGACGGCAGGCCGCACACGCTGCCGCACATGCAGCCGGGGGCGGCCATCATCGCCACCAGCGCGGAGACCGGCATCCTCGGCTCGGCGAAGCTGCCGGATTATTCGGCCACCAAGGGCGAACCCCTCGGGCAGGCCCGCGCAACCCGAGGAGCTTGCCCCGGCCTGTGTGTTCCTGGCCTCGAACGCCGACTCCTCGTACATCACCGGCGCGGTGCTGCAGGTGATGGGCGGGGAGCCCAGCGGCGGTCA
>DATJXQ010000125.1:0-2866 GCA_035500015.1 Steroidobacteraceae bacterium
CCGAGAGCGAATACGACACCTTCGGCACCGGCCACTCCTCCACTTCGATCAGCGCGGCGCTGGGCATGGCCGTGGCCGCCGCGCGCCGCGGCGAGGACCGCCGCGCGGTGGCGGTGATCGGCGACGGCGCGATGAGCGGCGGCATGGCCTTCGAGGCGCTGAACCACGCGGGCAGCCTGCATGAGGATCTGCTGGTGATCCTCAACGACAACGAAATGTCCATCTCCGAGGGCGTGGGCGCGCTGTCGCAGTACTTCGGCCGCGTGCTGGCCGGCCGCTTCTACTCGACGCTGCGCCGCGGCGGCAAGAAGGTGCTCTCGCAGCTGCCGACCATGCGCGAACTGGCGCGCCGCTCCGAGGAGCACATGAAGGGCATGGTGCTGCCGGGCACGATGTTCGAGGAAATGGGCTTCAACTACATCGGACCGATCGACGGGCACGACCTGAAGGCGCTGGTGCATGCGCTCACCAACATCCGCAAGCTGCAGGGGCCGCAGTTCCTGCACGTGATGACGCGCAAGGGCAAGGGTTACGCGCCGGCGGAGGCCGACCCGATCACCTGGCATGGACCAGGCCCGTTCGATCCGGTCACCGGGACCATCTACAAGGAAAAGGCCGGCCCGCCGACCTACTCGCGCATCTTCGGCGACTGGCTGTGCGACATGGCCGAGGCCGATCCGCTGATCCTCGGCATCACTCCCGCGATGCGCGAGGGCTCGGGCCTGGTCGAATTCTCGAAACGCTTTCCGGAGCGCTATTTCGACGTCGCCATCGCCGAGCAGCATGCGGTGACCTTCGCCGCGGGCCTGGCCACCGAGGGCATGAAGCCCGTAGTCGCCATCTACTCCACCTTCCTGCAGCGCGGCTACGACCAGCTGATCCACGACGTGGCGCTGCAGAACCTGCCGGTGACCTTCGCGCTGGACCGCGCGGGCCTGGTCGGCGGCGATGGCGCCACCCACCAGGGCAGCTTCGACATCAGCTTCCTGCGCTGCATCCCGAACCTCGTGGTGATGACGCCGTCGGACGAGAACGAGTGCCGGCAGATGCTGTACACCGCGACCACGCTGCGGTCCCCGGCGGCGGTGCGCTATCCGCGCGGCGCCGGCCCGGGCGTGAAAGCCGAGAAGCAGATGCAGGCACTGCCCGTGGGGCGGGCCGTCGCGCGCCGCGAGGGCCGCAGCGGCCTTGCCATCCTGAACTTCGGCGCGCTGCTGCCGGCCGCGCTGTCGGCGGCGGACCTGCACGATGCCAGCGTGCTCGACATGCGCTTCGTCAAGCCCCTGGATCGCGAAGCAGTGCTGCAGGTGGCGCACAGGTCGCGCGCGCTGGTCACTGTCGAGGAAAACGTCGTGGCCGGCGGCGCGGGCTCCGCGGTTGCCGAAATGCTGGCCGAGGCCGGCGTGCCGCTGCCGCTGCTGCACATCGGCATCCCGGACCGCTTCATCGAGCATGGCTCGCGCGAGGAATGCCTGGCCATGGCGGGGCTGGATGCCGCCGCGATCCGCCAGCGCATTTCGGAGTGGTGGCACGGCCTGCTGTCCGCGCCGCGCGCGGCGGAAAGCGGCTGAGGCCGCATGTCCTCCTGCTGCCGCTTCTGCTCGGCGGCCAGCGCGCTGATCAGCTGGTCCTGCTGCTGCTCATCCAGCGACTGTCCACTGGCCTCGAGCGCGCTGCGCAGCCGGCCCACCCGCTGGCGGACCCCCAGCGTTTGCCGGTAATCCTTCCACTGCTGGTATTTGGCGTCGCCAAGCAAGGCGGCGACGTCGTTGTCCTGGGTATGCGCACGCTCCCGCTGGGCATTCGCGGCAGCGCGCACGGCCGCCTCATCAGTGGTGTCCGTCGGCAAATCCGCCATCGAGGACAGCTGGTTCCTGGTGAGCAGGTCGAGCAGCTTGCCGACCTGTTCGGGAGTCAGGTTCAGCGCTTCATCAGCTCCGCCGGTTTGATCGTCAGCGGCCGGCCGCGTGCATCCGGGGCCGCCTTCGCCGCAACCTGGCCGGCGGCGGGCATCCTGCGGACAGCCTACTTGTGGCCGCTCGCGCCGGTCAACGGCCATCCGGAGCGAATTCCACCCAGGCAGACGTCCCCACGCCGCGCAATTGCGCCATCATGCCAAACAGCTCCTCCAGCAACGCACCATGCAGCACATGCTGCGGAGGGCCATCGGCGAGCAGCAGCCCGTCGCGCAGCGCCCAGATGCGCGTGGCGCGCCGCAACGCGATGTTGAGGTCGTGGATGGAGGCGATCACCAGCCTCCCACGGTCCACCGCATATTCCCGCAGGCGCTGCGCGGCATCCCAGGCATGGCGCGGATCCAGGCCGGCCAGCGGTTCATCCACGATGAGCAACTCGGGATCGGCCACCAGCGCCCGTGCCAGCATGGCCCGCGCCAGCTCACCGCCGGAAAGCGTGGTAACCGGCTGCGCGCGCAGGGTTCCGAGATCGCAGCTCGCCAGCACGGCATCCACCCTTGCGGCGTCCTCGCGGCCCAGCGGTGCCAGTCCCAGCGCCACGGCACGCTCCACGCTCAACGGCCATTCGCAGCGCGGGTTCTGCGGCAGGTAGCCGCGCCGCCGCGCCAGCTCGCGCGGCGCGTAATCACGCAGCGGGCGCCCATCCAAGGTGATCTCCCCGCGATCCGGCCGCACCAGTCCGGCGAGCGCCGCCAGCAGCGTGGACTTGCCGGCACCATTGGGACCAATCACCGCGATGAATTCGCCGGCATCCGCCGCCAGCCCGATGCCGCGCAGGATGCCCCGGCCGCGACGGACCAGTTCCAGTCCGGCCGCGCGCAGCAGCGTCATGGCGATTCCCGCTGCATCCGCCAGACCAGCCACAGGAAGAACGGCGAGCCGGTCAGGCC
>DATJXQ010000126.1:0-20973 GCA_035500015.1 Steroidobacteraceae bacterium
CCTCGGCGAGGCGGCGCGACAGCACGATATGGCCATCCAGGATGGCGCGCGCCGCGTCGGCGATCGGATCCTGCTGATCGTCGCCCTCGGTCAGCACGGTGTAGAAGGCGGTGATCGAGCCCTGCTGCATCCCGGCATTGCCGGCGCGTTCCACCAGCTGCGGCAGCCGCGCGAACACCGACGGCGGATAACCCTTGGTAACCGGCGCCTCGCCGATGGCGAGTCCGATCTCGCGCTGCGCCTGCGCGAAGCGCGTCAGTGAATCCATGATCAGCAGCACGTTGCGGCCCTGGTCGCGGAAGTACTCGGCGATCGCCGTGGCGGTCCACGCACCGTGCAGCCGCAGCAGCGGCGGCGCATCGGCCGGCGCGGCCACCACCACCGCGCGCGCACGACCCTGCTCGCCGAGGATCTTCTCGATGAATTCCTTCACCTCGCGCCCACGTTCGCCGATCAGGCCGACGACGATGACCTCGGCCTCGGTGTAGCGCGCCATCATGCCGAGCAGCACGCTCTTGCCGACGCCGCTGCCGGCGAACAGGCCGATGCGCTGGCCGCGGCCGACGGTCAGCAGCGCGTTGATGGCGCGCACGCCCACATCCAGCGGCCGCTCGATCGGCGCGCGCGCCAGGGGATTCATCGGTGTGCCGGTCAGGCGCGCGCGCTCGTCCAGGTAGAGCGGGCCGCGGCCGTCCAGCGGCTCGCCGGCGCCGTCGATCACGCGCCCGAGCAGTTCCACGCCGACGCGCACATGGCCGGCGCCGGGCCGCGGGATCACCCGCGCACCAGGCTTCACGCCATGCAGATCGCCGGTGGGCATCAGATACAGGCGCTCGCCGGCGAACCCCACCACCTCGGCTTCGAGCGAGGCGCTGCCGCCGGTCAGCACGGTACAGCGATCGCCGACCGCAGCCTGGCAGCCCAGCGCCTCGAGCGTAAGGCCCACCATCCGCGTGAGACGGCCTTCCACCGCCGGCGGCGGCAGCGACTGCGCCATGTGCACCGAACGCGCCAGCTGTTCGCGCCAGGGCACCACGCGGGCCGGGATGCTCATGCCGTCTCCCCGCGCCGCTCGAGGCGCTCGTCGCCGAGCAGCGCCGCCAGCGCTTCCTTCAGGCGCGTGTCGATGCGCGCATCGATCTGCGCATAGTCGGTATAGATGCGGCAGTCGCCGCGCGCCAGGGCCGGGTCGTCAATGATCGACCATGCCGGTTCGGGACCATCGACTGCCAGACGTTCGCGCACCAGCGCCGCATCTTCCGGATGCAGCGCCACGCGCACGCCCTGCGTGCTGGCCGGCAACAGGGCCACGGTATCGCGGACGATGCCGATCACCTGCGAGGGTTCGGTGCGCAGTTCGCGCCGCACCAGGCCGCGCGCCAGCTGCACCGCCAGCAGCGCGATCTGTTCGTGCACCTGGTCATCCACCTGCGCCAGCGGCCGTGCCAGTGCGTCGAGCGCAACTTGCAGGCTGCGCGCACGCGCTTCGAGTTCCCGCCGCCGCGCCTCGATCTCCTTCTGCGCGGCAGCCAGGCCGGCAGCGCGGCCGGCGGCCTCGGCTTCAGCCAGGATCCGCCGCTGCTCCTCGCGCAGCTGCTCGATGCCCATGCGGCGCCCGCCGGGCCAGCCATTCATGCCGTCGATGACCGGCGCCTGCCAGGCAGTCGGTTCGGACAGCGCGAAGCCCGCGCCTTCCTCAGTCTGCAGCATGGCTACGCCCTGCCTCAGTCATCCTTCTGCACCCAGTCCTTCACGACCTGCGCCACGCGCGCCGGGTCCTTGGCCACCAGGCTGCGTGCCTGGGCGATCTGCTGTTCGTACGCAATCGCATTGCCGGGCCGGCTTGCGGCCGGACTGGCTGCAGGCAGGTCTCCCGTGACACCGGCCTGCGGCGGCGCGCCCGTCACCAGCACCGGGGCAACCGGCGTCGTCAGCCCGCGCACCAGGGGTTTCACCACGAACAGCAGCAGCAACGCGATGATCACCAGCCCGGAGAGGATCTTGGCGACGTCGCGCAGCAGCGGGTTCTGCCAGACCGGCGTGGTCTCGATCTCCGGCACGGCGGTCGTCTCGGGCAGGAAGCTCTGGTTCACCACGGTGACGCGATCGCCACGCGCCTCGTCGTAGCCCACCGCATCGCGTACCAGTTGCGTGAGGCGGGTGATCTGGTCCTGGGTCAGCGGCGTCTCGGTGACCTTGCCGCTCTTGTCCGTGGTGCGCAGGTTGTCGATCACCACCGCGGCGGACAGGCGCGTGATGCGGCCGGCCGGCGTGTGCGTGTAGGCGAGGGTGCGGTCGATCTCGTAGTTGCGCGTGGCCTGTCTGGAGGAGTTTTCCTCGCTGGCGGTGCCCGCGGTCGCGTTTGCGGCGTTTGCGGTCGCAGCAGCCGGCGCGGCCGCCGGCTTCGCGCCCGCAGGCAGCGCGGTACCGCCCTGCGGCGGCTGGTTGGTCAGCGCACCCGGCACGCCCTGCGCGCCCGCTCCGCCATGCGTGGTTTCCTCGCTGGTCTGTTCACTGCGCACCACCTGGCTGTCGGGCTTGTACTGTTCGCGCGCCTCTTCGGTGCTGGCCGTGTCCAGCTGGGCAACCACCTGCGCGCGCACGCGGTCCGGACCCAGCAGCGGCGACAGCAACGACACGATGCGCTGCGAGTATTCATCTTCAATGCGGTGCGCCAGCTCCAGCTGCTGGTCGCGCGCCGCCGCCTCGGCGTCCTTTTCCGGCGAGGACAGCAGCCGGCCGGAGCTGTCCACCACGGTGACGTGTCCGGCATCCAGCTCGGGGATGCTCGATGCCACCAGGTTCACGATGGCATCGACCTGCTCCTGGTCCAGGCGCTCGCCGCTGCGCAGCTGCAGGAACACCGAGGCACTGACCGGCTTGCGGTCGCGCACGAAGGCCGACTGCTGCGGTACCGCCAGGTGCACGCGTGCGCCTTCCACCGCCTTCAGGCTGGAGATGGTGCGTGCCAGCTCACCCTCCAGGGCGTGCTGGTAGCGGGCGTTCTCCATGAACTGGCTGACGCCGAAGCCCGGGTCCTTGTCCAGCAGCGTGAAATCGCTGCTGCCCGGCAGACCCTTGGCGGCGAGGCTCATGCGCGCCTCATCCACTTTCTCGGCCGGCACCAGCACGGCGCCGTGCTGCATCTTGTAGTGGATGCCGGACTGGTCCAGCGACTGCGTGACCTGGGCCGCAGCGGCATCGGACAGGTTGCCGAACAGCAGGCTGTAGTTGGGGCCCTGCGACCACAGTGCGATGCCCACGCCGGCCGCGATCGCCGCCGCCAGGCCCACCAGCAGCAGCAATGGCCGGAGGCCCGCGACCACGGGAATGCGCAGCACGGAAGGTTGGGTGGCAGCCAGGTTGTCGCTCATGTCGGCTTACTCGTCCTCAGATGGGCATGTTCATGATGTCCTGGTACGCGCTGACCAGGCGGTTGCGGACCTCGACGGTGGCGCGCAGTGCCACGGTGGCCTTCTGCGATTCAAGCATCACCTGCGAGAGTTCCAGGCCCGGCTCGCCGCGCTCGAAGCGCGCCGCGAGGTCGGCGGCCTGGTTCTGCGAAGCATTCACCGCATCCAGTCCCTGCTGCAGCACATTGGCGAAGCTGGCGCGCCCGGCTCCGCCCGCCGGGCCGGCGCCCGGCGCCGGCGCCGTGGGCTTTGCCGCCGCGGGCACGCCGATCTTCGTCTGCGCCTGCAGCGAGCGGATCTGCGCCAGCACGCTGTCGATGCTCATGTTGCTCATGGAAGCTTTCCGTGAATGGTCAGGCGGCAGGCACGTCGATGCCCGCCGAGCGCAGCTGCGCCAGTTTGTAACGCAACGTGCGCGGACTGATGCCCAGGCGCTGCGCCACCTCGCCGCGATTGGCGCCCGTGCGCAACGCCGACAGCAGGATCTGGCTTTCGGCGGCGCGCAGCGAACCGCGCAGCGGCCGGCCGCCCAGGTCGACCACCGCGGCCGAAACCTGCCGGACCGGCTCGCGCAGGCTCTCGAAACGGATGTGCGATGCCTCGATCACCGCATCGCCGGCGAGGATCATGGCCCGTTGCAGCAGGTTGTCGAGTTCGCGGATGTTGCCCGGCCAGTCGTAGCCCAGCAGCAGCTGCGCGGCGTCGGCCGACAGCGCCGGAATGCGCGCGCCAGGCGTGCTGCGCAGCTCCAGCAGCCGCATGGCCAGCGGCAGCACGTCGTCGCGCCGTTCGCGCAGCGCCGGAATGGCCAGCGGGAACACGCACAGTCGGTAAAAGAGATCCTCGCGGAAGGCGCCGGCCTGCACCTGGGCGCGCAGGTCGCGGTTGGTGGTGGCGAGCACGCGCACGTCCAGGCTCATCATGGCGCGCGCGCCGAGGCGTTCCACCTCGCGCTCCTGCAGCACCCGCAGCAGCTTGGCCTGCAGCGCCAGCGGCATCTCGGTGATCTCATCCAGCAGCAGCGTGCCGCCCTGCGCCTGCTCGAACTTGCCCGCGTGGGCATTGGTCGCGCCGGTGAAGGCACCGCGCTCGTAGCCGAACAGCATGGCCTCGAGCATGTTCTCGGGGATGGCCGCGCAGTTGATCGCGACGAACGGCGCGCGCGAGCGCGGCGAGCGGTCGTGGATGTAGCGCGCCAGGATTTCCTTGCCGGTGCCGGATTCGCCGTTGATCAGCACCGTGCAGTCGGTGGCGGCCACGCGCGTGGCCAGCGCATACAGCGCGCGCGCGCGGCGGTCCACCACGACCGGTTCGCGATCCAGTACCGGGGTGTCGATGTTCGTGTGCATGCCGGTGGAAAGAGCAAGTTCCATGCCGGCGGCGGGCTGCCCCACCGGTGACGTGCGTCACAGAAACGGACGCCGCGACGTCAATCCTCCGGCGTTTCGTCGGCGCCGGCGATCTGGAACTTGCGCAGCCGCTCCACCAGCGTGGTGCGGCGCAGGCCCAGCAGGCGCGCGGCCTGCGCGACGATGCCATTGGAACGTGCCAGGGCCTGGCGGATCAGCGATTCCTCGATGGCCGCCACATGCGCGCGCAGATCGATGCCGCCGGGCGGCAAGACCGTGCCGCTGCCGCCGGCCGGATCCTCGAGCATCAACAGTGCCTCGCGTTCGCTCAGCTCCGGCCCGACCGGTGCCGGCCGCACGGCCTGCAGCGGCGGTGCCTCGTGTACCGCGGCCGGCTGCAGCGCCGGCACGAGATCCGTGCCGTCCTCCGGCGTCCAGTCGCGCGGCCGGTAGCGCGGCGGCAGGTCCTCCGCCGTCACCAGGCGGCCGGCGGTCAGGATGGACAGTCGCTCGATGAGGTTGCCCAGTTCGCGCACGTTGCCCGGCCAGGCATGGCGGCGCAGGCATTCCAGCGCCGCCACCGACAGGCGCACCGGCGAGCGGCCGGCCGCCGCATTGCTGGCGGAGAAGTCCCTGATCAGCGTCGGCAGGTCCTGCAGGCGCATGCGCAATGCCGGCATCTCGATCGGGAACACGTTGAGACGGTAGAAGAGATCCTCGCGGAAGGCACCGCGCACGATGGCCTCTTCCAGGTTGCGATGCGTGGCGGCGATGATGCGCACGTTGCAGCGGTACTGCAGCGCGCTGCCCACGCGTTCGAACACGCGCTCCTGCAGCACGCGCAGCAGCTTGACCTGCATGGGCAGGCTCATGTCGCCGATCTCGTCGAGGAACAGTGTGCCGCCGTCGGCCAGTTCGAAGCGGCCCTTGCGGGTGGCGACCGCGCCGGTGAAGGCACCTTTTTCGTGGCCGAACAGCTCGCTTTCCAGCAGGTCGGCGGGAATGGCGCCGCAGTTCACCGCGATGAACGGCCGGTTGCGGCGCGGACTGGCATGGTGGATGGCACGCGCCACCACTTCCTTGCCGGTGCCGGATTCGCCGAGGATCAGCACGCTGGAATCGTGGACCGCGACCTGACCGATCAGCGAGTGGATCTGCCGGATGGTGGGCGATTCGCCGGTGGGACCCAGATGAGTGAGGACTTCCGCCTGGACTTCTTGTTCTGCCGTCGCCATGAGACCCGCGCACGCCCTTGATAAACCAGTGGTGCCATTCTCCCGATGCGGGGACGCCAGAAAAGTGACGCGGTGCGTCAATTATCCGCGGGTGCGCGTGATGGTCGTCTCACTTCCGGAGCGGCGGGGCTGGCGGACGCCGGCGACATGACGCCGGTGACGGCGGAACGCCAGCTTTTCGATGAGGTCGGCCACCGCCTCGCCCGGCGGCGTCAGCGTGGCCTTGACCATGCCATCGGCTGCGACGCTGGCGATGTTGGCGATCAACCCGAGCGGCTGCGGCAGGCAGTCCCGCAGCCAGACCTCGAGCATTCCCTGCGCACCCACGCGTGGCGGATCCAGGGTCTTCCACTGCGCACCCTGCGCGTTGAAGCGGAGCATCGCCGGCGCGGGCCGCGGCACCTGGGCGGCAAGAACCTGCCCCATCAGGTCGAGCAGCAGGTTCACCTTCACTTCCAGCCGCAGCAGGTCGGCCGAGTGCGGCGAGGCCTCGTCCTTGCGCTCCACGGCGCCGTGCTCCTCGATGGCGGCGCACACCTGCAGCAGGCGCATGTTGCGATCGGCCAGCGCGCCGGCCGCGGCCGCGTCCAGCGGCCTTGCCAGCGGCTTGAATGCCATCGGCAGCAGGTCCTCGTAGGCCAGCTCGTTGTTCAGGATGACGGTATCGACGCCTTCGTACATGCAGCCTCTTTCCGCACGCTGCCGGGAACGCGCCGACCGCCTAGCCGATCAACGCTCCCACCGTGCGATCCGATTCGGCCACGGCCGCCTCGAGGGCCGCCAGCAAACCGGCTTGCGCAGGATTATTCATGTTTCGTGCCAGTTCCGCGAGCAACCGGCGCCGCTCGCGCACCAGGCCCTGTGCCACCGCCGGCCGTCCACCCTGCAGCGCCCGTACCAGCTGCAGTGTCGTGGCCACCACACCGCGCGCCAGCAGATCGCCGGCCGCGCGCGCGGCGCCGTTCATGGCTTGCCGCCAAGCTGCGCCGGGATCTGGATCCAGGCGCTGCGGATCT
This sequence comes from Steroidobacteraceae bacterium, assembly GCA_035500015.1. Taxonomy (GTDB): domain Bacteria; phylum Pseudomonadota; class Gammaproteobacteria; order Steroidobacterales; family Steroidobacteraceae; genus ZC4RG30. Next base: position 7,014 of record DATJXQ010000126.1, read on the forward strand.
GCCGCAACAGCTTGCCGACCTCGTCCAGCAACTCCGGACGGCTCTCGACGTTGGCACGCAGCAGCTGCCGGCCCGAGTACTCGTACAGCGCGGCCATGTTGACGGCAAGCTCGCCACCGGCTTCCATGTTCAGGCTGGCACGCAGTTCCTGCACGATTTCCACCGCGCGGTGGATCAGCCGGTTGCGCGACTGCTGCTCGCCGTGCTCCATCGCGCCGCGCGCCGCGCCGATGCGCTCCAGCGCGCCATCCATCAGCATTACGATGAGCTGGTGCGGATCCGCGGCGGCGACGCCGCCGTGCGCGGCCACTGCGCGATATGCCGCCAGACTGGAATTTCCCGGATGCGCCGCCATGCCGTCTCCTTGCCTACACGCGGCTTAACGGCCGGCGGCACCGGAACTTGAGCGGATTGCCGGCCAGGGCGCGGCCGGCGCCGGGACGTCAGCTCTTGCCGCCCGTGGTGGTGTAGTTCGCCAGATCCGACAGACCCGACAGCTCCTGCGTCAGGTAGGTGGAGGTCGACTGCATCTGCGACAGCAAGGTATCCAGCGCGGTGAACTGCTGCATGTACTGGTCCTGCACCACCTGCATGCGCGTATTCAGCGCATCCTGCTCGTCCTGCAGCTCCTTTTCGCTGTCATTCAGGGAGGTATTGCGGTTGGCGATGTCGCCGGTGGCGGAAAGCTTGTCGGTGAGGAAGCTGTCCATCTGCGCCGCCACGCCGTTGCTGGAGGCGAAGATCTGCGTCACCGCCTGCGGATCGGCGGCCAGCGCGCCCTGGAACTTGGTGGCATCCAGCTGCAGCGTGCCGTCCGCCGCAGTCGTGATGCCCAGGCTCGCCAGCGTGCGATAGGAACCGGTGATGCCCGGGACCTGTGCGCTGAGAATGCGCCGCGCCTGCGAATCGATGCCGATCAGCAGCGAATCGCCGAGCATCGGACCGGCGGTCTGCGAATCCGCGTCGTAGCTGCCGAGCGTGCTGATCTGGCCGGCCAGCGTGTTGAATGCGTCGACGAAACTCTGTGCCTTGGCCTGGATGGCGTCGTCGTCGCGGCTGATGTCCAGCCCGGTCGTATCGCCGGTGTCGTTGGCCTTCTTCAGCACCAGCGTCACGCCGTCGATGGCGCTGTCGATGGTGTTGCTGGCGCTGTGGATCTCGAAGCCGCCCACGTTGACGATGGCGTCCTGCGCCACGTCCTTGACCGGGTCCTTGGCGGCCATGCCGAACAGCTGCGACAGCCCGGAGTTGTCGCTGGTGCTGCCGTCCGCATCCACCGAATCCGCAAGGTTCACCGACACGGCATTGGCCGCGCCGGTCTGCGTGCCCGCGAGCACCAGGTGGGTGCCGTCCTGGTCGGTGATCAGCGTGGCGGTCACGCCCTTGTTGTCCGCGGCGCTGTTGATGGCATCGCGGATCTGGGCGAGCGTGTCGTGGCTGCTGTCGATGTTGACCTTGAATTCCTGGCTGCCCACGTTGATGGCCAGCGTGCCGGTACCGATGGTGGTGTTGGCACCGCCACCGGAGGAGGGAAAACCGCCCGAGGAAATCCGTCCGGCGGTGGCCAGCTGCACCACCTCGACATCGTAGTGGCCGGTCACGGCGGCGGAATCCGCCGTGGCGCTGAAGTAGGTATTGTCGTCCTGCGTGGTCTTGCGCACGTCGAAGGAATCGGTGCCGGTGAGGCCCTCGACCGCGGTCTGCAGGGAACTGAGTGCACCCTTCAGCGAGGCGACGGCACTGACCTGGGTGGTGAGGTTGTCGCTCTCGTTCTGCAGGCGCTGGTCGGTGGGTGCCCGTTCGGCCTGCACCAGCTGGCTGACCAGCGAATTGACATCCAGCCCGGAACCGATGCCGGCCGAGGACAGCGTGCCCGTCACCGACGAGGAGATGGACGGAACCGAGACGGAGGTGTCAGCCATGCGGCCAGTGTCTCACGCCACCGAATCGATGAATGTGCCCGACTCGACATTTGCCCGTCGCAGCATCTGCATGGCGGCTTCGCCCGGAATGCGGCGCACGACGTTGCCGGCAGCATCCAGCACGGTGATGACCGGATGGCCGGATTGCGGATCGACCTGGAACACCAGGTCGCGTGAGTTCGAGCGCAGGTAGTCCGACATCTGCTGCGCGAGTGCGGCCTGTCGCTGCTGCTGGCTCTGCACCACCGCAACATCCAGGTGCGCACTCGGCGGTGGCGGCAGATCCTTGCCGCTGCCGGCCGGTACAACCACTGGATTCCCCACTGCGGGCGGGGAAGTGGCGACACTGGAGACTGGCGTTACTGCCGGGATGTCCATGCTGCCTCACCTGTGGGAAGGCGGCGGGGGTCTTGCCGGCCCCCGCCGCGTCCTTCGGATGTGCCTTGCTGCGACTGCAGGCTACTTCAGCAGCGACAGCACGTTCTGCGGGATCGAGTTGGCCTGCGCCACCATCGCCGTGCCGGCCTGCTGCAGGATCTGCGCGCGGGTCAGGTTGGCCGTCTCCGCCGCGAAGTCCGTGTCGAGGATGCGGCTGCGCGAGGAAGTCAGATTCTCGGACACGGCCTGCAGGCTGTTGATGGTCGACTGGAAGCGGTTCTGCACGGCGCCCAGGGTGCTGCGCAGGTTGCTGACCGAAGTCAGCGCGTTGTCGACCGACAGCAGCGTCTCGTTGGCCCCATCGGCCGTCAGCACGTTCATCGAGCTGAGCGCCGGACCAGTGGTCGTCGTCTTGGCCAGGGTCGTGTTGAAATCCAGCTTGCCGGCCCCGCTGGTCGCGCTGTACAGCGTACCACCCAGCGTGATATTGCTGCCCGAGGCCAGCGACAGGACGCCGTTGTTGTAGCTGGCGGCAACGCCAGTCTGCGTGGAGATCGCCGTGGCCAGATCGGCGCCGCTGGCGAAGGTGCCGGTCACGTCCACCGCGGCATCGGAACCCACCGCGATGTTGAACTGGCCAGCACCCAGGGTCAGCGAGGTCGCGCCGGCGGCGTGGGTACCGACGAAGCTCGTGTTCGCGAAGGAACCCGGCGTCGTCGCAAGACCACCGGTACCGGTGAACGTGACGTCGGCCGCCGCGCCCGCCTTGCTGAATTCCAGGGTGCCGGCAGCAGCCGTACCCGTCACCGTGATGCCCGCAGTCGCCAACGCCGTCTGGACAGCGGTAGTGGCGATTGCCGTATCGATAGCCCCGGCAACGGCCGAACTGGTCGCGCCGGCGCCAAGGGCTGCCGTGGTGATGCCTACGCCACCGACCGTCAGCGTGACGGTATCAGTAGCTCCGCTGGTACCGCCCACTGTAAACGCGCCGGACACCCCCGTGTTACCGCCCGAGAACAGGTCGCTGATGTCGTACGAGGTGGCCGTGGCGATCTTGCCGATGGCGGCGGTCTGCATGCTGGTCGTGTTGTCCAGCGTGATGCCGATGGTCTCGCCGACGTTCGCGCCGATCTGGAAGGTGGCGCTGCCGAAGGAACCATCGAGCACCTTGCGGCCGTTGAACGAGGTCTGGTTGGCGCTGCGGTTGATTTCGGCGATGCGCTGCTGCACTTCCTGGTCGAGTGCGGCGCGGTCGCTGTCGGAGTTCGAGGCGTTGGCCGACTGCACGGCCAGCTCGCGGATGCGCTGCAGGTTGTTGGTCATTTCCTCCAGCGCGCCCTCGGTGGTCTGCGCCAGCGAGATGCCGTCGTTGGCATTGCGCACCGCCTGGTCAAGGCCGTTGATCTGCGTGGTCATGCGCGTGGAAATCGCCAGACCCGCGGCATCGTCCTTGGCGCTGTTGATGCGCAGACCGGAGGACAGGCGCTGCAGGGAGGTCGCCAGATCACTGCCGGAAGCGGCCAGGTTGCGCTGTGCATTCAGCGACATGATGTTGGTGTTGATGACGAGTGACATGTTCAGTGCTCCTGTTGAGAACCCATCTGTAGCAAGTCTTCCGGCTTGGCCGGCGGTGCCCTGGTCGGTTACCGCGGCCAGTGCGTTCTACATGGGGGTTAACGGCGCACCGGGCGTTTACTTGATGACCCAGTCGGCGAAACGGGGCGCGGAAGTGAGACCTGTATCGCATCCACGCAAGCGGCCGGAGGCCGCCGCGGCTTCAGCGCAGGTAATCGAACAGCGACAGCTGCCCGATGCGGGTGTAGGCGGCCTGCGCGGCCTGCAGCCCCAGCATCTGCTGGTTCAGCTGGCCGATCGCCTGCGCCATGTCCACGTCCTGCGTGTTCGACAGCGACGTGGTGAGCTGCGCGTTCAGGTCGTCGCGCAGGCTGGAAGCGGTATCCAGCGATGACAGGCGCGCGCCGACCTCGGTGCGCAGGTTGATGGCGTTGTTCAGTCCGTTGTCCAGCTGCGAAAGTGCCTTGTTCAGCGCGGTACCGAGCTGGGTCTGCAATTGCGGCGTGCCGTTGCCGTTGCCAAGCGCGGTGATCAGGTCGTTCAGCGTCTGGAACATGCTCTCGGTGCCGGCGGGCTGCACCTGGAAGGTGTCGCCTGCCGCGGGCTGGCCGCTAAGGGTGAACTGGATGCCGTCGAAGGAGATCGAACCACCGTCCGTGTAGGTGCCGGTGACCGCCGCGGGTGGCGTGCCGTTGTCCATCACGGGGTTGCCATTGGCATCCAGCAGTTCCCAGCTGTCGGCCGTGCCGTCGCCATCCGGATCGGTAAAGCGGATGGTGTACTGGTTGGCCAGCGGCGGCGTGGCTGCGGCGTTGGCGGCGACAGCGGCATTCCACTGCGCCGCGTCCACCACCTGCTGCACACCGATGACGCCCGTGCCGCTGTTGCTGCCCGCGGTCACCGTGAAAGTACCGTTGCCCTGCGGGATGTCCATGAACACCTGCTGGCCGGGAATGCCGTCCGCGACCGTCTGCGAGGCGCCGATCTGCAGCTGCCGCACGCCCTGGTCGCCGACATAGGTCATGCCGCCGCCGCTGCCGGCAAAGGGCTGCGTGCCGGTGGAATAACCGGCGAACAGGTATTCGCCATTGCTGTCCTGGCGGTTGGCGATCTGCTGCAGATCGCTGACATGCGACTTCAGCTCGGTGGCGATGGAGTTCAGCGAGGTGTCATCCATGGCGCCGCTGTTCGCCTGCTCGGCCAGCTCCTGGATCCGCTGCAGCAGCGTGGCCAGGTCGGCCAGCGCCTGCTCGCCCTGGTTCAGCCGGTCGGTGGCGGCGTCCGCATTCTTGCCGTACTGGTCCAGCTGCGACTGCGCGTTCTGGATGCTGAGAATCCGTGACTCGGCCACCGGATCGTCCGCCGGCGTCTGCACGCGCACGCCCGAGGAAACCTGCTGCTGGGTTTTCGCTATCAGCGCCTGCTGCTGCAGCATCTGCGCGATCGCCGCGGATTGCTGGCCGGCCGTGGAAATGCGGTACGAGCTCATGAGTTCACCGCCGAGAGGATGGTCTCGAACAGGGTCTGCGCGGTGCTGATCATCTGCGCCGCGGCCTGGTAGGCCTGCTGATAGCGCAGCATGTCCGCCGCCTCCTCGTCGAGATTGACGCCGGAGAGGCTGTCGACCGCCGAGCTGCTGTCATCGTAGATGATCTTCTGCGCGTCGCGGTTGGTATTGGCCTGGTTGGTGGCCACACCCACGGTGCTCACCAGGCGGTTCGCGGCGGCATCCAGCGATTCGCTGCCGCCGGTCAGCACACCCTGGTTCAGCACTGCGGCCAGTTTCAGCGCATTGCGGTTATCGCCCGTGCCGCCGACATTGCTGCTGACAGTGAAGCTGTCGCCGGCGGCCGGCTGGCCGCTGACCTGCACGCGCCAGCCGTTGACGTCGATGTTGCCGCCGGCGGCATAGGCGCCGGAGGCGAGCACGGCATTGGTGGAATCCAGCGCCTGCCAGTTGCCGGCACCGTCGAACTCAATGGTGACCGGACTGCGCAGCGCGGCATTGCCGGCGTCGAGCACCTCGCCGTCCGAGATGGTGGCGGTGCCGGTGTTGCCGGATGCGGCCGCGGTGCGGATCGGCGCCGCCGCGGCGATGCGCGAGGGATCGGTGATCAGCACCTGCATGCCGTCGATGGCGCCGCTGGTGGGCTGCACCATGAACTGGTCGCCGGCCTGCGCGCTGCCGCTCACCGCCACGGACAGCCCGTCGAACTGCAGCGCGCCGCCGCTGCCCACCGTATAGGCGACCGCCGCGCCGGTGTCGGTACGCTGCACCTGCCAGTTGCTGCCGTCGTAACGCAGGATGTAATCGGCCGCGGTCAGCTGGCCGGTGTCGGTGCGCGTGGCGCTGAGCGTGGCACTGCCGGTATTGCCCTTGCCGCCGAGCACCTCCACGCCGCCCACTGCGAAGAAGGCCCCGCCCATGTCGCCGTACAGGTCCTGGCCGGCCTGGTGCTGTGCATTGGTCACGTCGGTGAGTGCCACCGCGATGCGACCGAGTTCGTTGCGCTCCGGATCGAGCATTTCGCTGCGGAAATCCAGCAGCCCGCCGACGCTGCCGCCGGACAGCGAGCTGGTGATGTCCATGGTGCCGGAGGAGGACTGGAAAGCCAGCGTCACGCGGTTGGGGATGAACTGGTCGGTCTGGGCGACCACCTGCGAGGCCTGGCCGCCGACCACCAGCGGCTGCCCCTTGCCGATGAACACGTTCACCGAGCCGTCGTCCTGCTTGACCACGCTGGTATCGACCAGCGCCGCGAGGTTCGCCAGCTGCTGGTCACGCGCATCCAGCAGGTCGTTGGGCGTGTTGCCGCTGCCGGTGGCCACGGCGATCTGCTGGTTCAGCTGCGCGATGTTCTGGGCGATGCTGCTGATCGAAGTGGCGTCGGCGCGCAGCTGGTCGTTGACGTCCGCATCGGTCTGGTCCAGCTGTGCCTGGTAGCTCTGCAGCCGGGTCACCAGGCCGCCGGCCTGCGAGAGCAGTGTCTGCCGCGCGGAAGTATCGGCCGGGGTGTTGGCCACGCTCTGCAGCGCATTGGTGAAATCCTGCAGCGAGGCCGTCAGGCCCGTGGTGCTGTCGGAGAACAGGTTGTTGAGGTCGCCGGCCTTGTCCGCGTAGGCGTCCAGACGCGAGTAGCTGCTCGAGGCGCTGCGCATCTGCGCCGACAGCAGATCGTCGCTGTAACGGCTGATGCCCGCGACACTGACGCCGGCGCCCACAGTGAGACCGGCAACGCCCTGCCCGGGTTGTGCGGACAGGTCCACGCGCTCCCGGCTGTAACCGGGCGTGCTCGCGTTGGAGATGTTGTTACTGGTCGTGTTCAGCGCGGTCTGGAAGGCCCGCAACCCGGACAGTGCGACGTTCAGCATGTCAGCCACGTGCAGGAACCTCTCAGACAGCGTTCGTGGTGGTTAACGGCATACCGGCGGCGCTCTTGAGGCGCGCCGCGATCGCGGTAAGCTTGGCGACATAGTCCGGATCGGTGGCGTAACCGCCGCGCTGCAGTCCGCGTGCGAAGGCGGCCGCATCGGTGCCGGTGCCGAGCGCGCCCGCATAGCGCGGATTGTTTTTCAGCAGCTGCACATAATCCTGCAGCGCGCTGGCCGGCGACGCGTAGGCGCGGAAACCCGCATCGACCCGCTGCATCTGCCCGCCGCTGAATTCCTGCGTGGCGGCCTTCACCGCGGCGCCCTGCCAGCCACCACCGGCCTTGATGCCGAACAGGTTGTTGCTGGAACGACCGTCCGCCGCGGCGGGTATCGACCGTCCCCAGCCGGTTTCCAGCGCGGCGTGCGCGATGATGGTGTCGGGATCCACGCCCAGTTCGCCGGCCGCGGCCGTGGCTGCCGGGCGCAGCGCACTGACGAAATCCTGCTGGCTTTGCGGCGCCCACGTCATCCCGGTGAGCTCGCCGGCGGGCGCGGTGGCGGATTTGCCGGTGGCGGCGCCCGCCCCGGCCTGCGCCGGTACGCCCGTGGCGCTTCCCTGCAGCTGCCGCACCAGCATGTCCGCCAGGCCCAGGCCCTTGCCGCGCGACATTTGCACGGCCATCTGCTGGTCGAACATGTCCTGGTACATGTCCTCCTGGTCGCTGCCGAACAGCGGATCCTGGCCGGAGGCCGAGCGCATGCTCTTCAGCATCATGCTGGTGAACAGGCTCTCGAACTGCCGCGCGGCCTCGCGGATGGCTTCCGGCGACTGCGTGGCCGCCTCCCTCTTCAGCCCGTCGAGGCTGGTGGGATCGGCGTACAGCGACGGATTGACTGATTGCACGGCCATGGCGGCTAGATGACGATCAGCTCCGCGTGCAGCGCGCCGGCTTCCTTCAGCGCCTCGAGGATGGCGACCAGGTCGCTGGGCGCGGCGCCCACCTGGTTCACCGCGCGCACGATTTCGTCGAGGCTCACGCCGGCATCGAACAGGAACATGCGCGCCTGGTCCTCGGTGGCGGAGATCTCGCTGCGCGGCGTGGTCACGGTCTGGCCCTGTGAAAACGGCTGCGGCTGGCTCACGTCCTGGCGCTCGGTGATGGTCACCGACAGCGAACCGTGCGCCACCGCCGCCGGCGACACGCGCACGTGCGAGCCGATCACCACGGTGCCGGTGCGGGAATTGACGATCACGCGCGCCGGGGCATCGCCCGGATCGACCTCGATGGCCTCGAGCGTGGACAGGTAGGCGGTGCGCTGGTTGGGATCGACCGGCGCGGTCACCTTCACCGACACCGCGTCCACCGCCTGGGCGGTGTCCGCGCCGAGCAGCTTGTTGATGCCGGCGGCCAGGCGCGCCGCGGTGGTGAAATCCGGCGTATTCAGGTTCAGCACCACGAAGGGCTGCTGCGTGAAATTGTTCGGCACCTCGCGCTCCACGGTGGCGCCGTTGGGCACGCGGCCGCTGGAAGGTATGTTCACGGACAGCTTGGAACCATCCGTGCCCTTCACGCCGAAGCCGCTCACCGTGAGGCTGCCCTGCGCGATGCCGTAGACCTCCCCGTCCACGCCGCGCAGCGGCGTCATCAGCAGCGTGCCGCCGCGCAGGCTGGCGGCGTTGCCGATCGAGGACACCGTCACGTCGATGGTCTGTCCGGCCTTGGAAAACGGCGGCAGGTCGGCCGTCACCACCACCGCCGCCACGTTCTTCAGCTGCGGATTGACGTTGTCCGGCACGGTCACGCCGAAGCGCGACAGCATGCTCTTGATGCTCTGCACGGTGAACGGCGCCTGGCTGGTCTGGTCGCCGGTGCCGTCCAGGCCCACCACCAGCCCGTAGCCGACCAGCTGGTTGGCACGCACGCCGGACACGGAGGCAAGGTCCTTGACGCGGTCGGCATGCGCGGCCGGCGCGAGCAGCGCCATGGCCAGTGCCGCGATGGCAAAGAGTTCCGGCAGGCGACGGTGGTTCATAGCGGATTGAGGATGGAGTTGAAGAAACGCGACAGCAGGCCGGGCCGATTCGCATCGGCCAGCGCGCCCTTCGCACCGTAGGCGATGCTGGCGTCGGCCACCTTGTAGGAAGGAATGGTGTTGTCGGGCTGGATGTCCAGCGGCCGGATCACGCCCTGGATGCGCACGTATTCGCGCCCCTGGTTGATCTCGATCCACTTCTGGCCGCGCACCACCAGGTTGCCGTTGGACAGCCGCTTGGCAACCGTCACGGTGATGTTGCCCTCCAGCTTGTTGCTGAGCGCGCTGTCGCCGGCGCCGGCGAACTTGTTGCTGCTGTCGAGCCCGGCGGAAATCTCCTTGCCGCCGATGTGCAGCGGATTGCCGCCCAGCACCGGCGCGGCGATGTCGGCCGTGGTGGCCTTGGAGGTGTTGGTGCTGGAGGTCTTCTGCGCCGCCGTGCTTTCTTCCAGGTTGATGGTCACGGTGTCGCCGACGCGGTGCGCCACGGTGTTCTCGAACAGCGCCACGTCGTAGCCGGACTGGAAGATCGCGCCATTGGCGTTTTCCTCGCGCGCGGTGTCGTCGGGCCAGGTGGCGGCGAACGGATCGGGATGCCCCTTGGGCAGCAGCGCGCAGCCCGCGAGCCACAGCGCTGCGGCCACACCGGCGGCCGGTTTCATGAGGTGTTGACGGTTCACAGGTTGTTGCTCACGTATTGCAGCATCTCGTCGGTGGTGGAAATCGCCTTGGAGTTCATCTCGTAGGCGCGCTGGGTTTCGATCATGTCGACCAGCTCCTCCACCACGTTCACGTTGGAGCCTTCGAGGAACCCCTGCTGCAGCGTGCCCAGGCCATTGATGCCGGGATTGCCGGTCTGCGCGGGTCCGCTGGCCGCGGATTCCACCACCAGGTTGTCGCCGCGCGGCTCGAGCCCGGCCGGGTTGACGAAGTCGGTGAGCTGCAGCGTACCGACCTGGGTCGGGGTCGCCTGGCCCGGCAGCTGCGCGCTGACCGTGCCGTCGTTGGCGATGGTGATGCTCTGCGCGCCCTGCGGAATCGAGATGGCGGGCTGGATGTGATAGCCGTTGGCATTCACCAGCTCGCCCTCTGGGCTGAGCTTGAACGAGCCGTCGCGCGTATAGGCGAGGCTCCCGTCCGGCATCAGCACCTGGAAGAAGCCGCGACCGTTGACCGCAACATCCAGCGAATTGCCCGTGTTGTCCAGCTCGCCCTGCGTGTAGTTCTTCTCGGTGGCCACGATGCGCACGCCGGTGCCGAGATTCAGGCCGGTGGGCGAAACGGTGTCCTGCGAGGTCGAGGCGCCCACCTGCTTCTGGTTCTGATAAAGCAGGTCCTCGAACACTGCGCGATCCTTCTTGAATCCGGTGGTGTTCACGTTGGCGAGGTTGTGCGAGATGGTGGTCATGCGCGTGTTCTGCGCATCCAGCCCGGTCTTGGCGGCCCACAGTGCGGAGTTCATGGCATGTCCTCTATGAATCGGTGGCCTAGGTCAGCGAAAGCAGCCGCGCAGAGGCGGCGCCGTTGTCGTCGGCGGTCTTCATGGCGCGCACCTGCATGTCGAAGCGCCGCTGCAGTTCGATCATGTTGACCATGGCATCGGCCACGTTCACGTTGCTGCTTTCCAGCACGCCCGAGGCCACGCGCGTCCCGGCGTCCGCCTCGGCGTCGCTGCCATCCTTCATGCGCAGCAGGCCATCGCCGTCCTTGCCGAGCTGGTCCGCCGGCGGATTCACCAGCTTGATGCGCCCGATGTCGGCGCGTGTCTCGGGGCCCTGCCCCAGCGGCACGATGGAAACCGTGCCGTCGCCGCCGATGGCGATAGAGGAATACGGCGGCACCGCGATCGGCCCAGCCTCGCCCAGCACCTGCTGGCCGGTGCCGGTCAGCAGCTGGCCGTTCGGATCCACGCGCAGGTCACCGGCGCGGGTGTAGGCTTCGCGGCCATCCGGTGCCTGCACGGCGATATAGCCGGGGCCCTGCACGGCCACGTCCAGGTCGCGCCCGGTGGACATCATCGTGCCCGTGGTGTCGTCGAAACCCGTGGTCGCCACCGTGGCGTACACGCGGGATGCAAAGCCGTCGCCGGTCACCTGCCGTGCCTGGAATGCCTGCAGGTCCGAGCGGAAGCCGGTGGTGGAGGCATTGGCCAGGTTGTGGTTGTTCGCGGTCTGCGCCCGCAGGGTCTCGCGGGCGCCGCTCATCGCGACATACAGCATGCGGTCCATGACGATTACCTGATGTTGATGATCGTCTGCGTGACCTGGTCGTCGGTCTGGATCATCTGCGCATTGGCCTGGAAGTCGCGCTGCGCGGTGATCATGTTGACCAGCTGCTCGGTAATGTCGACGTTCGAGGCCTCGAGCGAGCCGGACTGGATCAGGCCGAAGCCCGTGCCACCCGCCTCGCCGCGCAGCGCGTCGCCCGACCCGAAGGTCTGCGACCAGGTCGTGTCCGCCAGCTGCTGCAGGCCGTTGGGGTTGGCGAAGTTGGTGAGCGCCACCTCGCCCAGCACCAGCGACTGGCCGTTGGTGAAGCGCGCCTCCACCACGCCGGAAGTGTCGATGTTCATGCCGGTGAGCTGGCCGGTGGTGTAACCGTCCTGGGTGATCGAGGTCACGCCGAAATTGCTGCCGTACTGCGTCGCGCCGCTGAAATCCATCGTCAGGGTCATCGCGCCGGCGCCCGTGGTCGGAGTGTACGACGGGAAGGTGATTTTGCCGTTCGCGGGCACCTGCAGGTTTCCATGGTCGTCGAAGGTCAGCGCGTAGGGCTGCGCGGAACCAGCCGGCACCAGTGGACCCACCGTCTGCAGCGAACCGAATACGCTCGCGGCGTCGGTGCCGCCGAGATTGAGCGACACATTGCTGTTGTTGGTGATCACCAGCTGGTTGGCGCCGTTGAGGGAGACGACGGCGTCGCCCGCCGCTCCACCGCCAGCCACCACCGCCGTGTCCACGGCCGTCTGCACCGCCGCGACCAGGCCGGCCGCGTTGGCGGCACCGGTGCCGACAGCGGTGCCGTTGACGGACAGATTGTAGTTGGCCGGGTACGTCAGCGAACTGGTGTCGACACTGCCGGTGCCGGTGCCGGCCTGGGCCGCCGCCAGCGTGCCCACCGGCGAGCCATCCACGTACAGATAGGAATTCCACTGGCCGGCGCCGGTTTTCTGGAAGTACACCGTACCGGTGTGTGCGGCACCCAGCGAGTCGTACACCGTCAGCGAGGTGGCGCGGTTGTAGCTGTCCGTGTCGGTGGGGTCGAAGGGCGCGGTGGTCGGCAGCGCGGCATCCGCCGGCAGGTTCAGCACCATCTGCATGCTGGAAGTGGCGTTGGGCGCGCTCTCGCCGGCCTGCAGGTGCAGGTCGGTCAGCGTGCCGGTGTTGAAGCCACCGTTGGCGGCCGGCGGATATACCTGCAGGCGCTGGTTGGCGGCATTGACCACGTAGCCGGCGTTGTCGGTGTTGAAGGAGCCGGCGCGCGTGTACACCAGCGCGCCGTTGTCGCTCATGGTGAAAAATCCCTGGCCGCTGATGGCCAGGTCCAGGCTGTTGCCGGTGTTGTCGATGTTCCCCTGCGTGAACTGCTGCTCGATGGAGGAAACGCGCACGCCGTTGCCGGTGGCGGTGGCGGCCACGCCCTGCGGCGACACCGCGAACATCTCGGCGAAGTCGGCCCGCGACTCCTTGAAGCCGGTGGTCGCCACGTTGGCGATGTTGTTCGCCGTGACGGTGAGGTCCTGGGAGGCGGCGTTCAGGCCGGAGAGGGCAAGACGGAAGCTCATGGTCGTGTGCTCCTTACATCACTTGCCGCACATCGGAGAGCGCAATGGGCCCGATGTCGGTGTTGAGGGTTAGCTGGTAGGTGGTCGGATCGATGCTGACGCTGTTCACGTAGCTGGCGAGCTGCGTCTGCAGCTGCTGGTTGCCGCCGCCGACGTCGGCCACGGCGCTGAACTTGTAGGTGCCCGCGGGCGCGCGCGTGCCGAGACCGGTGGTGCCATCCCAGGTGAAGTCGGCCTCCCCCTGCTGCGTGGCCAGCGGAATGCGCGCCACCTGCTGGCCGCTCGCGTCCGTGACCAGGATGTAGGCATCGCTGGCGCCGGCCGGGATCGTGGTGGAGCCATAGACGTCGCCGGTATCGGCCAGCTCCGCGCTGTCGCCGTCGGCGAGCACCGCGTGACCCACCAGCGAGGTTCCGCCCAGCACCTGCGAACCGCGCAGTGCGTCCGACAGGCTGCTGATCGAATCCTGCATGTTCTGGATGCCCTGGACGGTGCTGAACTGCGCCAGCTGGCTGAGGAACTCGGTGGGATCGGCCGGATTGGTCGGATCCTGGTTCTTCATCTGCGCGATCATCAGCTGCAGGAAAGAGTCCTGCCCCAGCTGGTCGCTGCCGCTGGTGGCGGTGGCGGCCGCGGCGGCGGCCGCCGCGCCGTTCGTGCTGTTGACTGAATCCACTGACATGGTGTTCTCAAGCCTCTCTGTGTTTAATCGCCGAGCTTCAGTGTGTTGAGCAGCAGGTCCTTCGAGGTGTTCATCACCTCGACGTTGTTCTGGTAGGCGCGCGAGGCGCTGATCATGTCGACCATCTCCTCGACCACGTTCACGTTGGGCGTGAACACGTAGCCGTCGGCGTTGGCCAGCGGATTGCCCGGCTGGTAGCGCATTTCCGGGGCG